>CACYWZ010000012.1 GCA_902778325.1 uncultured Spirochaetaceae bacterium
AAAAAATTTGGGAAACGCCGTCGGGAAGTCGGAACGGGCTTTCCATAATAGTGGAAACGCCGCCAGTGAGTCGGAACGCCCTTTCCATAATCGTGGAAACGCCGTCGGGAAGTCGGAATGCCCTTTCCACAACTGTGGAAACGCCGCCAGGAAGTCGGAATGCCCTTTCCATAAATGTGGAAACGCCGCCAGTGACTCGGAATGTGCTTTCCATAAACGTGGAAACGTCGCCAGTGACTCGGAACGCCCTTTCCACAATCGTGGATTATTCGCCGTCTATTTCGATGGCGGGTTCTGAAAATTGTTCCCAGCCGACAGAAGCGGCTTTCTTGTCTAATTCGAGTGATTTTTCAATGTCTATTTCCCGTCCAAGCCCTTCGCGGTACATGGTCGAGAGATTTCGGAAGGCGTCCTCGATGTTTTCTTCTGCTGCCTCGCTGAAAAGCGAAAACGCCATGTCATAATCTTTTTCGACTCCCCAGCCGTTCAAATAGCACTTTCCAAGATTGTTTTTCGCAAGAACGCTGCCCGCGCAGATGGCACTTTCGTAATATGAGACGGCGATTTCCAAGTCCTGCTCGCCTCCGATTCCGTTTTCATAAAGAAGTCCGAGCCAGTTGAGGGCTTCTGCATAGTTTTGCGCCTTTGAAAACCAAGCGCGCGCCTTTTTGAAGTCTCTTTTCACGCCCAAGCCTTGAAGATACATCAAACCAAGATTGTACGCGCTCTCAACGACGCCAAATGAAGCGGCTTTCTCGAAATATTTTCTTGCAGCCTTGTAATCCTCGGAATAATAGTACGAAGCGCCTTGGCTGTGCAGTTCTTCGGGGGCTACACGGTTGTTGTCGCACGAGAAAAAGCAAGGAATGAGCAAAAACAAAGCAGAGATGAGAATAAAAGTGTGTTTCATAGAATAATCCTTAGTTTATAAATTATTTTTGTTTTCCGATTTTGAGGCTTAAAGAGAAAATGCCTTCTTCAAAGCCGTTTCCGGACGAAAGTGCGGCGACTGGAATGTAGACGCGAAAGTCCGCGCCAAGAACAACAGACGCCAAAACGCGATTGTAAGAGAAGGCGATGTCTGGATAAAAATAATTGAGGTCGCGCCAAAAATAGCGGTTGATTTCTTTCACGTCATCGCCCTCGTCTTTGACACCGTTCGCTTTCAAGCCGTAACGCGCCAAGATTCCAAGTCCGCCTCCGATTTCAAGCCACTGTTTTTCGTCCTTGCAGCAAATCCAGACGGGATTCAGCGTCGGCAAAGCGCAAAGAGCGAGCACCGTGCGGTTTTCAACTTCTGCGGGCTTTGCTTTTTCGTCGTCGAAAAGATAATACTGCGTGAAAAACGATGAGTGTGCTTCAAGCGCGATGTTTTCAGAAAGAAGAAATGTTCGCCCGATGCCGAGCGAAGGCGAAACAGGAGAAGGAGCGCTGACCGAGTCTGTCGTGAGCATTAACTGCGGTCCAAGCGTTATGAATGTGGCTTGTTGAGCGTGTGCAAAAGCCGAAAAAGCAAGGAGCGCACACGCTACTTTCAAAACCGTCAAAAAGTTTTTCAATTCTTAAAAAGAACCTTTTCCAAATCAACAGCAAGGAAGCCGCTTCTGCCAGTACGATAGAAATCAGCCTCTTCCCATGCCACATAAAGATTTGTGCCGCTAAGCGCAAAATCAGAATACACATAGCCTTCCGGAAGTTTTGGAAGTCTGAATGCAACAGCCTTCTCACGTCCGATAATGTGCTTTCCAAACAGTGCGCCAGAAAGATAAGTCGTGCCGTCTTGGAAAATAGCCATCGAATATGTGTCGCCCAAAAGCGCTGTTCCTCCAAAACCGTCGTCAGTCGCTCCGTGCGCGTAAGTCACAGGAGAAAAGCCGCTAGTATGGTAGCAAACGATGTGATAGCCAAAATCATCAGGGATTACTTGCAAAAGATTTCTGAGGCGCTCAGGAGAAAGCGAGAAATCAACAGGAAGTTTTGTGCTTCTGAAATCATCTTCCTCTGCTTCTGAAATCGCAATCAAGTTGTTGTTTTTTGCAGGAGCAAGTTCTGAAATGTCCCCGCTCGGAGTCCATTTTATGTAATCAAAAATCACACGCTCTTCGCCCTGAGTCTTCACAGCACAAACCCATTCGACGCCGTTCCACGTGAAATCCGTAATCTGTGCGTTTTTGTCGAGCATCAAGTTCTGATACGACACAATCGGAATGCACATTCCAGAAGCGCGGTCGTACTTGACAAGGAACGGCTCTGAAGAAGATGCGTCATTCTTGTTGAAGAAGATGTTCTTGTACATCGAGAAAATCGGTGTATCGCCAAAGAAAACAAGATTACCGGCACTAGAATTAGAAAATACCGCTGGGTCTTTGATAAGTTTTGGCTCTGCGCCATCAAAAACAAGCATTCCGAGTCTGTTCACCGTCGCATAAGCAGGAGGAACAAGCGCTTCTTGCATGCTTCCCGGCTTTCCCTCAACAGGCTTGACCGAACTTCCCGTGCTTGAAATGCGAATGGCTTCAGTCCAAGGGCGAAATAACTGAGAAGGCGCATTCTGCGGCAAATCGACCGCTTCCATGCCCTGCTGCGTAAACGCGTACCAAGTGTGAGTTTCTGGCGCAAGTTTTTTCTCGATTGTTACAGGAAGAGAAGACTCTGTTTCTGCCTGTGTTTCCGTTTTTTTGCCGCACCCTGAAAAAAGAGCGAGCGTTGATAAAATAGCAACTGTAGTAAAAGCAATGTTTTTCATTGTACTTTTAGTTTATAACGGACTTATCACTTTTTGCAAGCACTTAAAGGCTTCTCGCCGCAATTTCTTTTTGACAAAGCGAGTCGCAGATTTCGTTATACTCAACGCCGGCGTGTCCTTTGACCCAAGTCCACTCAACGCTGAGCGATTCGTTAAGCGCATCGAGCTCGCGCCACAAATCCTGATTCAGAACAGGCTTTTTGTTTGCTGTTTTCCAGCCCTTCACCTTCCAGTTTTTAATCCATTGCGTAATGCCGTTTTTGACATACTGACTGTCGATAAAGACTTTGATGCCACAACCCGAATAATTCGCCTTTGCATACGAAAGCGCCTGAATTGCAGCCGTAAGCTCCATTCTGTTGTTCGTCGTCATGTCCTCGCCGCCAGAAAGCTCGCTCGCCTTGCCGTCAGCGATAACGACCGCTCCCCAACCGCCAGGTCCTGGGTTTCCGTGGCAACCGCCGTCTGTGTAAATCGTTATAATCTTGTCATTTTCCATAAAAAAGAACTCCCGAAAAAATATTTGCAAAAATATATCACACCAGTTTTTTCTGCACAACACGCCCGCCCTCTTTTCGCCTCAAAGCTCTGCAACGCCGTCAGTGCATTGAACAATTTTGCAAGGAACGCCTTTGTTATAAGACAAACTGCGCTCAACAGCGTTTTTCCACCGAGAAAGCGTGTTGCCGAACGTGATTTTTTCAAGATGGACGCAATCACAAAAAACTTCGACTCCAATGTAGCCGACACTCTTTCCGATGTGAAAGGATTTCAGCGCGCTGCACTGAGAAAAAGCGCCGTCACCCAACTCAATAATCGAATCGCACAATTTCACCTCACAAAGCGCGGTGCAGCCTTCAAAAGCATCTTTGTCCAAACTTTTCACGCCCTCTTCGATTTCAACTCTCGAAAGCAAAGTACAGAGCCTGAACGCTTGCCTCTCAACTTTTTCAACGGACGAGGGGATTTTGACCGCCGTGAGTTTTTCTGCTTTCAAAAACGCGCTTTCCCCGATTTTCTTTAGCGTTTCAGGAAAGTCGACAAGCGAAAGATTTTTGCAATGCGCAAATGCACCAGAGCCAATTGATTCAAGAAGAGGCGGAAGTTCGATTTTTCTGAGTTCAGGGCATTGGTCAAAAGCCAAAAATCCAATTTTTCGGACGGTTTTCGGAATATCAATCGACTCAAGAAGCGAGCAATCTTTGAAAAGCCTTGGCGCAATTTCGTCCAGAGCGACAGGCAACCGCACTTTTTTTAGTGCCGTATCTTCAAAGGCGCTAACTCCAATTGTTCTCACACTGTCAGGAAGCTCCGCGCTTGTCAAAGCATCGCATGTTTCAAACGCGTAAGAGCCGATTTCTTCAAGTCCGTCAGGAAAATCGACTTTTGCAAGGTGATGACAGTGCAAAAAGGCATTCATTCCTATTTTCTTGATTTGTGAGCCGCTTTCAAATCTCACGGCCTGCACTTGGCAAAAGTAAAACGCACCATCATGGATTTCGCGCACTGTTCTGGGGATTTCCAAAAAAAGCGCAGGATTTTGGCAGTGCTTCAAGACGGTTTTGTCTTTGTTGAAGCTCAAATAGCACTTTCCGCCCGTCTCAAGCCCAAGCTCAGCCGCTTTTTCTCTGACTGCCGAAACATCGATTTTTCCGCCAGCAACGACAGAGAGCAATTCAGGAAGTTTTTTTGTCCAACTTGAAACTGCGCTTTTTTTGAGATTGACTTCAATGCCGTCTGACCAGCTTTGAAAAAACGCGATTGAGATGTATTTTTCAATTTCGATGACACAAGTGCCATAATCGGCTCTTTGGTAGCTCAAGCCCGCGTTCTCCATCGCGACTTTCACAACGGCTTTTGAAGTCGCGTCATAGACTTGGGCTTTTTTTTGTCGTTTTGCTTTTTCCTTTTCGCTTTGCATATTTTTAGATTATAGCGGACGTCAAAAAAAATCGCACTCAAAAAAACGCTCCTTTTTTGACTGTTTGTCATTGGCGCAAAAGCAGATGCTGAATCAAGTTCAGCATGACAGCACTTTCCAAAACACATCCTTTTTTTTTGTAAAATCTCCCGCTGGAGTGAATTTTGCCTTTCAAACATTTGTTAAAAGCTTCGCTGGAGTGAATTTCGTGCTTTAAACATTTGTTTAAAACCTCGCTGGAGTGAATTTCGTGCTTTAAACATTTGTTAAAAGCCTCGCTGGAGTGAATTTCGCCTTTTAAACATTTGTTTAAAGCCTCGCTGGCTCGCAGTCTTAAAACTAACATTTGTTATCTTTAACACAATTGTTACAGCGATGAAACGACAGTTAAAAATATGTCATCTGAATAACTTTTATCCTTTGTAATCCAAAAAAGAGCCGAGAAAACAGCGGGTTATTTACGAGAGAGGATATTTTTTGTATGATAGACCAAATCGCATTGAAAAAACGGGAGAGTTTTTTTATGGAAAATACAAGTCAGGAGATTTTGCATTCGGATTTGGAAGAATGCAAAAATCTTATAGCGCAATGCCGAGCCGAAGTCGCAAAGCGAATTGTCGGGCAATCAGAAATCACAGACGGCGTTTTGATGGCGCTAATCACAGGCGGACACGTTCTTCTTGAGGGTGTTCCGGGACTTGCAAAAACACTCGCAGTAAAGACATTCGCAGAGATTTCAGGGCTTTCGTTCAAGCGTGTCCAGTTCACGCCTGATTTGCTTCCGGCAGATATTTCAGGAACGCTCATTTACGAGCAGTCAAGCGGTCAGTTCACGGTGAGAAAAGGTCCTGTTTTTGCAAATATCGTGCTTGCCGACGAAATCAACCGAGCGCCAGCAAAGGTGCAGTCAGCGCTTCTTGAGGCGATGGCGGAGGAGCAGGTTACAATCGGCGAAAAATCATACGCGCTTCCAAAGCCTTTTTTTGTGCTTGCAACACAAAACCCGATTGAGCAAGAGGGAACTTATGGGCTTCCAGAGGCGGAGCTTGACCGCTTCTTGCTGAAAGTGCATGTCCCGTACCCGACGCCTTCAGAAGAGCTCAACATCGTCAGAGCGGAAGGAAGGAGCGCGGCTTATCCTGTGAATCAGGTTTTCAGCGCAGAAAATCTTGCAAAATGTCGCGCTGTCTTGGACGCAATCGTCTGCTCAGAGAAAATCATTGAATACATCGTGTCGGTCGTTCGTGTAACGCGCCCTCTTGACGATGAGGCTGCAAACAAGAAATCTGATATTGCAAGATATATTTCTTTTGGCGCTTCTCCTCGCGCGGGCATCGCTCTTGTGCGCTGTGCAAAGGCAAAGGCGCTTTTCGCAGGTCGCTCGTTCGTGCTTCCGGAGGACGTGAAATCCGTTGCGCATTCTGTTTTGCGCCATCGACTCGTTCTTTCTTACGAAGCGGCAGCGGACGGTGTTGACGCTGACACTCTCATTTCGCGCATTCTTTCTTTGATGCCTGTTCCGTGAGCGAGGGCGCTTGAATGGAACAGGATTACACTCAACTTTCGCGTCGTGCAAAAAGGTTGCAGCTGGCAGCCCGCACTCTTGTCAAAAGTCTTCGTCTCGGAAACTTTCATTCGATGTATTACGGGCAGGGCATTGAGTTCTGCGGTGTTCGCGATTATCTTCGCGGAGATGATGTCCGCGCTATCGACTGGAACGTTACGGCACGACTTGGAAAGCCGTATGTCAAACTTTTCAGCGAAGACCGCGAGCTTCAGATTTTTCTTGTCGTTGACCGCTCTCTTTCTATGCACACAGGAACTCTTTCTCGCACTAGGCTTGATGCCGCTGTCGAAACGGCGGAGTTGCTGACGCTCGTTGCAGAGCAATCTTCAAGTCCTGTCGGCGCGGTGCTTTTCTCAAGCGAAATCGAGTTTGCCCTTGCCCCGAAAGGCGGGAAAAACACGGTGCAGCTGATTTTATCCCGCCTCGACAATTACGAGGGGTGCAAAAAGCGAGGCTCTCATCTTGCGGCAGCTCTTCAAGGCTCCGGAAAAATCCTCCGAAAACGGGCGCTTGTTTTTGTGCTTTCTGATTTTCGCGCAGGAGGCTGGAGAAAGCCGTTCTCGTATCTTGCAGGGCGACACGACGTCATCGCTGTGCGCATAAGCGACCCGATTGACTCAGAACTTCCTGACACAGGCTCAATCCCGTTCACCGACATCGAAACGCTGAAACGCGCTATTTTTCCAACGTCGTCTGGTGTTTTCCGTCGCGCATGGCGAGATGCTGAGCGGGAGAGAATCGAAAAATGGAAAGAGGAATGTATCCGTTGCGGCGGCGTTCCGCTCGAGCTTTCCACAGCAGACGACCCTGTTCTTGTTTTGTCACGCTACTTTGCTTCGAGGGAGAGGCGATGAAGAGCATTATTCTGTTTATATCGCTTTTATTTTCTGCACTCTCGGTTTTTGCGGATACGCCTTCTCTTGAAGCAAACCAAATTGTAACGCCTCACGAGATATTTGTTGGCGACACTGTTTTCGTGCAATACGTTTTTCGCACTCCAGTGGACATTTTTGCTGACAGCGAGAACACAGACGGAGAGTTTTCGCTTCGTTCTGATTTTCCGATTTTTGCTTCCACAGTCGAAAGCGAAAACTGCACGATAAAAAAAATCACTTTGACACACACAGGGCTTGATTACAATCTCACGATTACGTTTGTGCCTTGGAAGCCTGGTGTTTTCGCGTTCCGTGAGTTTGATATTCAAGACATTTTGTATTATTCAGGGCTGTCAAAAAGCCAGAAAAAGAAATGCACGATGAAAATCGCAGGTGTTTCTGTTCTTTCTGTCAGCGAAAAAATGCACGCCACTCTTTTGCAGCCGCCCGCCGCTCCGATTCTTGTTCCGGGCACGATTTATATCGTGTATGCGCTCATTGCAGGCGCGGTTCTTTTTCTCACGGCAATTTGTTTTATGCTTGCGCACATAAAGCAAGTCGTGAGCGCATTAAAACGCCTCCAAGTCATCATGGGCTACGGAAGGAACGCAAGAAGAGCCATAAAGAGGGCAAAAAAGCTCCTGAAAAACGAAGAGCAAAGCGATTGCGCATTCTGCGCAGAGCTTCAGGAAATCACGAGAGCATATCTTGCTTATCGCTTTGACCGCCCATTTGCAACTTACGACACAAGAGAGCTCGAAGCGATTTTTGCCGAGATTTCGGACAAAACAAAAGTGTTCGCAAAGAAAATGCGAATAGAAGAGCTGATTGTTCTTTTCAAGCGCACAGATTACATTCGATATGCACAAGGCTCTCTCGACAGTCGCCTTTTGCCACCGTCAAAGCATGACGCCGCTTTGTTGGACGGGGAGCGAGCGGAGTTGGCGCAAACGCTTTGCAATGCGATATCGTTTCTTGAGCGGGGAGGAGAATAATGCCAAGTTTTCAAAATCCAGCGGCATTCTTGCTTTTGATTTTTGTGCCGCTGTTGTATATCGTCCGCTACTTGAAGATTTTCTCGGGGATTTCATTTCCGCTGACATTTTGCGATTGGAACGGAGAGCGATTTGAATGGCTCGGAGGCATTCACGGCATTCTTTCTGCGATTTCGGAGTTCATTCTTGCGCTTTCGTATGTTTGCGCTGTAATCGCCCTCGCCTCTCCTGTTGTCAGAAATCAAGAAAAAATCTACACATCAAGAGGCGCTGACATTGCCTTTGTGATTGACACAAGTCCTTCAATGGCGGCAAAAGACATAGCCTCGGGCACAAGACTTGAGGCTGCAAAACAAGTCGTAAAGCAACTTGTTCAGCAAAACGCAGGAACATCGTTTGCGCTTGTTGCAATGGCAAGCGAAGCGGCTGTTGTCGTGCCGCCGACGACTGACCACAACGCATTTTTGCAGCGCCTTGAGCAGCTCTCGCCAGGCGAGATGGGAGACGGAAGCGCAATCGGAACAGGATTGACGACAGCCGTTTATCACCTCATTTCTTCATCAGCGCCAAAAAAGTGCATTGTTCTTGTGACAGACGGAGAGAACAATGCAGGCGAAATCCACCCGAACACAGCGGCGCGTCTTGCCCGCGACAACGGGATTTCGCTTTATGTTCTCGGACTCGGCACTCGCGGAATGGTCAGCCTTGAATACGTCGACAAAAAGACTGGACGCGTAGTTTCGGGCTATCTTGACAGCGCATTTGACACAGAGCAACTTCGCGAAATCGCGTACAACGCAGGCGGAAGTTATTTTAGCGTGGAGAACATGGGCGAGTTCTCGTCGATTGTCGCCGCAATCGCAAAAGAGCAGATTTTTGCTCAAAGCTATCACATAAAATCATCGGATTCACATTTTAGCCCTGCGTTCTTGCTCTCAGCACTCATTCTTTCCGCTCTTGCGTGGATTTTGAGACGCCTTTACCTAAAGGAGCTTTTATGAACATTGAAATCTCTAGACCATTCGCATTCTATGCGCTTCTTATATTGGTTCCGTCCTCGATTTACACGATTTTCAGATATGTCAAACTGCTAAAATCACTGAAAAACAATTTCGGAGACGCCCAAAAAGAAGAGATGAAAATCTCGGATATCCAAACACGCTCTTTCAGGCGATTGAGAAGAACGCTCCTTTTGCGAGAAGCCTTCCGCGCATTTTCGTGGATTTGCCTTTCGCTTGCATTTGCCGGAATCTCGTGGGGAAGCCAGGCCGTTCCAGTGCCAAAAACAGGAGAAGCAGTCTCGCTCGTCTTCGACATCTCGTACAGCATGCTCGCAAAAGACGCACCAGGCGGAACGACTCGCCTTTGCGCCGCAACCGCATACGCAAACGAGCTCCTTGAGCGAATGGAGGGAACAAGCGTCAGCGTTGTCCTTGCAAAAGGAGACGGAATACTCGCAGTCCCGCTCACAGAAGACAGCGCAAGCATAAAGCCTTTGCTGAACACGCTTTCCCCAAAACTGATGAGCGCAGTCGGAACAAGCATCGGAAAGGGCATCGAAGAGGCAATCCGCTCATTCCCGTCGCAGTCTTCAAGAGAAGCATCAATTTGGGTTTTCACCGACGGCGAAGAAACAGACAGCCGTCTCAGCGCCTCCCTTGCCGAAGCGCTAAAATACGGGATTTCGGTTATCATAATCGGGTTCGGAAGCGAGCGCGAAAGCGAAGTGTATGCAGGAGATGAGACGACAATCATAAAAACAGCGCTCAGAGCCGCAAAAATCCGCGACACAATAAAAACCGTGCAGGCAAAAAAGGGCGGCATAAAAAGAGCGAAAGGAGTAAAAACAGCATCTCTTGATTTTGTTGACGCCTCAGAACTCGGCTCGGCTCTCAAAATCCTTTCAAGCATTTCAGCGCTCTCGCAAAAAAACGACCGCCAGCACGTTTCTTACGAAGTCCAGCCAATTCAGCGCGAAGGGCTTTTCACCGCTCTTGCGATTATGTTTTTTCTCTTGTCGTTCATAATCGGAGAGGCTGATTTTTCAATGTTCCGAAAAAAAAGAGCGCTAAAAGCGAGCGCGGCCGTTCTTCTTTGCGTTTCGCTTTCATCGTGCTCAGCCGCGTTTGAAGAATCAAAGTCAATACTAGAGGGAACGTGGAATTATCACCAGAAAAAATACAGGCAGGCAACAGCCGATTTCCTTCGTGCCGCCGAAAGCGCAGAAGCATCTCAGAACGATTTTCTTCGTGAATACGCGCTTTACAACCTTGCTTCCACATATCTGATACAAAACGAAGCAGAAGCCGCTTCTTCGAAGTTCGTTCTCGTTGCGCCCGACGCTTCCCCGTCAGTCAGGTTTTCAGCGCTTTACAATCTTGGAATAATATCGCACAGAAAAGGCGATTACACAGCCGCCGCCGACTATTTCAAGCAGTCCCTCTTGATAGACAGCACAAACATAAACGCAAAAATAAATCTTGAACTCTCATTGCAGCAGCGCGAAGAATCCCAAGCGCGAAACGGAGAACAACAACTGCTCCCAGTCGCACAAAACGAAAGCGCAAGCACCGTTGAGGACGCAGTATTTTCAGTTATTCAGGAGAACGATAAAAAACAATGGAAAAATCAAGAAAACCAATCTTCATCCAATTCGGAAAACGACTATTAACACTCGCCTTTCTTGTCATGAGCGCAAAACTCTTCGCTCTTGAAGTCATTCCGCAAAGCGAAAGCGCAATAGTCGGAAACCAGACAATCTACATTTTGGATTTGCCGGACACAGACCCTTCCTCAGTAGAGTTCTCAACGCCAGAACTCAGCGAAGAGGCGTCGATTGCGCTTTCCAAAAAAAGCCCGTACTTGTATGAAAACGGCACAACAGGAACAAGAATCGAGTTTTACGTCTTGTTTTTTCAGGACGGATATTTCCAGCTTCCGAACCTCCAAGTCAGAATCGATGACCTGAAGTATTCGATTCCGTTCCAGCCGCTCCAAGTTTTCCAAAATCCCGCAACAATCCAGCCGGAGCTTTTCTGCGAGTTCACAAAAGGAGTCGAGGGCGACTTCACAGCGACAGAAGGAAAGGCGATTGAGTTCACAGTCTTTGCGCGCTTCTTTCATCAAGTCGTATCATACTCATACGACATTCCAGAAAACGCCCTTTTTCGCGAACTCGAAACATTCCCGTCCGTAAAAGCAAACAGCGCCAGGCGGGAGTTTTCCTCAAACAAAGTCGCCCTCGCCCGCTTTGAGTGGATTCCGCTCGTTTCAGGCGAGACAAAGCTTCCTGCCGTAAAACTTTCGTTCACAACATACTCAGGCGCAAAAGCAGAACTCTCGCTCGACGCCTCAAAGACAATCTTCGTCAAAAAATCAGAGCAAAAAACCGAGAGCGCAAGCAAAAAAGAAGAAACAGACAGCCTTTTTGCCTACGCCTTCACGCCGACAGGCGACGAGGACGAAGAAAGCGAAATTGCAGAGCCAGTCAGCACCGAAATCCGCGTTCTCTCGCGCCTTCGCGACAAAGAAAGGCGAAGCCTTCCGTTCAGCAACACGCGGAACGTCCGACGCCAAGTTGAAAGCGCGATGGGACTCGTTCCGGGAGAGGACGAGCCATATATCGCAGTCCCGCTCATGCTTTGGATTTTTGCTCTGCTGACGCTTTTTCTCGCAGTCCTCTTCTTGCGCAAAAAACGGAACGCGCACGCCTTCTCACTCTTTTTCGCCCTCGTCGCCCTCATCGCGTTCGCAGTCGTCTTCACAGCGCGCCAAATCGTGCCATACGGCGTTTTCACAGGCGGCGAAGTCTATCCGATTCCAGAAAAAAGCTCAAAAACGTCGTTCTACATTCACGGCGGAAACCGAGTCCGCATCATGGAGCGCACGCCGGGCTGGCTTTACATCGCGTTCAACAACGTCGAAGGCTGGGTTCCTGTCGAGATGGTCGAGCCGATAAAATCAACGGTGTTTGAAATCGAAAAATGACCGTTTTCCACTCTTTCTTAAATAGGACTGAAAGAAAACAGTTATTTTTTGCTTTTTCTACGTAGAATTGACGGATTTTGACTGATTTTGCTCATTTCGTACGTAGAAATGACGGACTTTGACTGATTTTGCTCATTTCTACGTAGAAATAACTGACTTCGCCTGTTTTCTGCCAATTCTACGCGAAAATGGGGAAAAAACAAGAAAAGTCGCTCTATTCTATTTTGAGACGGCAAGAGAAAAAGGCGATGAAGAAAAACCTTGTTGAAAAACAAAGGCATTTCTGCAATAATTGCGCTTTGGAGGGACAAATGGACTTTGCTAGTATTTTGAACCAATGGGACGACATGGAGAGAGCCGAAGCGAACAAGGGGCGGGCAAAAAAAGGAGACCCGCAGGTTTCGCACAAGAAGGCGAACGCTCCGACGAAGGAAGAAAAGGAGCTTTTGAGGCAGGGCTATTCTCTTGAGAGGGAGATGAAAAAAGATGCCGAAAAAAAGATAAATCCGATGGAAGCATGGCTGAGGCAGCACGACACGGTTGACAAGGACGCGCTTGCCGATGAATATTCCGAGAGCATGAAGATGAGAAGCCGCACTTATATCCGCGAGATGCAGGTTGAGGCGCGGATTGACTTGCACGGGCTTTCACGCGATGAGGCTTGGGCGCGTCTCAACGCTTTCGTGGGCGACTGTCAGGCGCGCGGGCTTCGAAAAATCCTCATCATTCACGGAAAAGGCTCGCATTCGCGCGGCTCTGACCCTGTTTTGGGCCCGATGGTGAAATCTTTTATCGAGCAGGACGCGCGGCTCGGCTCTTCGGGACACCCCGACAGATACATGGGCGGAACGGGCGCGACTTGGGTCATGATTCGCGAGAAATAAACAAAAAATATTTGCTTTTTGTGTGCGATTGCAATATTTTAAAGATGTCGCTGTAACATTTTTTTTGGGAATGAATTTTCTTTTTGATTGAAAAGGAGAATAGATTTGGAATCTACGAATTATTACGAAATTTTGGGCGTGTCAAAAGACGCAACGCAGGACGAAATCAAAAAAGCATACAGAACTCAGGCGTTCAAGTATCACCCTGACAGAAATGCTGGAAACGCCGAAGCTGAAGATATGTTCAAGAAGATAAATGCCGCCTACTCTGTTTTGAGCGACGAGGCAAAGCGCGCAGAATACGACCGCTACGGCTCTGATTATGATTCTTCTTATCGCGCACGGCAAAGCGCTTATGATTGGGCTTCTCAGTCAGGCGAGGATTATTCTGACCCGTTCGCGCAGTGGGCAAGAAGCGAGGGCAGCACAAGATACAACTCTTCAAACGGCTATCATTATTACACTTGGAATCCGCATTTTTCGGGCGCAAAGCCGTCTAAATCAGGCTCTGTTCTTTCGATTCTGCTTTATTTTTTGATGACGATTATGGGCTTGAATCTCATTTGGCTTTTCCCAATTGGTCTTCTTATGATTATTGGCGGTATTAGCGGAATATCACGCTCATTCAAGTCGCTGTTCTCGCGCTCAAGCAACACGAGCAGCAATTCTTCAACGACTTGGTTCTTCTGGTAAAAGCACAAAAGTTTATGAAGGCAAAAAAAAGAAACCCGTTTTTAAGCAGTTCTGCGGCGGGTTCTTTTTTTTGGGATTTTGATAAAAATAGGCGGGGCTTGTTTATCGCTCGCGGAAAATGATTCGTCCGCGGTTCAAATCATACGGAGACAAAGCAACTTTTACGCTGTCGCCCGGGACAATTTTGATATAATGCTTTCGCATTTTTCCAGAAAGCTGAGCCAAAATAACATGCTTATTTTGCAACTCAACACGGAACATTGTATTAGGCAATGCCTCTTTTACAACGCCCTCGACCTCAATCGCTTCTTCCTTAGCCACGATTCCTCCAATAAAAAAACAAATTCAATAAAAAAGTCGTCGTCTTTTGACGATATTAGTATGAATAAAACTTACGATATTGTCAACGGGAGTTTAATTGATGACTAAAGAATTTATCGAACAGCAAAAACAAAAACTTATTGAGCAGCGCAGTATGCTCTTGGCTTCTCTTTCTGCTCAAAGTGAAGATATGAGAAAACTGACTGGTACTGCTGAATCTGGCGACGAGGTGGATATTGCTTCAGACGCAATTGACCGCACACTGCTCGATTCTATCGGTCAGCAGGACGCTTTGCGCCTGACTCTCATCAACAATGCGCTCGAAAGCATTGACCGCGGTACTTATGGAAAATGCTTGATGTGCGGAAAAGATATTCCAGAAGCACGTCTTGAGTCTATTCCTTACGCTGACCTTTGCATTGAATGTAAGGCAAAAGAAGAGAGACGAAACCGCTAGTTGATTTTTTGAAACTTTATCGCGTTGGGTTCAAGGTAAGCAATTTCCGTGTATCCAGCGCGTTTTATATAGGAAAGCGCATCTGCATAGCCAAAATCAAGGTTTGAGGCATTATGTGCGTCTGCGCTATACGTTACAGGCACATTCATCTCGCTCAAAAGTGAGAGAAAATATGGCGACGGATAAGGTGAGTCCATATAACCGCGAGCCATTCCTCCAATATTCACTTCTGCTATGACGCCAGCTTTTTTTATTGCTTTTGCAGTCAAGAAAAGCTCTTCTTTGTATTCAGTCGAATCTTCATCAAAAAGTTCAAGCGCTTTATTAGGCTTTCGGATAAGGTCTGCATGTGCGATTATATCAAAATCACCTTTCTCAAGCATTTTGCGCTCGGCTTCAAAATATGAGTGAACGAGTTCGCGCTTATTTGAGCCAAAAACAGTTTCAAGCCCTTTTTTCACATTCTCGACTGCATCATCAACAGCAAAGCAGCCGTTTTCGTTCATCACAAAATGAACCGCACCTATCAAATAATCAGGGCTAAATGGCGCATAATCGTCTTTTTTGCTCGGTTTGCACAAGCCACAAATATAATCCGCCTCAAAACCAAGCATTATCTTGATTTTGTCCGCATAAGCGCTTTGCAATCTGCGAATTTCTTCGACATACGCACTGTGATTTCGTGCAGGCAAATGCCAGCAATCAGAGAAATTGCACATGCTGTGAGATGAGAAGCCAAGTATCGAAAAATCTTTTTCGATTGCGCTTAAAACCATCTCTTCAGCCGTGTTTTTTCCATCGCAAAAAATTGAATGTGTGTGATAATTTGTTTTAATCATAAATCATTCCGCCTCCAGCAGAACGAACCTCGTCGAGAACCGTTATCCATTTTTCAAGAAGTTCACGCACTCGGTTTTTGCTGAACGGTTTTACAAGAACATCGTCCATTCCTATTTTCTTGTAGTTTTCAAAATCCGCAGTATCAGAGTTTGCAGTGCAAGCAATTATAATCCCACGCCAACCATTTCCGCGAAGTTCTTTCGCAGCGTCAGCGCCGTCTTTTTCGGGCATTTGAATATCCATAAAAATGATTTTTATATCAGGATTGTCTGTTGCAGTTTGAACCGCTTTTACACCATCTTCTGCCAAAAATGTTTCTGCACCAAATTTCTTCAAAAAGGCGTCCAAAATCTTTCTGTTCACAGGATGGTCTTCGGCGATTAGGATTTTCAAACCAGAAGCAAGAGATTCATCGCTTGAAACAATCGGAGAAATTGGCTCTACAGGCAAAAGGTCAAGAGGCTCCAAAAGCGAATCAACTATCTTTCGCCCAAGGTCTTCCCGCTTTACAGGCTTTCGGATATAGTCATTGAACCATCCCAGCGATTTCATCTTTGCATCGCGGCTCAACTGACCTTCTGGAAGCATAAGATAAAGCGCAGAGCCGTTTATCTTAGTGTCGTGATTTATAATTGCTGCAAGACGCCAACCGTCCATGACAGGCATCAGCAAATCAATTAAAACAACATCGAACACACGATTTTCAGCCACTCTAGAGCGCATAAGTTCAAGAGCCTTTTCACCAGAATACGCCATTTCGATTTCGCAATTTCCGAACGACAAGAGCTTTTTTGCAATGCTTGACGCAGAAAGGGCGCTGTCATCAACAATAAGAATACGCTTGTTCTCTGGAATACGCCGCTTTTCAGAATAAAACGAAGACGCGCCTGCAAAATAATACGGAAGCAAGAAATGGAAATCAGAACCAACTCCACCATTTTCGCCGTTTTCTTTCACTTCTATGTAGCCACTCATCGCTTCAACAAGGCTTTTGCAAATTGAAAGCCCTAATCCTGTGCCACCGTATTTTCTTGAAATAGATGCGTCAACTTGATAGTAATCAGTGAAAATTGACTCGCGTTTGTCAGGAGCAACACCAATTCCTGAATCGCAAACATGAAAATCAAGGAACTCAGCGCCAGTTTTTTCGTCTTTCGTCATTTTCAAAGACGCTTTCACATAGCCCTCTTGAGTGAACTTCACTGCGTTTTTCAAAAGATTAAGCAAAATCTGTTGAACGCGAACAGGGTCTCCCAAAACAAACTCAGGAACACCAAAGGCGATGTCAGTTACAAGCTCTAACGATTTTGAAGCAGCGTCAATGCTCACCAAATCGGCAGTTTGCTCCGTGAGTTCGGCAGGGTCAAAAGGGATTTTCTCAAGTTTGAACTCAGAAGAGCGGATTTTTGAAAAATCAAGAACATCATTAGCAAGCGACAAAAGAACATTCGCACTGAATTTTATCTGATGAAGATATTCATTTTGCTCTTGCGTCAACTGTGTTTCAAGAAGAAGCTCCGAAGCGCCAATTATCGTTTGAATTGGCGTTCGGATTTCGTGAAGAGTATTTGCAAGGAAACGGCTTCCAGGTTCGTTTTCGCTCATATTTTAGTTTGCGCTCGGATGGAGCAATTCCATTGCCTTGTTTACGATTACAGCAGGTTTTTGAGGCTTCACAAGATAACTTCCAGCGCCCATCGAAAGCGCCGAAACAACAGATTCCTTTTGAACAACTTGCGAATAAATTATGACAGGCGTTGTCGAGTTTCCCTCGCAGTCTTCGCGAAGATGCTTCAAAGCCTCAAAACCAGTCATTCCTGGCATAAGAATATCAAGAATCACCAAATCAAAAGGCTTCGTTTTTGCGCTCTTCAAGAACGATTCGCCGTTTTCAAAAGTTATACATTCAGCATTTATTGCAACAAAAGTCGCATAAAGCAATTTTCTTACAAGCGGGTCATCATCAACAACAGCAATACGAAGAACGCTTCCCGTAGAATTGTCGTCTGCGTTTTCAGAATAGAATTGCGTGTGAACAGAGCCTTCCTCAGAATTGTCAGCAGTAAGGATTTTCGCTGAAATCAAATCAGTAACGCTTTCAGAAGAAGATTCCTCAACAAGCGATGGCGCAATCTTTGACAAATCCTTGCATACCTCAAAATCAGAATATTGCTTGTGACCGCGGATAAGAGATTTTACGAACGGGTCAAACGAAAGTATTTTCACACCGCGCTTGTCGATTCGAGGCTCACTGATAATCGCGTCAAAAACGATTTCAAGATTAACGCCATCAACAAAAGAGAACTCCACATCAGAGAACATCACAATGACTTTCGGGCGCATAAGATTATTCTTCGTGATAATCTCTGCAATTTTGTATTTCAAAAGCGAAAGTTTTTCACGATTCAACCCCTGCGCAATCTCAATAAATATGATATTATTATTAACGTGAACATCGACAATTGAATGAGTATCATCAAGAGTGAACTCTGCTTTCAAAATTTTGCCAATTGTTTCAAAGAAAATATCGAACTTTATTGGCTTTGTAAAATATTTGATAACACCGTATTCCGTGAGAGCGCGAACCTTTTCACGCTGAATCTCAGGGCCTGCGATAATCACAAGGTCTGGAAGACTCGATACAAGTTTTGGGAAAGCATCGCGACGCTCTGCGGTTTCAACTTCGATGCCTTCGGACTTCAATTTGTCGCGGAGGAACTCATGAAAAAGCGGGGACGCATTTATAATTAGGACTTGTTTCATAAGATAAATATTAGCCTAAAGACGCCAGATTTTCAAGGAAAACAATTTTTTAAGGAGTTTTTTTTATGGATTCAACAAAAAAAGCAGTTGTTTTTTTGTCAGAAGGCTTCGAGGAAGTCGAAGCGCTCACGCCTGTCGATTACTTGAGACGAGCGGGCTGCACGGTCATCACGGTCGCAGTTCCGCCTGCAAAAACAGTAAATCACCCATGCTCTATTGACGACATGCCAAGCTACGGGCACATCGTCGTCTCGTCGCACTGCATTCCTGTCATCGCAGACAAGACGATTGACGAGTTTCTCGCCGACGAAAAAGAACTTGCAGACCTCGTTTTCCTTCCAGGCGGAATGCCAGGTTCAACAAACCTTGCAGCCTCTAAAGAAGTTTGCGATTACGTTTTGAAGATGAACGAAAAGGGAAAAATCGTCAGCGCAATTTGCGCCGCTCCCGTCGTCGTTCTTGGAAAACTCGGGCTTCTCAAAGGGAAAAAATACACCTGCTACACGGGAATGGAAAACGACGCGCAAAAGTTCTGCGGAGAGAACTACAAGGCGCTTTTTGAAGGCTCAGTCCACACAGGAGAAGTTCCTGCCGTAAAAAGCGGCAACATCATCACAGGAAAAGGAGCGGGCGCGGCAGCCCACTTTGCACTTGCGCTTGTTGAAGCCCTATTCGGAGAAGACGCGAAGAAAAAACTCCACGAGAGAGTCTGCCAGTTCTGATTCCGAAACCGGAATTGAGCAAAACACGCTCGCGTAACGCATTCCGAAACTGGAAAATGACATTTCACCCTTGTTTTGTCATTTTCCGAAATCGGAATTGCCCAAAACACGTTGCAGCAGTCAATTCCGAAACTGGAATTGGCAAAAACATGCTTGCAATGAGCAATTCCGAAATCATAATTCGCCAAAACATGCTCGCGTGACCAATTCCGAAATCATAATTCACAAAAACAGGCCTGCGTCAGTCAATTATGAAATCATAATTCACAAAAACAGGCTCGCGTGGACAATTATGAAATCATAATTCACAAAAACACGGCTTTCCTCGTCAGAACGAAGGCGTGGGAACGATGAAATCTCTTGTGTTTATCTTTTTGATGAAAAAATCAATATTGCTGTCAATGAAAAGAGCGCTGTAAATCGTGATGATGAGGGCAAAAACGATGCAAAACGCGATTTTCAGAGCAGGGGAAAGCCACGCGAGGAAGATGAAAAACGAGAGCATCAAAATCACCATCAGAACACCTGAGACGACCCAGCGTTTTAGCGATATTGGGTTCGGGACGGATGTGTTTTTCATCGCGTCAATCTTTTTTAAGACGCTTGCAATCGTGATGTCTGTTTCGAGGGCTGGAGTGCAAAGCGGGAAGGCTGCAAGGTGCTCGGCTCTTGTCAAAAGGCGCACTTGGCTTCGGCATTGCGGGCAAGAAAGCAGGTGAAGCGAAAGGTGCAAAGGCAGTCTTGAGTCTTTGTCGAGCAAGAGATATTCGTCCATTATTTTTTCGCATTTTATATTTTTCATACTAACTCCTTGAGTTTCTCTTTCAGAATCTTCTTTGCGCGGAAAATATGCGATTTTATCGTGTTTTCCGGAAATCCTGTGATTTCGCTGATTTGGGAATACTGAATGTCATGAAAAAAGTACAAATCAAGGCAGACAGCATATTTTTCTTCAAGCGATGAGATTGCTTCTCGTACCGCTTCTTTTGTGATTCGTCGGATTTCATTTTCTTCGGGCGTGAAGCCGGGAGAAGCGATTTCCGTGTCTTCTGAAAGCGAAAGGTAAGTCTTTCGTCTTTGCACGGAGTTCACGGCGATGTTGTAGGCAAGGCGGGTGAGCCACGTTGAAAACATGCTCTCTCCGCGGAAGGTGTCAAGTTTTGTGTAAACACGCAAAAAAACTTCTTGCACAAAATCGTCGATATCTGCTTCTTCTCGAAAAAAGCCTTTTGCAAGAGCAGTGATTTTTGTTTTGTAAAGGCTCATCAATTTTGAAAACGAGGCTTCATCGCCTGCAATCGCTGATTTTACGAGCGAAAAATCGCGTCTTTGAGTAATTATTCGTTCGATGCTTCTGAGCGACGGCGGGAGAGCCTTGTCCATTACTTTGTTTTTTCAATAAGTTTGCAGAAAACAAGAAGCCCTATTCCAATCGCTGTTGGGATTAAGCCTCCGAGCAGTGTGTAGGAAAGCCCGTCAAGAAGCGCAAAGAGTATTGAAAGCATCAGTCCGACGCAAACGAGCAGAAGTCCTGCAAGAAGCGCGAACATTTTGATGTTCAGTTCGCGAGGTGCATACGTTCCTTTTTGAATTTGCAATTTTACTTCGTGATGCCGCCACAAAAGGTAAAAGAACACAACGATTCCGCCAATCACAATTCCGACAATCGGAATTACCGCGACAACAACTTGCGCCGCTGGCGATGTCATTGCTGTATTCATAAAAAAGCCTCCACTTTATTTCTCTTTGCCTTTTAGACACGAAGAAGTCATTTTGGTTGCACTTAATTCAAGAAAAGATATTCGCTGAAATATATCGCGCTGAACTTTCCCATCACAAGCATATTGTTTATTTCGTCGAGCAGCTCTTTTTTGATTGCATTTTCGCCCGCTCTCAAAAGCTCAGCCTTTGTTTTTGTTTTGAAATAAGACGTGATTAGGATTTTTATGGCGCGGC
This sequence comes from uncultured Spirochaetaceae bacterium, assembly GCA_902778325.1. Taxonomy (GTDB): domain Bacteria; phylum Spirochaetota; class Spirochaetia; order Treponematales; family Treponemataceae; genus Treponema_D. Next base: position 20,728 of record CACYWZ010000012.1, read on the forward strand.
TCTTCTCGTTGATTTCTTCGAGGAACGCCACGTCGTCTTGTTTGTACGGAAACCACGGCTCAAGGATTAAAACACTGTTTTCGTCCGCCGTCTGAAGTCGCATTTGCCCAAGGTCTGTGTATGAGGCATATTTGCTCGTCTCTTTTTCGTTCGGAGCGGGGTCGGCTCTTCGCAAGCCTGAGGCAAGAGTCGCCTTTTTTGTTGCGAACGCCGCCGCCGTGATGAAGATAATCGAAACGACGATTAGACAAGCGACAGCCAAAAGAATTTTTGGCAACACGACAAAAAAGCGAGATTCTGAGACAGATGAGCCTCTTTCAAAATCTTGTCCAAAATCGTCTTTGTATGAAGGCGTATAAAACTTTTTCATAATTCCTCCGTTTTTCAGTCCACTCGGTATTTTTCAAGGAGCGCTTTCGCTTTTTCTCCTCCAGAGCCAATCCGCGCCTGAAGATGAACGCCGTCCTCAAGCCATTCTTCCTCCGTAATGTAGCCGCTTTGCCGAACAAGCGCGATAAGGCTTTGCTCTTCCATCGGCACGACATAATACGAGATTTCACCAGAAAGGCGCGACACGATTTCGCTCACCAGAGCAGGAAGAGTGCTTTTGTCTTTGGCGCTGATTTTAAGCGCGTGCGGAAACTTTTCGTCAAGGCGCGAATAGAGAACGTCGTCAGCGTTGAGTCTGTCCATCTTGTTGAGGATAATGATTTTTTCGTTCTCGCCCGCTCCGATTTCGTTGAGAACGCGAATAACCGTGTCGTATTGCATTTCGGCGTTTTCATCGCTCGCGTCAATCACGAGCAGAAGCAAATCTGCGCGAACGGCTTCTTCGAGAGTGGATTTGAACGCATTGACGAGGTTGTGAGGAAGGTTTGAGATAAAGCCGACAGTGTCCGTAACAAGAATATCGCGTCCGTTTTTGACACAAAGTTTTCTCGTCGTCGGGTCAAGGGTGGCAAAGAGCTTGTTTTCAACAAGAACATCAGCGTCTGTCAGAGCGTTAAGCAAACTGGATTTGCCCGCGTTCGTGTAGCCAACAAGCGCACAAGACGGCTCTTTTCGCCGTTCGCGCTGTTTTCGCTGTGTTGCGCGCTCTTTTACGACTTTGGCAAGTTCTTTTTTCACCGCTTCGATTTTCGTTTCGACTTGGCGGCGGTCAAGCTCAAGCTGCGTTTCGCCAGAGCCTTTCGAGCCATAGCTTCCGCCGCGCTGACGAGCCATATCGCCATAGGAATGAGCAAGGCGCGGGAGCGAATATTGCAATTTTGCAAGCTCAACTTGAAGGCTCGCCTCTTTTGTGCGGGCGCGAGAATCGAAAATGCGCAAAATCACTTCCTGTCGGTCAAAACACGGAATGCCCGAAAGTTTTTCCCAGTTCCGCTGCTTTGTCGGGTCAATCTCAAAGTCAAAAATGATACAATCCGCTTCGATGTTCTTCGCATGGGCGCTGATTTCGCTTGCCTTCCCGCTTCCAAGCCCGTAAGCAGGCGTCACCTCAAGACGCGAAAGCACCATCGTATCCGCGATTTCCATGCCGAGCGTCTTCACGAGTCCCTGAAGCTCCCGCGGGATTCCGTCCTCGCCTTTTTTTGCAGGAGGAGCGATAAGCAATGCACGCGCTTTTTTTTCGTTTTCTTCTTCGATTTCAATCATTCGTTTTCCTCGCGCCTATCCTACAATATTTCGCTTTTTCTTGCAAATGCGACATATTTCAAGTCAAAATGTTCACGAAAACATCATGAGATTCTAATTTTATGGCAAGAACATTCATGAAAATGCTCAAAGCATTGTTCATTCTCAGTCAAAACATCACAGTTTTCACTCTGAATATTGACCATTATAGTTATAGCGTTGATATTTTAAGTCAAAGCGTGAGAGTTTATAAACAAAAACTTCACAACTATGAGTGAATCATACAATCTTTCATTCATATTTTGACAGATATAGAGCAAAAACATCACCAAAAGAACGAAAACTATCATGCTTTTGATGTTTTTCTTGAACGTTCTGGCACTTATTTTCGAAGATATTTTTTCGGGTGCGAAAACAAGAGCCAAACGCCGAAAATAAAAGAGCAACAAAGGTAAAATAAATGTCGTCTTTGCAGAAAATCGCTGTCAGTTTGCTTTTCACAATTCTTGTGTCCGCCGTATTTTTCGCGACGGCATTAACTGACGTGTGCTCTTTTTTGGAAACAAAGTTTTATCAGCCTGCCGTCATTTCCTCATACTTGAAAAAAACAGCCGAAGACGCCTATCTGCTTGATTCTTACCTCAAGAGCGAAAAAGAGCGCTTTTCGGAGTACGCGCTGAACTCTTTTGTTGAGTCTTTCTTGCAAAAAACGCCTTCTGACATCGACACGCAGATGAGAACGAAAGTCACAGGCGACCTTTTCATGAGCACGACAGGACTTCTCGGACTCCGTTTCATCGACGCAAACGCGCGCTATGTGCATTTTTCCTCGTTCTCAAACGATATTATTTCAAAGACCGAAAGGAGCGTCGAATACAAAAACTACGGCGATATTTCAGGCGAAATCGCGTTTGCCCGAATCAGCCCAGAGGACACAGGAATTGCGCCAAGAACAATCGAGGAGCTTTCTGAGCGTGTCAAAATTGTTTTTGACTCATCGAACGAAAACTCAAGCCGGATAATCTTCAGCGTTCCCTATTATGATTCGCTTTCAGTTTTCCGAGGCTTTCTTTCTTTTTATGTTTCCGCACAAGATTTTCCGCGCTATCTCGTCTCTCTTGGAAAATCATCGATAGACACTCAAACAGCCCTCATAAACTGCCGTGATGAAAAGGAAACGGCGGGATTTTTGTTCAACTTGCCACCTCTTTCCTCAGACGCAAACAAGGCTTTGCGCATTTTGTTGTCAAAGGGCGCTGGCGAAAAATGGAAAAACAGCGCTGAAGACGTTAGCATTTTGAATGAGTCAGAAAACGGCGAAAATTGGGCGCTTTTCACTTCAACTTCCCTCTCAGGCGAAAAAATCGGCTGGCTTTTGAAGACAAGCGCCTTCGCGGTCAGCCAAAATCTTCGCATATTTTTCTATGCCTGCGCTGTTTCGGTGCTTTTTCTCACTTTCTTTCTTTTGTGCTGCATTTTCTTCCGCGACAAAATGCAAACGGTGAGAAAAAGAATCCGTCGCTTTCAGTTCAAAATCATAGCCGATTATCTCGAGAAAAAAGAAAGTGTCGACTGGCAGACAATCGCCGACAGCATTCAAATCAGCAAAACTCAATTTTCCGCGCAAATAAAGGAATCTTTGGGTCACACAGGAAAGAAAAAAGAAAAGGAAATCGACGCTCTTCTTGAAAGGAGCTGGAGCGATATTCTTGGCGTTCTCGGCGCAAAAGAGCAAAAGAGAGGCGGCACATCGTTCTCGCTTGAGCAGCTGAAAAAGATGCTTGAGGAAGTTTTGAGCAATCATCGTCCAAGCGTGCAAGTTGTTTCCGCAAGCGAGCGCACAACTGAGGCTCTTCCAGAAAGCAAGATAAAAGAAGATGCGGGCGAGATTGAGGAGATTGAAGAAATCGCGGAAGCCGACGAAATCGAGGAGATAGAAGACGCGGAGGCGATAGAAGAAATCGAAGAAGCTCAAAGCGTTGATGAAATCGAGGCTGTCGAGGAAATCGGCGATGTTGAAGAAATCGAAGAGGTCGAAGAACTTGAAGAGATTGGAGACCCAAACGAAGAACTTCCAGAGCATTTGCGACCAAAGCCACAAGAAGAGTTCAAAGCCGTTCCTCTTTCTCAAGATATTGGGCGCATTGAAAAACTTCTTCACGATGAAAATTCAGAAAACAGCGAAGAAAGCTCAAAAACAAAAGAGATAGAAGTAGCCGAGGAAGTCGCTGCAGAAGTGGAGGAAGCAGCCGAAAGCGTTATTGAAGACCCTGGGGACAGCGAAGACGATGACGAAATCGTTACAAGCGAGTTTGAAGACGAGTTCGATGAAGTAACGGCAGATGCTCGCGAGGAAGAAAAAAGAGAGGACGAAAAGCGCAGTGAAGAAGCCGAGTGGGATTCAACGCAGTTCGTTTATGAAAAACCAGACTTCTCTTTTTTGGATTCAAATGCAGAAAGCGATGAGAATGATGAAGACGACGATGATTCAGAAGCGGAGATTGAAATTGTTGAGAACGAAAGCACATCATTCTCGCTTTTCAAGAATGTTCTTGAATGCGAAGGCGAACTCTTCGGCGAAGACGAGAGCGAAAATGAAAAAAGCGTGATTGTGGAAAAAGATGGCGTGTTTGTTGTAGCGCCAGATTTGGAAACTGGAATAGAAAAAAATCAAGGGCTTGCAGAACTTGTAGATTCGGTAAGCCACATCGGAGGCACAAAATGAAGCATTTTGCAGAACTTACGGTTCGCTCTTACGAGTGCGATTCTTACGGACATGTGAATAACGCAGTTTATTTGCATTATCTTGAGTTTGCCAGAATGGAGTTCTTGAAGCAAATCGGCTTTGATTACAAAGGTCTTGTTGCAGATGGTTATTTTTTATATGTTTCGCACATCGACATTCGCTACAAGGAATCCGCGGTTCTTGACGACAAATTGATTATCGAAGTTGAGTCTGTGAAGTTTGGAGCGGTTTCGGGAACATTCCATCAGATTATCAGAAAAGAAGACGGCTCTGTCAGCGCGGAAGCCGATGTGACTTGGGCAAGTGTGGACAGCCGAACACATCGCCCGACACGAATCCCTGCGAAATACATTGTGGACGGCTTGAAACCTGATAAGGAATAACTGAGTTATTATATGCACAAAAAAACCGAAGCTCAAAACGGCTTCGGCTTTTTTTATTGTTTTCGATTATTGCTTTACTGCAAATAACTCTTCATCAACTGAACAAACGTGTAAATCTTTTTGTAGACTTCAACGCCCAAATCCTTTATAGGATGCTCAGAGGAGCGCTCAAGTTCCTTCCAGTTGATAATCAATTCTCCGTGAGGCTTAGCGTAATCCTCAAGAAGAGCCTTCGTGTTCTTTGCAACAACAACCAAATCCTGTGACGCTTCCTTCATGTACGAGCGGGCAAGGTCATTGACATCGCGGACTTTCGTTTTGATGATATTCGCAGATTCGTGGTCATGTCCAACGCGAGGCATAAGCGTCTTGATTTTTGCGCCAATCGAGCCGTCGTCTGCAAGACTCTGGTCAAGTTCCGTGATTTTGTCGGAGATTTCCAAAAGCCCATGATAAGCGTTCGACATTTCCGTTGAAAGAGAGTTTGAAACCCACTGACCGCGAATCAAAACAAGGTCGCAATATTCGCGAACATCCTTTTTGACATAATCAACAAGGAAAGCCTTAAGATAACTAAGCGGAGCGCAATACTGGAACGAGCCAACATTCTTTCGCTCAATGTTAGCGCTTGTCTGCGCTGTGTAATTCTTCAATCGCAAAACGGAAGTTGTTCCAAAAATCTGTTGCAAAAGCCCGTCAATCTGGGAATTCTTTCGCTCCATCTGCAACTTCTTGAGCGTGTTTGTGGACTGCGTCTTCATCTTGTCCAAATAAGCGTCAATAACATGCTCATGAAGCTCTTCTGTCTCGCACATATAAATCGGGTCTTTAGTGATGAGCTGAATAATCATCTCAATCGTTCTTGACTCTTTAAGCTGCTTGAGCTTTGAAATGATTTTTTTCCATGCAGGAAGCGGAACAGGCTCAACAGCCTTGTACGTCTTGAACAAATTGAAAAGCTCTGACCAATCAGTCTCAAGCGGAAGCGCCCACGCCACAGAAAGAAAATCCTTCAAGTCGTCAGCGATATACTGCGCTGTAATCGTCTCGAACTTCGGCGTCGTATTAAAATCACGCTCCTTGAGACCTGCGCTAAATTTCTTGACCAAGAAATAATAATCATAAGAGCAGAACGCCTTGAACGCCATCATCTGAGAATAAAGCGCATCAATCTGGTTTATTCGGTCAAGGTCGAACTCGCTCATAAAATCCTGCGTGTCCTTCTGGATTTTTGCATTCAAATCCTTGAAAGACATCGTCTTTGAGAGCGCGACAATCGAATCTTCAGAAAGCTCTTCAATAAGATTTTTCTGCTTGTCGTTCAGCGAATAATCCACAACCTGATTTTTGTAGGCATTCGGATTTTGAATCGCCTGAAACATCAGCTGCGCAGGAGAGACAATCTTGTATATCTCATAAAACATCTTTCCAAACGCAGGAAGCACTTCATTCGAACTGTATTTATAGAATTTAAATTTAGAATGCGACAAATCCTTCGCAATATTCTTTAGCAGACGACGCTTGTCCGCTTCAGGGTCGCCACCACCGAAGACAGAATGTATAAAACGCAAAAATATATTATCGCCCGAAGATTGACTCTTTTTCATACCCTCTATTTTGCGAAAAATAACTACAACTGTCAAGCAATAAGATTATTTTCTAACTAATTTTGACCTTTCAATATTACGGCACACATTTCAAAAGACAGCTTTTGCCGTTTGCTTTCACAGTCCGCACAAATTCCTCGCTTATTCGGCAAAACCATTTTAAAAGAAGCCCAAAAAACGCACTTAATGACTCGCCAAGAAAAAAAGGAGGCCGTTAAGTGCACTTAATTGCTCGCCAGAAAAAAAAGGAAGCCGTTAAGTGCACTTAATTGCTCGCCAGAAAAAAAAGGAAGGCGTTAAGTGCACTTAATGAGTCGAGATGATTTTTTCTCGTTAACTGCAATTCACAAAACAGGGAAAATTTTAACAAAAAGTTACAATGTTGCGTTATTTTTGTTATTCTGTTAACATTGACTTTGCCTTTTGGCAATGATTTCGATGAATTTTCGATTTACAAGAATAAAGTATGTGTCGACTAATATGATACATAACGGAGGTTCGATTTTATGAAAAAGGTTTTATCAGCTTTGGCTGCTTTGACGGCAGTTTCAAGTCTGTTTGCCTACAATCCCCCGACTGGAGGAGAGGAGTTAAGCAGACTGTCTGAGCCGGAATTGATTTCTGGCGGCAAGTCAGCGGCAGGAGGCGCTCTTAATTTCGTCACGCCGGCTTCTATCGTGAACAATCCTGCTCTGCCAGCTCTTGAGCAGCGCATTATGATTGATTTGGGATATACGGCGCTTATCGACAACGATGATTTGAGCGACAAATCTTACGGAAATGCGGCAGAGATTGGAACTTCTATTCCTTCCCGCTATGGTGTCACGACGCTTCTGGCTCAGTGGGTCACATCGCCGTTCTATGATATGAACTTGGGTCATGTTTTTGATTTCCGCGCAAATTTTGCAAAAGAAATCACAGACAAGCTGACTTTTGGAGCGACTGCAAATCTCGGCATCGCTTACGATGAGAAGCACGACTGGAAGGCTGGCGTAGATTTGGGTGCTTTGTACAACTTCGGAAAGGTCGGTTTTATGGACGATTTCCGCTTGGGTGTCGCGCTTCTTAATCTTGGAAAGCCGTTTTCAGGTGATGAGCTTCTTGGCATGAACGCAGATTCCCGCGATGAAACTGCAAAGGACTGGGAAGAGGCAACGATGTACCCAGGTCTTGCGACGCTTAAGATTGGTGTTGCGAGCACGCTTTTTGAAGCAGGGCTGTTCAAAGGCGGCTGGTCTGCTGACATCAGCGCTCCGACGATGCAAAACGCAATCTTCGACGCAGGCTTTCAGGTGTCATACAACGATATGGTTCGCCTGAATATCGGCTGGGGCGCAAATGCCCGCGAGCTTATCGAGGGACGAGCTGTCAATCTTCCAGCAATCGGTCTTGCATTCAAATTCGCTTTCAAGTCATCAAAACTCGCTGCTGGAAACGCAGATTGGGGACAGAGCGAAATGACAGTCGGCGCAACTTGGCAGCAGCTTTACAAGAATGTGAATGCTGTTTCAGGAGGCGCGCTTTTGAAACTTGGCACATCAGATACTGAGCCTCCGGAAATTGTTTTGTGGCCAGAAGACAGCAAAGCGGATAAAAAATCCGACAAATCAGAAAGCAAAGAGTAGTTTGAGAGTGGAAATATGAAGAAGAATATATTTTTGACAACAGCCCTTGCTTTAGGCTTTTCGCTTGTTTCGCAAGCAGCTTTTGCAGAGCACGAGACTGTTTACATTTCGCCGAACAACGACGGCGTTAAAGATGTTCTTGAAGTCCCGCTTCAAGTAAAAGACCGCCGCTATGTAATTGAATGGAGTTTTTTCATTTACGATGAGGACGGCATTCCTGTTCGTGTCATCACAAACAAGGAAAAACGTGAAGAGCGTCTTACTTTCAAAACATTTTTGAAAGCGCTTTTCTCATCAAAAAAAGGTGTCGAGATTCCAAAGTCAATAACTTGGAACGGCGCGCTTGACGATGGCTCTCTTGCTCCTGACGGCACTTATTACTACGCGTTCAGCGCAACTGACGACAACGGTAACTCAAAAACATCTGCAAAGATGAAAGTCGTTGTTGATAATACGCCTCCATCAATCGAGCTTCCTGAGCTTTCTGATGAAGAAAAAGTTTTCGGAGAGGGCGCAAGAGCAGAACTTGCAATCAACCAGAAAGGTTCTCAAGAAGATTTGTGGTCTGCAAAAATCGTGGATTCTCTCGGTAAAACCGTATGGCAGAAAAAGTGGGAAGACAAAAATCAGTTGGCAGAACCTTTGTCTTTCAGTTGGGACGGAACTGGTCTTGACGAAAATGATGTCATCACGGGTTTTGTTCCTGATGGTGTTTACACTTACAAAATCGAATCAACAGACCGCGCTGGCAACAAGTCAGCGCCTGCGGAAATAAAGAATATCATCTATTCATCAGTGAAGCCTGCGACAAACATCGCAATCAACGGAAGCCGCTTCTTCTCGCCTGGAACAAACAGCGAAATGAAGTCGATTACGTTTGATGTAACAATTCCTGCTCCTGACGGTGTAAAGGACAGAGGCGCAAAACTTACAAACTGGGCTATTGCTATTGTTGGACAAGATGGAAAAGAATATCGCAAGTTTGAGGGAACAGACGCTGCTCCTTCAAAGGTTGTGTTTGACGGAAAGAACGCAGTTCTTGAGCCAGCCGTTGTAATCAGCGGAAACAATAATTCTTCTGCTATTCCTGACGGCTCTTATCAGGCAGTTGTCACAGCGAAATATCAGAACGGATATGAGCCTGCTCCGCTCAATTCCCCAGTGTTCGTGAAAGACACAAATATTCCGAAAGCAACAATCAAAGTTTCAGAAGAGCTCTTCTCACCTGACGGCGACGGAAAACTTGACACAGTTACAATCACACAGACTGTAACAAAGCCAGAAGCAACTTGGACAGGTCGTATTTTGGACGAAAAGAAGAACGTCGTGAAAGAGTTTGAACTCGGACAAAACCCAACAGACACAATTTCATGGGACGGTCTTGATTCAAATGGAATGCTCGCTCCAGACGGAAAATACACTTACGAGCTTGCTGCTATTGACCAGGCAGGAAACTCAAGCAAAGAATCTTCAGTTCCGTTCAGTCTCGACACAAGCGCAACTGAATTGCTCTTGACGGTTTCTCCGACAGCATTCTCTCCAATCGGAAAGGCTGGAAAAAACACAGTCATTCTGACACCGAAAGCAAATGCAAAATCAGAAGGCTCAAAGGTTATTTCATACAAACTCGAAATCTCTGACAGCGACGGAAATGTTGTTCGCACAATTGCACAAGACAAGGCATTGCCTGCAACAATTACATGGAATGGCTACAATGATGAAAACGCACTCTGCGCAGATGGTGTTTACACTGCAAAACTTATGACAACTGCTGCAAACAACAGCATTGCAGAAACATCTTCACAGCCGTTCACAATCGACACAGTTCCTCCAAGAGTCGATTTGCAGTCACCAGAGCGCATGGTATTCTCTCCTGATGGCGATAGCGCTCTCGACACTTTCACAATTGGCGCTATTTCATCAACAGAAAACAAATGGAGTGGTGCAATTGTAGATGCTTCTGGAAAGGCAGTCCGCTCATTTGAATGGAAAGACAACGTTCCTGAAAGTATCACATGGGACGGTACAGACGAAAGCGGAAACGCTGTTCCTGACGGACTTTACAAGTTCATCGTAAGCGCAGAAGACGACGCTGGAAACAGCACTTCAGTCGAGATGGGCGGAATCAATCTCGATACACGAGAGGCAAAGGCTTACGTTACAGCAGCGCTTTCTGGCTTCTCACCGAACGGCGACAAAGTAAAAGACGAGCAGCTCTTCAACATTCGCGCAACATTGCAAGACGGAATGGAAAGCTGGGAGTTCTACGTTGCTGACCAGAAAGGGAATCCAATCCGCACATGGACAGGTGATTCAAAGACACCTCTTCCACAGAGCATTACTTGGGACGGAAAAACTGACAAGGGAAGCACAGCAGAAGGCGAGTTCACAGGAAACATCAAAATCGCTTATTACAAGGGAAACAATGTTGCTGCAAGCACAACATCATTTGTCTGCACAACACTTCCTCCGATTGCAATCGTGAAAACAGCGCCAGAGTATTTCAGCCCTGATAACGATGGCGAGAACGATGACCTCGTTATCCAGCTCAGCGCAGAAAGCAAAGCGCCTCTCACATCTTGGTCATTCGTCATAAACGAAGTCGATGACAAGGGAAGAGAGAAAGCATTCTGGACAACAAGCGGAAAAGCGACAATCACACCAAGTATTCTTTGGGACGGACGCTCAAGCAAGAACGGAGAACTTGTTCAGTCAGCAACAGATTATCCATACACATTCACTGTTACGGATTCTCTTGGAATGACAACAGTAACAAAAGGCATCATTCAAGTTGACGTTCTTGTTATCCGCGACGGCAACAAGCTCAAGATGCAAGTTCCGTCAATCATCTTCCGTGGCGACCGCGCAGACTTCGCAAGCGTTTCTGAAGTTGCAAAGATGAGCAAAGCAGAGCAGTTGCATAAGGGACTTGACCAGAAGACTGTCGACAACAATATCCGCGTTCTCCGCCGTGTTTCGCAGATTCTCAAGAAGTTCAAGGATTACAACGTAACTATCGAGGGAAATGCAAACAACCTCACAGGAACACAGCAGGAAGAGACCGAAGTCCGAGACCTTTCACAAGCCCGTGCAGAGTTCATCTTGAACTGGCTCAACGAAAAGGGCGGCATTTCAAAGTCACGCCTCAAGGCGTTCGGAAACGGCAGCAAGAACCCGATTGTCAATATGAAAGACGTTGACAACCGCTGGAAGAACCGCCGTGTTGAGTTCGTTCTTGTAAAATAAGCCTAAGGCAACGTTTATAAGACAAAGATTTTAGCGAAAGCAGGCATACAATTTTGTGTGCCTGCTTTTTTATTAAACTTGCTCTTTTTATTAAAAACTGACATACTATCTTTAGTAGCATTTAAGCGACAAGGATAAAAACTATGAGTAGCAATTTTCCTCTTACAAACGAACAGTTGAAAAAGGTTGCAGAAAAGTATCCAACACCTTTCTACATTTATGACGAAAAAGCAATTCGCGAAAATATGCGCTATTTCAAAAAAGCGTTTAGCATTTTCCCAGACTTCCGCGAATATTTCGCTGTAAAAGCGCTTCCGAACCCCTACATTCTTTCGATTCTCAAAGAAGAAGGCTGCGGAACGGACTGCTCAAGCCTTCCTGAGCTTATGCTTTCCGACATCACTGGCGTCAAAGGCGATTTCGTTATGTTTACCTCAAACGAAACACCTGCAAAAGAGTTCCAGTACGCATATGAGCGCGGCGACATCATCAATTTGGACGACATCACGCACATCGACTTTTTGAAAGACGCCCTCGGTGGAAAATTCCCGAAAACAATCTGCTTCCGATACAATCCCGGCTCACTAAAAGCGGGCGGAAATTCAATCATCGGAAAGCCAGAAGAAGCAAAGTACGGCTTGACTCGCGAGCAGCTTTTTGAGGCTTATGCAAAGTGCAAAGAGTTGGGCGTGGAGCATTTTGGTCTTCACACGATGGTTGCCTCAAACGAACTGAACCCGAACTTCTTCATCGACACAGCGCGCATCGTTTTCGCGCTCGCTGCCGAGATAAAATCAAAACTCGGTATTCGCCTTGAGTTCGTTGACTTGGGCGGCGGAATCGGAATCCCATATTTGCAAGGACAGCAGAAAGTTGACCTCGATTACGTCGCTCAGGGAATCAGAAAGATTTACGATGACGTTATCGTGCCGTCAGGACTCGACCCGCTTCGCATTTGCTGGGAGTGCGGTCGCCCGATAACAGGCCCGTACGGCTGGCTCATCACGACGGCAATCCACGAAAAGCACATTTACCGCGATTACATCGGAGTTGACGCAAGCATGGCAGATTTGATGCGACCGGGAATGTACGGTGCTTATCACGAAGTTACGGTGAGCGGAAAAGAGGACGCGCCACGCGACCACGTTTACGACGTCGTCGGAAGCCTTTGCGAGAACTGCGATAAGTTCGCCGTTCAGCGACAGCTTCCAGAAATCACTCGCGGCGACTTAGTGATTATTCACGACGCTGGCGCGCACGGAAGAGCGATGGGATTTAATTATAACGGAAAGCTCCGCTGCGGCGAATTGCTCTTGCGCGAGGACGGCTCGATTATCCAAATCCGCAGGAGCGAGACAATCGACGATTATTTTGCAACGCTGGACTTTGAAGCGTTCAAGGCTTTCAAAGCATAATTTTTTTCCAAAAAACGCCTTCGCACACTAAAGCAAACGCCGTGCAAAACGCATGGCGTTTTTTGCGCATTCTGGAAAAACGCTCAATCTAAAATAGAAATTGAATTTCCTATGTACGAAGGTCAAAAAGACGCGAAATCCACTTCACAAACTGCGAAAACCAGCCTTCAGGATAGCGTTCCTTGAGGTTTTCGTCGTCCAACACAGCCGTTTCCGCCGAAGCAAGCGAAAGTCCGTGCTCGCCAAAGCCATAAACGTGAAGTTCGTGCTTGACCCTTGCTTTTCTGAGCGCTAACGACAAGAAGAGCGAGTTTTCCACAGGAACGAGCGTGTCTTCGTCGGTGTGCCAGATAAAAGAAGGCGGAAAATCACTCGTTACGAGGTTTTCAAGGCTCACGAACTCTTCTTTTTCCGCGCAATTTTCGCCCAAGACATTCTCGATTGAGCCACGGTGCGCGAATTCCCCTGCCGTGATGACGGGATAGCACAAAAGAAGCGCATTCGGCTTAATTTCATCTGCGCTGTACGGAAGATACTTTTTTATGAGCGGCGTTTTGTCTTCGCCTTTCACGCCGCCCGCATTCAAGCCGTTCCAATAGACGCCGAGGCTTGCGGCAAGGTGTCCGCCTGCGCTGAACCCTGACACGATGATTTTGTCTTTGTCGACGTTCCATTCCTGTGCGTGAAGCCTGCAATAGCGCACAGCTTCGGCAAGGTCGAGGAGCGATGACGGGAATGCCATCGGAGAGAGCGTGTAGCGCAAAATCGCTGCGTGAAATCCTGCGGCATTCGCCTGAATCGCGACGGCTTCGGCTTCGCGGTTCGCCAAACACGCGTATCCGCCGCCCGGGCAAATGAGCAAAAGCGGTCTTTTCCGCGAAGGCTCAAGGTCTTCGTAATTGTCAAGAATGTAAGTCGTGAGCGTTGGCGACTTTCCGTTGTGATTGAGTTTTTCTTTGTAGTTGATTGGCAAATTTATCGTTTCGTGTTTCATACTGAAATTATACAACACAAATTTGCGCCTTGAAAGCGTCGCGCGATAAGTGTATCATTAGCGCAAGGATTTTTTGAAATGATTCACAGAAAAAAAACACCGATTTACGTTTATTTCATCTCTTTTCTTTCGATAGTTGTCGTGGCAGTCTGCGTCACTGTTGTTCTTTCGGTTTTGTCGAGAAAGCCGAAAGTTCCTTCTGTCACGCCGAAATCTATGATTTATTTCGGGACTGTCTGCACTTTGAACTTGTTTGAGGACGGCACGCAGGCACTTTACAACGCTCTTTTCAATCGACTTGAGCAAATCGAGACAGAATTTGACCCCGCCCGCGCTTCAAGCGACATCAGCCAAATCAACGCAGCGGCAGGCGACCACGCCATTCCCGTGAACAGCGATATTACTTATGTTTTGCGACGCGCTCTTGCGTATGCCGAGCTTTCAGGAGGGCTTTTCGACCCGACTATCGGCTCAATCACAAAACTTTGGCAAATCGGCACTGAAGAAGCGCACATTCCGAATCAGCGCTACATAAAATCGACACTTGAGCTCGTGGATTATCATTCTGTTGTGATTGACGGTGATACAGTGTTTTTGGAAAAAAAGGGAATGAGCCTTGACCTTGGCGCGCTCGTCAAAGGGTTCGCGGCTGACGAACTACGAAAAATCCTCGCTTCTCACCATGTTTCAAAAGCGATTATCGACCTTGGAGGAAACATTTACGTTTTCGGAAAAAAGCTGGACGATGAGCCTTGGTATGTGGGAATCAAAAATCCCGAAAATGAATCAGGCGACCCGGCTCTCGTCATGCAGCTTGACGAATGCAGCGTTGTCACGAGCGGCGTCTACGAGCGCTATTTTGTTCAGGGCGGGAAGCGCTATCACCACATTTTCAACGCAAAAACCGGCTACCCGCTCGAAACAAATCTCCTGAGCGCCACCATAATCTGCAAGTCAAGCATTGACGCTGACGCTCTAAGCACGCTCGTTTTTCTTTTGGGAAAGGACGACGGAATCGACTTGATTTCAAGAATGGACGGCGTCGCGTGCGTTTTCATCGACGACAATCTTGAAGTCACAGCCTCCGAATCACTCAAGGGCAATATCGATTCCCCGATTTACAAATACAAAATCTTCCACTTCAAATAAATCGCTAAAAAACGCGGATGCGGGCAAATGCGGATATGTCGAGTTTTGAGACGCTCATTCCGCATTCGCTGTCGCTAAGAAGAGCGTAAAACTTCTCCCCCTCCCCTCTCATATAAGTAAAGCCGCGAGCAATGGCGGATTTCGTGAAAAAAAGCGAGCAGCCGAACGTGCAGCGCTCGGACAAATCGCACTCTGTCGTGACGCCTGTTTTGTATGAGCAAAACGCGCTCGTTGCAAAATCGACGAAAGTTGTGTCCCTCAAAACGTGGTCATCGACATCGGCAGAAAAGAAAAAAGTGGTGAAAGCGAACGAGAAAATAGCGCGAAGCCCTGCAGGATGCAAAAGCGTCGCGTCAAGTCCGAGCCAATTTGAAACGTCCCAGCGCTTGTAGCGCAGGAGCGTTCCCGAAAAAGTTCCTGTTGAGTTGTGAGCCTTGTCATCACAGGCGTAATTGTAATATTTGCTCTCGCTGCCGTACTCATACCAGCCGTCTTTGGCACAAAAGCGCATATAGTCAAAATCCACAGCCACAAACGGCGAAAGATTCAGCCAAGAAAGCGGCCTGAACGTGAAAGACGCTTTTGTGTTGACCGAGACCGAGCGACAAAGAACATTATCGCTTTCAGAATAATTCGTTTTGTACTGATACGCGTCAAGAGCGCTTCCTGTGACGTTTTGCCAGTCGCTGTCCGACATCGTGTCCTTTTCGCTCGCGACACAAAAGCGCACACCGTTTTCAAGCGAAAACCTCTCGCCCCGAAAGCCCGTTTTCGCTCCGACATACAAAAAGCCGTAATCCCAGAGCAGTTCTGAGAGTTTGTCATCTGAATACGAAGAATCAGGATAAAAAACATACTCGCCGCTCTCGCCTTTTGTGTATCCGACTTCTGGCGTAACATCGAGCGAAAGCGCAAAAATCTGAAAAAGGAGGCCGACTGTGAACAAAAAGAAAAACGCAACGTGTTTCATATTTCTAATAAAACTCTCTGTCCTTGTTTTAATGACATTTTAAGACTCGAGCGACTTTCGACGCGTGTCATGGTGACACGGCTTGCTTTTGATGAAAATCTGCCTTCGTCAAAATGACACGAGCCGACTTTGCTGAAAAACACCGCTTGTCAAAATGACGCGAGTCGCTTTCTTCTCAAAACAATGCTTGTCATGGTGACACGAGGTGCTTTGAGTCAAAGACAGTGAATGTCAAAATGACGCGCGCAGATTTTTGAAAAAGTGGGTCAATGTCATTTTGACACAGCTTCTCAAGAGCCAAAAAGCGTGTCATTTTCAAAATTGACTCGCTTATTGCTTGAGCGGGTCTTCGCCATAAATCTTTTCAAGCTGCTTTCTCAGTGCGTCCATATCTTTCCAATATGGTGCGACGAAAGTCATTTCCTCGCGTGTCACAGGATGCGCAATCGTGAGCGAATACGCGTGCAGGGCGAGGCGCGAAAGAAGCGGGCGCTCTTTTTCTTCGTCGCCGTTCCACGCTCTTTTGATTTCGCTCAGGAACACGCCCTTTTGATTTGCGCCATAAATTGAATCGCAAACAACACTAAGTCCAAGTGATTTCAAATGAACGCGGATTTGATGAGCGCGGTCGACTTCGCTTTTTGCCAAAAGCCAAGTGTAAGAGCCAGTGCGGGCAAGCACGGAAAAATCAGTCATACAAGGCTTTCCGTACTTTGAGTTTGCCTGCGTTCTGTGCTTGTCGTCGCCGTCCGCAAGAAGTTTCAGCGACACCCGCTCCTCTTCCCACATGACGCGCCCGTTGACAAGCGCATGGTAAGAAAGTTTCGCTCTCTTTTCGTCAAACTCCTTTGCCAAAAAAGAAGCGGCCTCTTTGTTTCGCGCATAAATCACAACACCGGAGGCGGCACTGTCAATCCGGTGAACAGCGTGAAGAACGCCAAGTTTTTTCTGGGCGCTCAAATCAAGGCGGGGGGAAGCAGCGTCGTATTTGTCAGCCGCTGTCAGAAGACCAGACTTTTTGTTGAGAACAACGATATCATCATCGCAAAAAAGAATTGTGTAGTCGGGAATGATTTTCATAAGTGCAATTATAACCGACACAATCTTTTTTGACTACGAGCCAAGAGCGCTTTATCTGCTTTTGGCACAATAACAAAAAAGTTGAAAAACACGGAATCTATAATATAATTAAAAATACAAAAGACGGAGTTTTCTATGAGGAATAAAATCAAAAAACTGCTTTCCAGCGTGACGTTCAAGCACTCAGTCGTGATTTTTGTGCCAGTCGTAATAATCTCAATTGCAAGCGTGGCATTTTTTTCAAGAAGCCTTATTAACGGAATGCGAAACGAAATTCTTCGCGGAATGTTTTCGGCATGCGCTTCTTATCGCGAAAGCATAGAACTTGTGCAGGGAGAGAGAACAAAAGAAGGGCTTGAGGACACACTGAAAGCCGACACGGGAATGGACTTCACATATTTTGAGGGCGCTGCAAGAATCGCAACAAGCATAACAGGCTCCGACGGAAAAAAGCCCATCGGAACAAAAGCCGCGCCTGAAGTTATAACAAATGTGCTTGAAAAGGGGAACGTCTACTCTTCGACAAGCACTGACGTGAACGGAACGCCATACTACGTTGTCTATATGCCAGTCTACAAAGACGGTTCTGTCAAAGGAATGGCGTTTGTCGGACAGCCAAGCAATTCGGTCGAAGCCTATGTTCGCTCTCAGACTCAAATAATGGTGCTTGCGGCAATCGCATTCATCATCGTTATCACAGCGATTATGTACTTCACGACAGCGCGTTTTATCTCTGTGGTGAATGAGAGCGCAGACGCCATAAATCAGATTGCGGCGGGAAAAATCGACGTCAAGATAAGCGACGAGCTCATAAGCCGAAACGATGAGCTTGGAAATATGGCAAGAACGATTTCGCGCACTTCAAACAAAATCCGCGAAGTCATCGGACACAATCTCACTGCCGAAGAGGCCGCTCTTGTTGACGAGCTCGACACTGCAATCGCCGAAAAGCAACTGGTCGTATATTTCCAGCCAAAATATCGCGTGCAGGGCAAAACGCCCGTCATCGAAAGCGCCGAAGCACTCATTCGCTGGAAGCACCCGCAGCGAGGAATGATTTCGCCTGGTCTTTTCATACCGCTGTTTGAGCGCACAGGAATGATTTATCGTCTTGATTTGTATGTCTGGCAGGAAGCCGCAAAGCAAATCTGCACATGGCGAGAAATCTTCGGCGTCACGCTTCCTGTTTCGGTAAATGTTTCACGAACCGACATTTACTCAGCGGACATCATCGAGGAGCTAAAGGACATCGTGAGAAAAAACGGTATCTCACCATCGGATTTGCATCTGGAGGTTACGGAATCCGCTTACGCAAAAGATTTCAAGCAGCTTCTCGGCATAATCGAAACGCTTCGGACAATCGGCTTCAAAATCGAGATGGATGATTTCGGCTCCGGCTATTCGTCGCTCAACATGCTCGCAGAACTCCCGATAGACGCGATTAAACTTGATATGCGCTTTATGCAGGACAACAAGCACGTTCAAAAGCGCAATATGATGCTCGCTCTCATCTTCGACATCGCAAAAGCGCTCAATGTGCCGTCAATCGCAGAAGGTGTTGAAACAAAAGAGCAGATGGAAATGCTGAAGGAAATGGGGTGCGACATAATTCAGGGCTATTATTTTTCACGCCCGCTTTCAGCCGAAAGTTTCACCGACCTTCTCGACTCCCAACTTCCAAAATCAAACATATAAAAAAAATGCCGCATGTTGTTTGCGGCATTTTTTTCAAAATCAATAGTTTTCGGCTTTTACTTGGAAATAAGATTGCGGGTGATTGCACACAGGGCATACTTCAGGGGCTTTTTTGCCGACGCAAATATGACCACAGTTAGCGCACTGCCACACCACATCGCCGTCTTTTGAGAAGACCAAATCGCCCTCGATATTTGCCAAGAGCTTTTTGTATCGCTCTTCGTGTTCCTTTTCGATAGCTGCCACGCCCTCAAAGAGTTTTGCGATTTCCTCAAATCCCTCTTCGCGCGCTTCTTTTGCGAACTTTGGATACATTTCTGTCCATTCGTAGTTCTCTCCGCCCGCAGCTTCTTTGAGATTGTCGAGAGTTGAGCCGATACCACCAGTTAAGAGCTTGTACCAGATTTTTGCGTGTTCTTTTTCGTTCGCCGCCGTTTCCTCAAAAATCTGAGCAATCTGCACAAAGCCGTCCTTTTTCGCCTTTGAAGCAAAGTAAGTGTATTTGTTGCGAGCCTCGCTTTCGCCAGCGAATGCCGCAGCCAAGTTTGCTTCTGTCTTTGAGCCTTTTAACTCCATATATTTCCCCCTATGAAAAATAGAATGTGTGCTTCCAATTTTACCCGATAAAAAGACAAAAGCAAGGTTTTCATAGGGGATTTAACAAAAAACTATTTTATAGCTCCTTTTTCAGTATCGACAAGAAAACTTCGTTGAGCTTTTCCCACGTCAAAGAGTTTTCTCTCTTGTAGCTTTGAAGATAGGCTTGGGAATCAAGGATTTTCGTTTGCACAAAATAATCAATGTCTTCGGCTCTGTGTCCCTTTGCCTTTTCGTCAGCGGATTTCTTCGCTTCAAGAATCCGCTCAACAGACGGCATTAGCTCACTCGGCAAGCAATTTTCTGCAAGCTCTGAGAACTTCATCGGTGGCGGACACTTGTGCTGCATAATCCACTCAAGAGCAAGGGCGGGGCGCAGTATATATAGATACTTTTTTAAGATAATGTCATCAGAGCAAAAATAATTTCGCACGTTGTTTTTCAACATCGAAAGATAATGATACATAGATTTATCTAGCTGAAAATATTCGCTTAAAATCGCTTTGACTTTCTCCCAATCCTCGCTCGTGCGGTAGACAATGGGAGATGCTGCCCATTCAAAAATCGTCGGATTGGACTTCATCAACAACCGCAAGAGCTTTTGTATGTCCCAGCCGTTGATGTCGTAAACTTCATTTAATTCAGCTTCGATAACATCGCGCTTTTCTTCAAGCCTTAAATAATCTTGCGCATTTCTGACATAGACAAAGCGAACATCATAATCGCTGTCTTCGCTCTCAAAGCCCCATGCCCTAGAACCGCTTTCGCAAGCATAGATTATGCGCACGTTCTCCTTTTGCTCGATGTCGGAGAGCTTTTGCTTTATGCTTTCAATGATTTCGATTTTCGTGGGTCTCATTTTCTTCCCTCCAAAAAAATAAGACTGATTTCCAAACGGAAAAATCAGTCTAACTCATTTTTTAGCCTTTTCCAGACGGAAATGCACTCCCTAACGCGTTTTTTAGCCTTTTCCCGACGGAAATGCATTCCCCCACGTGTTTTTTAGTCTTTTCCCGACGGAAATGCACTCCCCAACGCGTTTTTTAGTCTTTTCCCGACGGAAATGCACTCCCCAATGCGTTTTTGACCTTTTTCCGTCTAGAAATAGATTTGCATGATGATGCCTTGGTCGTAGTTACCAAAGCCTTTGCCGAAGATATTTAATCCGCCCATATAGCGCGCGTCGTCTTTCACGCCTACTTTTACGCGGATTGAGTGGTGATTTCGCATATCGAGGTCAGCAAGGGTTACGTCGGAAACTTTCACGCCGTCGATGTAGCTGCCTTCGTTTGTAACAGAAAAATGCTTCAAAAGTCCGTACTGACTGCCTTCGAGCTTCCACCATTCTGGTGTGAACTTTCCGCGATGATCGCCATAATCGCCAGGGCATGTCCATGTTGCAATTTCGGTTTTGTTAATCCAAATCGTGATGTCGCTAGGCCAGTTTGTGTTTGTTCCTGGCGTTTCGCTCGAAAGCTCCATCATCAATTCTAGCTTTGTAACTTCTCGCGGGTCAGAAAGCGTGTTGTTTGGGAACTTGTATTCAAAATAGCCCGATGTACACCACAAAAGACCTGCTTTCATACGCTCAGGATTGAGGAATGAATCGGGTAAATCCAACATACCGATGATTTTTTCCCTCGAGCAAAGACCGCATGGAGCTGTTACAGAATAATCTGTGAAAAGACCAAGTGGCATTTCAATGCGCACAAAGTTCTTTTCTACATTCTCATCTTCTGGGAATTTTATAAGGATTTCATTAAAGGCAGGTGAGCAAATCTTCTGATTTCCCTTCTTTGCCTTTGCTGATTCGCTAACAATCAAGCCCGCTTCTTCCAAAATAGAAGCATTTGTAGCAACCGTGCTTTGTGGCTGCCCCATAGCCTCTGCTATTTCGTTGATATTGAGCTTTTTGTGCCTGAGAAGCTCAAGCATTTTTACTCTCGGCTCGCTTGCTAGTGCTTTTATCACGTTCAAATCCTTTAAAGGATTCACAATTAATGTCTGTTCAGTTTCATTTGAGATTGTCATCACTTATTCACTATACCCAACATTTTCGATATTATCAAGAACAAATTTTTATTTATCACAAAAATATTCGGATAAGTGCGAAAACACTATGCTTATCGGACTGCTAAAACCTTTTGCCATATCAAAAACTTTGAGAACTAATCATATAAAACTCAAAAAAATAATGTTGTTTATCCGTTTCTAGTCAAATTTTATAGTTAAATATCGAAATTTATTGTTGACAAAGAAAAAAAAGAGCGACACAATAACATTGTAATACCCCTTTTTATTACCAAGTTTTTTTAGGAGGACAAAGATGAAGAAAAGTTTACTTTCAGCAGTCTTTTGTTGTGTCGGTGCCGTAGCGGGCTTGATGAGCCTTCAGAGTTGTGGCAAAAAAGAAAGCGAGAACAAAATCACATTGATGATTTTCGCTCAGCCTCAGGAAAAAGAAATTCTCGACCAGATTGTCTGGAGATTCGAGAATGCGCATCCGGGAACAAAAGTCAATTTCATTTCATCAACTCAGGCCGAATATGGTCAGAAACTTCAGGCTCAGCTTGCAGCAAACCAGCTTCCTGATGTTTTCTATCTCGGACCTGGAGATGTAAGACAGTACGTTGACAACAAAAAGGTTTTGGACCTTGCTCCTTATGTTCAGAATGTCACAGGCGTAGATTTCAACGACCTCTATGAAAGCGCTGTTGATACATATCGCTATGACGGAAACACTCTCGGACAGGGTGCTGCAATTTGGGCTTTGCCAAAGGATTTTGGTCCATTTGCTTTTGCATACAACAAGGATATGTTCAAAGAAGCTGGCATTCCGCTTCCTTCAACAGAAAAGCCATATAACTGGCAGGAATTCATGGATGTTTGCGAAAAACTCACTCGCGACACAGACGGAGACGGTGAAATCGACAAGTTCGGAACAGGCTTGAACCCACGCTGGGCTTTGATTCAGTTCATCTGGGGAAACGGTGCTGACTTCATCGACTCAACACACACAAAGGTTACTATCACAGACCCGAAATTTGTTGAAGCATTGCAGTTCTGGGCAAACATGACTGTCGGTGGAACAACAATCGCAGGCAAGACTTACGCTCCTGTAACTCCAAGCGCTGCTCAGTCACAGAGCCTCGACACTTACCAGAGATGGCTCAAAGGCGACCTCGGATTCTTCCCAGCAGGACCTTGGGATTTGGCTGCATTCAACAAGACTCTCGCATTTGAGTATGACCTCATTCCATGGCCAGTTCACACAGATGCAAACCAGACTGCAACTTATCGCGGTGGCGTTGGATACGCTGTTGCGGCAAACTCAAAGAAACCTCAGCTTGCAGCAGAACTTGCTCTCTACTTGTCAGCGGATAAAGAAGCAAACCAGATGTACTGCGACCTCGACTTGCAGATTCCGAACTTGAAGTCTTTGGCAGATCGCTACAAGGCAAAGGGAAAGCCGGAGAACCGCGCAGAGTTCTTGAACATCATTTCAAAGACAGGACGCGCTTGGCCATCTGATTTCACATACACAGGCGACTGGTTCGAAGAGTTCTTCGTCAGCGTTCAGAAGGTTGTTGACGGTGATATGAGCGCTGCTGATTACTGCGCTGAAATCGAGCCAAAAATGCAGGACAAACTTGAAAAAGGTCTTGCCAAAGCCCGCAAAAACGCAAAATAAACTTTAGCGCTTTTTGAAAAGAAAACCATGTGATTACCAGTTTGAGCAAAACTCGGTAATCACATGCTTGAAACAACAGGGAGATTATAATGGCAAAATCAGACAAAACAACTTTGAAAGCAAAGAGCAAGTGGGACGAAGAAGCAAAAATGGGGCTTCTTTTTGTATTGCCACCAATTTTTGGATTTTTGCTTTTCACTGCAATTCCATTCATTTTTTCGATTTATGCCAGTTTCACAAACTGGGATTCAATGACCGACTTGACATCGCTTTTTTCAATGAGCGATGCTGAAAAAGAATACTTTTACGCCGGTTTTCAAAACTACAAAGAACTTTTCTCTGACAGCGACTTCTGGAAAGCGCTGTGGAACACATTTTTCTATATGATTGGCATTCCAATCGGTATGCTTTGGGCAATTTCTCTCGCGGTATCATTCAACAAGCCAATTCGAGGCGCAAAGATTTTCCGCGTGATTTACTATATTCCTGTCGTCAGTTCAATCGTTGCTGTTTCGCTGTTGTGGAAATGGCTTTACAACGGTGATTTCGGTTTGATAAATCAGTTTTTGAATTGGGCATTCGGCATAAAAGGACCGAACTGGCTCGAAAATCCGTCAACAGTAAAGCCGTCAATTATGGCGATGACAATCTGGCGCGGAGTTGGAGGAACAGCACTTTTGTATCTTGGCGGCTTGCAGAACCTTCCAACATCTTATTACGAAGCAGCAGTTCTTGACGGCGCTTCAAACTGGAGAATATTCCGTTCGATAACATTGCCGCTCTTGAAGCCTATTTCGTTCTTCATTGTGGTAACAGGCATTATCGGAGGTGCGCAGATGATTGTCGAGCCGCAGATTATGGCTCCTGCTGGCGGTACAGATTACAGCGCAGGAACAATCGTATTCTACATCTGGCAGCGCGCTTTCGGCTCAGCAGACGCAAAAGGCTACGCATGTGCGGCGGCTTGGGTTTTGGCGATTATCATCTTCATCGTTACAGCCTTGCAGTTCAAGCTCAGCAAAGAAAACGACAATTATCTTGAATAGGAGAAAAGCAAATGGTTGAAGATTTACCAGCAAAAAGAAGCACATTCCGCTTGAGCAAGACTGCATTAAAAAAGATAGACATCAGCGCAACATACGCATTCTTGATTTTGGGAAGCGTGCTGATGATTATTCCTCTCGTATGGATGCTTTTCTCTGCTCTCAAAACACCAGCGCAGTTTTTGACAACGCAGCTTTCTCTCAAAATGCCAGAAAACCCGCAGTGGACAAACTTCACAAAGCGCGTTTGGGAAATGAAGCCAAGCATTCAGCTTGGTATCCGAAACTCAGTAATCATCTCGTTCACAACAATCATCGTCGGAACTTTTGTTTCATCGCTTGCCGCATTCAGCTATGCAAAAATGCGCTTTCCCGGAAAAAACAAAGTCTTTCTCGCAGAGCTTGCGACAATGATGATTCCGTTCGCAGTCATAATGATTCCGCAGTTCATTATGTATGCGCGCATCGGCTGGCTCAACACATGGCTTCCACTCATAATTCCGGGAATGCTCGGAAACGTCAGCATGATATTCTTCTTGAAGCAGTACATCGGCGGCATTCCGACCTCGATGGTTGAAAGCGCGCGCATTGACGGAGCGGGCTACTTCCGCATTTACTGGCAGATTATCATGCCGAACGCAAAACCTGCTGTTGCGGCTCAGGCAATCTTGTGGTTCATGGGCGCGTGGAACGACTTCTTTGCGCCAAGCATTTACCTCAACGAGCCGACAAAGCAGACTTTGCAAGTTATGATTAGCCAGCTCAACGCGATGTACGCAATCCAGACGGACTACCCTCTCCTTCTCACAGCGTCGCTTATCGCGCTTTTGCCAGTGTTAATCGTCTTCATGGTCTTCCAGAAGCAGATTATCGCATCTGTTGCAATGACAGGACTGAAATAATGAAACTCGAACTGACAGGCGAAACAAGAACGCACGACCCGACTATCGTGAAAGAAAACGGAGTCTATTATCGCTTTCAGACAGGCGAAGGGCTTCCAATCCACAAGTCAGCCGATTTGCGCCATTGGGAAAAATGCTCGAGTGTGTTCACAGCCACTCCAGATTGGACAAGCCGCGCAATTCCTGGCTCATCGCTGCATTTTTGGGCGCCTGAAATCGTAAAGAGAAACGGCGAATGGCGTGTTTACTATTCCGTCAGCACATTCGGAAGCCAGAAAAGCGCCATCGGTCTTGCCGTCACCCCGACGCTCAATCCCGAAAGCCCGGACTATTGCTGGAAAGACTTGGGAAGCGTCTTGCAGTCGGACGAGACTTGCAGATACAACGCGATTGACCCGTGCGTCGTATGCGAGAACGGTGAAGATTATTTGCTGTTCGGCTCATTTTGGGGAGGACTTTTCCTCACAAAACTCACCACGCAGGGCTTCGTCGCAAAAGACAGCGAAGTAAAAAACGTCGCAACAAGGCAACTTGCAAAAGACAACGCAATCGAAGGCGGCTTTTTGCTCCACAAAGGCGACTTTTGGTATCTTTTTGCCTCGTTCGATTTTTGCTGCCGCGGAACTGCGAGCACGTACAAAATCGTTTACGGGCGAAGCAAGTCGCTTTCAGGCGATTTCGTCGACAAATCAGGAAAACCGATGACACAAGGCGGAGGAACGCTTCTCCGTGACGGCTCTTCGTTCTCGCGCTGGGCGGGAACAGGGCACAACAGCGTGCTTGAGGACGACGGGAAATACTACCTCGTCTATCACGCATACGACAGAGAGAAAAACGGCGAAAGCCATCTGCAAATCGAAGAATTCACCTTCGATTCGGACGGTTGGATTGTCTTTTGAGACTGCAACGGCGTTTCTGATTAGAAATTGGTTGATGCAACACTGCGCGAGTCAATTTCTGATTCGAAATTGCTTACTGCAAAGTGAAGAAGTCAATTTCTGATTAGAAATTGGTTGATGCAACACTGCGGCAGTCAATTTCTGATTAGAAATTGGCTCATGCAACACTGCGGCGGTCAATTTCTGGTTAGAAATTGGTTAATGCAAAGTGAAGAAGGCAATTTTTGATTAGAAATTGGCTGATGCAATTTTTTTTGAGAGGATAAGAAAATGAACTATATTGATTTAACAGAGCAAGATGAAAAAAAGCCTCTGATTTTGCAGAGGGCTGACCCGTATGTGTATTATCACACGGACGGCTACTATTATTTTACGGCATCCACTCCTGAGTACGACAGAATCGAGCTTCGCCGCGCATGGTCAATCAAGGCGCTTGCCGACGCAGAGCCGCTCGTTATTTGGCGAAAGCACGCCACAGGGCAGATGAGTTATCACATTTGGGCGCCAGAGCTTCATTTCGTGAACGGCAAGTGGTACATCTATTTTGCGGCAGGAAGGGCTGAAGATAAATGGTGGATTCGTTCTTTTTGTCTTGAAAACGAAAGCGCAGACCCTTTCACTGGTCATTGGGAAGAAAAAGGACAAATCATGAGCGACTGGGATTCGTTTATGCTCGATATGACGAGTTTCACTCACAACGGAAAGCAGTATGCGATATGGGCGCAAAAGCGGGAAAGCCGCGAAGAAAACAGCGCGCTTTACATTGGCGAGATGGAAAATCCTTACACGCTCAAGAAGGGACAAGTTCTTCTTTCATATCCTGAATATGATTGGGAATGCCGCGGCTTTCGCGTGAATGAAGGAGCGGCTGTCTTGAAGCGAAACGGAAAGATTTTCGTAACTTACAGCGCGAGCGCGACGGACGCAACTTATTGCATGGGACTTCTTTGGGCAAACGAGAACGACAACTTGATGAGCGCAAAATCATGGCACAAAAGCGAAGAGAGCGTTTTGACGACTGACGAAAAGACAGGCATTTTCGGCCCCGGGCACAACAGTTTCACCACAAGCCGCGACGGAAGCAAGGATTATCTTATTTATCACGCTCGCCCTTACGCTCAAGTTGATTTGGACTTTGCGCTCTACGACCCGAACAGACACACTTGGGTAAAAGAAATCCAATATGACTCAAAGGGTTTCCCGATTTTTCAGAGCAACTGATTTTCCAGAAAAAGCGCTTTCACTTTTTTGGAAAGAAAAAAATATGTGAGCAACATTCGACATAAAGGAGTATTTTTCTATGAAAGAAAAAATCATCGTTGACACTAAAGAGCGTCTTTCGACAATCAGCCCAGACATTTACGGGCATTTCTCGGAGCACTTGGGTTCTTGTATCTATGGCGGTTTTTGGGTCGGCAAAAACAGCGATATTCCGAATATCCACGGTTATAACAAGGCTGTCGTCGAAGCATTCAAGGCGCTCGACATTCCAAATCTCCGCTGGCCGGGCGGATGTTTTGCAGACACATATCACTGGAAAGACGGGGTTGGTCCTCAGGAAAGCCGCAAGAAGATGGTAAACACAATGTGGGGCGGCGTAACGGAAGACAACAGTTTCGGCACTCACGAGTTCTTGGGGCTTTGCGATGAGCTTGGCTGCAAGCCTTATATTTGCGGCAATGTCGGCTCTGGAAGCGTTCAGGAAACAAGCGAATGGATTGAATATATGACGAACGGAGGCATTTCTCCGATGGCTGACCTTCGCCGTGCAAACGGTCGTGAAGAGCCTTGGAAAGTTCCGTTCTTCGGCATCGGAAACGAGAGCTGGGGTTGGGGCGGCTTCATGCGCCCTGATTATTACGCAGACCTTTATTTGCAGTATCAGACTTTCATCAAGCAATACGGCGAGAGCAAGATTGAAAAGTTTGCGGTCGGTCCAAACAGCGAAGATTACAACTGGACAGACGTTGTGATGAAAAGAGCGCACAACTTTATGGACGGTTTTTCTTTGCATTACTACACATTCGCTTATCGCTACGAGGACAAGACGGACGCAACAGGCTTCAACAAGGAAGTCTATTACAGAACGCTTCGCGGCGCTCTCAAAATGGACGAGATTGTCCGACGCCACAGCGAGATTATGGACAAATACGATCCAGAGAAAAAGATTTCGCTTGTTGTCGACGAATGGGGCAACTGGTTCAAGCCGACTCCTGGAACAAATCCTGGCTTTCTTATGCAGGACAACTCTGTCACAGACGCGCTTGTCGCAGGTCTCACGCTCAACATCTTCAACAATCACGCTGACCGTGTCCGCGTTGCAAACTTGGCTCAGGCGGTCAACGTTTTGCAGTCGCCAGTTCTCACAAAAGGCGACAAAATCGTTCTTGTCGGCGAAGAGGGAAACGGCAAGTCCTCGCTTTTGAAGTGGATCTTTCAACCTAATCTCCTTGCGGACTATATGGATGCGGAGGGCGAACGCATCATACGGGACGAATACCTTGGGTATCTGCCCCAGGAACTGCCCAAGGAGTGCCGCGAGTATACTGAGTTCGCCGAGAAGGAAATCGGCGTGCCGATCAAGATGGTATCCAACGGCCCGTCGCGTAATGACATTATCTATCGTTAATCTTTAATTCAATATAAATGGGCGCGCCTGAGTGTGCGCCCTAAAGTTATTTTTTGTGGGGGGAAAGCTTATGAAGGAAACAGTAATCGTCCTTGATTTCGGCGGTCAGTATAATCAGCTGATCGCCCGCCGTGTGCGCGAGTGCAACGTGTATTGCGAAATTCTGCCGTACACCGTCGATATTGAGCGTATAAAGGAAATAAATCCCAAGGGAATCATATTTACGGGAGGCCCCAACAGCGTTTACGATCCCGCTTCTCCGCACTACACGCCCGAAATTTTTACCCTCGGCATCCCGATTCTCGGAATCTGCTACGGCTGTCAGCTTATGGCTTACTCGCTTGGCGGCAACGTTGTTTCCGCCGAGGACAATTCCGTCAGCGAATACGGAAAAACCATTACCGAATACAGCACGGACAGCGCGCTCTTCAATGACCTTCCCGAAAGAGGAGTATCGTGGATGAGCCACAGCGATTATATAAACGTTGTCCCCGACG
>CACYWZ010000013.1 GCA_902778325.1 uncultured Spirochaetaceae bacterium
GGTGTTTTGGACTTTCTTGTAAGAGACAATCATGTGCGTTTTGAACATAGGGTCAAAAAAATCTTCCTGACCTTCCTGACCGTCGTAAATATGTTCGAGAATAAGCCCAAGCCCCTTAGTTTTGTCCATCTCCTCTGGTCTTGATTTTTCGTCAGTGCCTTCGTTCGCGTTTGCAATCGTCGTGTGCTTCACGCGGTTTATGACAGCAGGATGAAATCCTCCTCCCATATCGATATTTTTTGTTGCGTCGAGAATGCCGTTTCCGTTGATAATAAGAACGATTGCGCCGATCGGATTGTGGTTGTTGTCAAAAACTGGAACACAATAATTTTGCAAAACGCTGTTCGCAATTTCGATGAAAAGCGGCTCAGAAATAAAGCGCTCCCCGCGCAAAGCCGCCTCAAGATAAACCGCTCCCGAAAAGTTTCGGACGCTTCCGTCCGCCATCATCGCATCTCCGTTTTTCGTGTAAAAAGCCAGATTCTGATAGCGGTCTCCGAGTTTTTTTCTGACAGTCGCCAAAATTTTGCTTTTTTCTGCCAGACTCACGTTCTCATCGCACATAACATCGAGTTTTGCCAGACTCTCAATCAAAGTGAATTCTTTTTCATTCATGTTCTCGATTGTGCCGGCAAGTTCTGACGAAATGGAATCAAGATGTCTTGAAACAGAATGCTTTAAGGCACTTGCTGCTATTTCATAAGATACAATCCCGATTATTGTTGTTGCAGTAACAATAATTGCCAAAACCAAAAAGAGCATTTTCGCAAAAATAGTGGTCTTAAGAAGTTTATCTCTCATACTTTTTAATTGTAATAAAAAATATCTCAAAAACACGAGAGATTGAAATTATTTTGTTTTATATCTTTTTTTAGAAAAAAGCCCGATAAATTTGAATTTTTTGCCTCCCCAGAAGAAAAGGAAGCAATAAATTTAAATTTTTCACCTCCCCAGAGCAAAAGGAAGCAATAAATTTGAATTTTTCATCTCCACAGAAGAAAAGGAAGCAATAAATTTGAATTTTTCACCTCCCCAGAAGAAAAGAAAGCGATAAATTTAAATTTTTCACCTCCCCAGAAGAAAAGAAAGCAAAAAATTTTTGTTTATGGCTCAAAATAGGGGAGGAAGAGAAAAAAAGTTTGGAGGTATTTTCGAAAAATAAAATTTCTTTCTTTTTCGAAAATTTTTGATAAAAATAATTTGACAAACGTAAAAAAGCGGGTGATAATTTATTTGTTGCGTTAACGATAACATAATGTGAACAAATTTATTGGGGGAATTTGACCTATGAAGAAAATTTTGGCAATTTTGACAGCGGCAGCGATGACTTTCTCGCTGTTTTCTTGTGGCGAGTCAAAGGGAAAGGAAGCGGGTGCTAGCGCTTCTTCTACAACAGCAGCAAAGAAAATTGTAGGTGTTGCAATGCCTACACAGTCTTCAGAGCGCTGGATTAACGATGGTGCTAACATGAAGAAGCAGCTTGAGGCAAAGGGCTACTCTGTTGAGTTGCAGTATGCTGAGGACGATGTTCAGATGCAGGTTTCTCAGATTGAGAACCTCATCGCAAAGAACGTCAACTGTCTTGTTGTTGCCGCTATCGACTCAACAGCTCTTGTAAACGTACTTGCACAGGCAAAGCAGAACGGTATTCCTGTTATTGCTTATGACCGTCTTTTGATGGACACAGACGCTGTTTCATACTATGCGACATTCGATAACAAGGGTGTTGGTACTGCAATCGCAAAATACATCGAAGAGAAAAAGCAGCTCAAAACTGCAAAAGATGAGGGTCGCTCATACACAATCGAGTTCTTCATGGGCTCACCAGATGACAACAACGCTCTTTTCTTGTACAACGGTGTTATCGAGGTCTTAGGGCCTTATCTTGAGAATGGTGTTTTGAAGTGCAAGACTGGACGCACAACATTCGACAAGACTTGTATCTTGAGATGGTCTCAGGAAACAGCACAGCAGTGGGCAGAGAACTACCTCTCTGGCTTCTATGGCGATGAGAAACTTGACATTGCATGTTCTGCATTCGACGGATTCGCTTATGGTATCAAGGCTGCTCTTGAGGGCGCTGGATACACAGCAGACAACTGGCCGCTCATCACAGGTCAGGACGCAGAGCTTATGGCAACAAAGAACATCATTGCAGGCACTCAGACAATGTCTATCTACAAGGACACACGTCTTCTTGCTTCAAAGTGCGTAACAATGGTTGAGGCTGTTCTTGAGGGTGCAAAGCCTGAAATCAACGACACAACACAGTACAACAACGGAAAGCTCGTTGTTCCGTCATACCTTTGTACTCCTGTAGCTGTTGACCAGGATAACTATCAGTCAATCATCATTGACGGTGGCTATTACACAAAGGCACAGCTCGGATTGTAAAATATTAAGCCTTAGAAATAATGGCAACTGAAAAATCCCGCATCAAAACCGTTTTTGCGATTTGGTCGCGGGATTTTTTACTTAAAACTGGGGTGTGATTTTAATGAACGATATTATTTTGGAAATGTCGCATATTACAAAGGAATTTCCTGGCGTAAAGGCTCTTGACGATGTTTCAGTGAAGGTTGGACGCGGCGAGATTCACGCGCTTTGTGGTGAGAACGGCGCTGGAAAATCAACTCTGATGAACGTGCTTTCAGGAAGCTATCCTTATGGTACTTACTCAGGCGACATTATATATAATGGCAAAGTTTGCAAATTCCGTTCGCTTAAAGACAGCGAAGAAAAAGGTATTGTTATTATTCATCAGGAACTTGCTTTGAGCCCTTATTTGTCGGTTGCAGAGAACATTTTTATGGGCAACGAGCAGCTTTCGATGCCAGGTGTCATCAACTGGGACAAAACAAGGTCTAAAGCGGTTGAGATGCTCAAAAAAGTAGGACTTGAGCATGAAAACATAAATGCGCCTGTCAATTCTCTTGGTGTTGGAAAGCAGCAGCTTATTGAGATTGCAAAAGCGCTTGCAAAAAAAGTAAACCTCCTTATTCTTGATGAGCCTACAGCCTCTCTTAACGATGAAGAGAGCGCGAATCTTCTTCAAATCTTGCTTGATTTGAAAAAGCAGGGAATCACGTGCATTATGATTTCGCACAAACTTAACGAAATCAGCTATGTTGCAGACAAAATCACTGTTATCCGCGATGGAAAGTCGATTGAAACGCTCACAAAAGGAGTGGACGATTTTTCTGAGGAGCGAATCATCAAGGGAATGGTTGGTCGTGAGCTTACGAACCGCTATCCGCCTCGAACTGATTGCAAAATCGGCGATGTGATTATGGAAGTGAAAAACTGGAATGTTTATCACGAAGATGACCCTGACAGACATTTCATAAAAAATGTTAATTTTAATGTGCGTGCAGGCGAAGTTGTTGGCTTTGCAGGTCTTATGGGAGCCGGTCGAACTGAGCTTGCGATGAGCATTTTCGGAAAGGCTTGGGGACAAAAGATTACAGGCACGATAAAAATGCACGGCAAAGAAGTCAAAATCAATTCCGTGCAGGACGCAATCAACGCAAAAATCGCCTATACGAGCGAAGACCGAAAAAATTACGGTTTGGTCTTGATTGACGACATCAAGCACAATATGACGATGGCTGCGCTGAAGAATTATTTTTCAAAAAAAGGCGTTGTCGACAGTAACGAAGAGATTGTCAAATCTGAAGAGTATAGAAGTCGCATCAATGTAAAAACTCCGTCGATTAACCAGAAAGTCGGAAACCTCTCTGGCGGAAATCAGCAGAAAGTCGTTCTTGCAAAGTGGATGCTTTCTCAGCCTGACGTTCTTATCCTCGATGAGCCGACTCGTGGTATCGACGTTGGTGCAAAATACGAGATTTACTGCGTTATCAACGAACTTGCAAAGAGCGGAAAAGCTGTTATCGTAATCTCTTCTGAAATGCCTGAAATCTTGGGAACTTGCGACCGCATCTACGTCATCAACGAAGGCGAAATCGCAGGCGAGCTGAGTGCAAAGGGCGCAACTCAGGAAAGCATTATGAAATGTATTATGGCTCACAATAATTCAAAAGGAGATTCTTATGGAACTAAATAAGCCGCTGACAAATAAAAAAGTCGCGTCTATAGACTTGAAGCAATACGGAATGGTTATTGCTCTTATTATGATTTTCTTGCTGTTCTTCTTCGCAACTGGCGGAAAGAACGCTTCCCCGACAAATATCAACAACCTGATTATGCAAAACGGCTACGTCGTTATCCTTGCTGTCGGTATGCTTTTGTGCGTCCTTACAGGTAACGTCGATTTGGGCGTCGGCTCTGTTGTCGCTTTGACAGGCGCTTGCTCTGCGATTCTTGTCGTTGATATGGGGCTTCCTGTTTATCTTGCATTCATTGTTGCTCTCCTTGTGGGAACACTTTCTGGCGCTATCGTCGGCTTTTTCATCGCCTATATGCACATTCCGCCTTTCGTCGTGACGCTCGGCTCAATGCTTATGGGACGCGGTCTTACATACACAATGCTCAAGGCACAGACAAAAGGACCGACACCTCCGCTTTACAACCTCATCGGTGTCGGATTCTTGCCAACAATCAACATTCCGTTCGGACACGTTGGTCCAAACCGTGTTCCGGGACACTTGGACTTGGTGTCAATGGCAATCGCGGTTATCGCAAGCGTTCTGATTATCTTGGGCGAAATCAAGGCGTACAAGACAAAAAAACGCTATGACTTCCCTGTAAATCCAATCTGGCAGCTTGTCGTAAAGCATGTGATTATCCACTTTATTTTGTGGTTCTTGATTTACAAGCTCGCTCGCAACAACGGTATCCCGAACGTCCTCGTTTTGATGGTTATCCTCGTCGGAGTCTATCACTTCATCACAAGCCGCACTGTCGCAGGTCGCCAGATTTACGCTCTCGGCGGAAACGAAAAGGCCGCTCGCCTTTCAGGTATCAACACTCGAAGCGTATTCTTCTGGGTTTATCTCAACATGGGCTTCTTGGCGGCTGTTGCCGGTATCGTCCTTTCTGCGCGAAACGGCTCTGCAACGCCAAAGGCTGGTGACGGCTTCGAGCTTGACGCAATCGCTTCTTGTTACATCGGAGGCGCTGCTGCAGCTGGTGGTGTCGGAACGATTATCGGAGCTGTCGTAGGTGCTTTCGTCATGGGTATTTTGAACAACGGAATGTCATTGATTGGTTGGTCAACTGATATCCAGAAAGTTGTTAAGGGCGCAGTTCTTGTCGGAGCGGTCGTCTTTGACATCATTTCAAAGCGAAAGAAGGCATAAAAGCCAAATAATCTTTTGAAAAAAGAGCCTGTTTCCTTTTTGTTGGGAGCAGGCTTTTTTTGACTTAAAACTGCATTTCTCAATTTTTGGCTAGAAATTGCCTTCTTCAAAGTGAAGCAAGCAGTTTCGGATTAGAAATTGATTGCCGCAACAGTGAAGAAGTCAATTTTTGGCTAGAAATTGCTTTCTTCAAAGTGAAGTAGCCAATTTCGGATTAGAAATTGATTGCCGCAAGAGTGAAGAAGCCAATTTTTGGCTAGAAATTGGTTGCTGCAAGAGTGAAGTAATCAATTTCGGATTAGAAACGTCAATGCAGTCTTTTGATTTCAATCGAAAAATCTGTGCTGAAGACTTCTTTTTTTCGCCCTTTCGCTCAAATTTGCTGAAGCCGACAGAAAATTTTGTATTGCAATAATTTTTCGTTGTTGATAGAATATTTTTTGAGGTACACAATGATATTCCCACTTGAACAGCTTGTGAAATTTAAGGGTAATGTTTACGCCGCAACTTGCGCCTCTGCAAAGCGTGCGTACCAGCTTGCGATGATGAAAGACCCGATACTTTCCGACAACGATGACAAAGCGGTGTCTATCGCCGCTCGTCAGATTTTCACACAAGACGTGCAATACAAAATCGCGTCTCCTGAGTGAACGCTGTGGAAAAACTTCCGCTTCTTGCGCTTTATGCGCCGACAGCATGCGGAAAGACTGCTCTTTGTTCCGAGCTTTTTGGACGGAGCAGCCTTTTTTTTGCTTCCCGTGCCGAAATAATCAGCGCTGATTCGATGGCGGTTTATCGCGGTCTTGATATCGGAACTGCAAAGCCAACTGCTGAAGAGCGCAAAAATCTTGTGCATCATTTAATCGACGTTTGTGATATTTCACAGCAGTTTGGTGCAGGCGAATTTGTTGAGAGCGCTGATAAACTTGCTTTTGAAATTGCTTCTCGCTCAAAGATTCCCGCTGTTGTTGGCGGAACTGGGTTTTATTTGCGCAATTTTCTTCTTGGGCTTCCTCCGACTCCGCCGTCGAATCCTCTTGTTCGCGAAAGGTTGAAAGAGCGGCTTTCAAAAGAGGGGAGTGAGGCGTTGCACGCGGAGTTAGCGCGTTTTGACGCTGAGAGCGCAAAGAAAATTCACCCGAATGACGCTTTTCGCATTTGCCGTGCGCTTGAAGTTTTTGAAATCTCAGGAAAGCCTCGAAGCGCATTCTCTGTTTCAGGCGCGATACGCTCAAAATACGATGTTTGCACTGTCATTCTCACTCGAGAGCGCAATGAGCTTTATGAGCGGATTGATTTTCGCGTTGATGAAATGTTTCGGCGAGGGCTTGTTGATGAAGTTCAAGAACTGCTTTTCGAAGGTCATAACGCTTGTGAGCCTGGAATGCAGGCAATAGGTTATAGAGAATTTGCGCAGAAATGGCAGAACCGTCAATTCTCTCTTTCGGAGCTGGACGAAATACGGGATAATATAAAAAGAAACAGCAGAAAATATGCAAAAAAACAATTTACGTATATGAAAGATATTCCTGGAGCAGAGATTTTTAATGCAGATGATAGTGATTTGGTGATTAAAAAAATATCTGATTTCTGTGATTATGCGCTCAATCTACTTGACGTTTCGGGAAAAAGATATGATAATCTATAATACATTTTTACTAAGGAGTGCTCATCGTGCCTTGTGGAAAGAAAAGAAAGCGCGCAAAGATAGCGACACATAAGCGTAAGAAGAAGCTTAGAAGAAATCGACATAAGAGCAAGTAATTGCTTTTGTCAAAAAAGGGCTGGGGCAAAACCTAGCCTTTTTTAGTATTTTTCTATTCAACCTATCTAAAAACGGAGTGTCTATAATGATTTTGCCAAATATCAATTCACCGCAAGATGTAAAAGCACTTACCAAAAAACAACTTCCCACGCTTGCAAAAGAAATCCGCAAAACAATCCTTGAAGTAGTAGGCAAAAACGGCGGTCATTTGGCTTCAAACCTTGGAGCTGTAGAACTTACGATTGCGCTGCACCGTGTTTTTGAAAGCCCAAAAGACGCGATTATCTTTGACGTGAGCCACCAAAGCTACACTCATAAACTCCTTACAGGCAGATACAAGGATTTCAAAACAATCAGACAAAAAGACGGCATTTCAGGCTTTACACGCATTGCAGAAAGCGAACACGATTTTTTTGACGCAGGACACGCTTCCACTTCGATTTCGTCGGCTTATGGGCTTTTGACGAGTTGGGATATTCTCAAAAAAGAAGGCAAAGTCGTGGCTGTCATAGGCGACGGCGCGCTTACTGGAGGTTTAGCTTTTGAGGCATTGAGCAATGCAGGACAGACTAATCGCAATCTCATTGTTATTCTGAATGATAATCAGATGTCGATTAGCAAAAACACAGGCGCAATCAGCGAATATCTGTCAAAAATCACGATGACGAAGCACTATCAGCGTTTTCGCCATTTTGTTGATGTTGTTGCAAAACGAGTGCCGTTTTTTAGCTCAATACTTGAAAAACTTATCTTCCGCCTTCGACGCGGCTTAAAGGGCTTGCTGTTTTCAAATAATCTCTTTTCTGACCTTGGGTTTGATTATGTTGGACCTCTCGACGGTCATAATATTTCTGGAATGGAAAAAGTTTTCCGTCAAGTGAAAGAATTGCATCGCCCTGTCGTTGTTCACGTCATCACGAAAAAAGGCTGCGGCTATTCTCCTGCCGAAAATGACCCCGCGACTTTCCACGGAATTGGCCCATTTTCGCTAAGCGACGGCAAAGTGGAAAAGTTCAACGCCTTGAGC
The DNA here is from genome assembly GCA_902778325.1 of uncultured Spirochaetaceae bacterium. GTDB lineage: Bacteria > Spirochaetota > Spirochaetia > Treponematales > Treponemataceae > Treponema_D. The sequence continues at coordinate 8,054 of CACYWZ010000013.1, forward strand.
TACACAGAAGCCTTTTGCAATGCGCTTATGGAAATCGCAGCAAAGAGAAGCGACATTGCGACAATCACGGCGGCTATGTCGAAAGGCACTGGCTTGAGCTTGTTTCAGCACAAGTATCCAGAGCGATTTTTTGATGTGGGAATTGCAGAAGAACACGCCGTAACCTTTGCGGGCGGTTTGGCGGCGGGAGGCTTAATTCCTATCGTTGCGATTTACTCGACCTTTTTGCAGCGTTCGATAGACCAAATAATCCACGATGTTGCTCTTCAAAAGCGGCACGTCGTCTTTTGCATAGACAGAGCAGGAGCAGTTCCCGGCGATGGCGAAACACATCAAGGCGTGTTTGATATTGCTCTTGTGCGTCCAATCCCGAATATGACGATACTTTCTCCGTCTACGGCGCACGATTTGGCTCTTTGCTTGCAATGGGCTATCGATAACGATAAAAGCACACTTATCCGCTACCCAAAAGCCTCCTGTCCGTCAGAACACACAGTGTTTTCTTCAAAAATCGAACTTGGTCGGGGTGTCTTGGTAAAAGCCGAAGATATAGCTCCGACATTGATAAACAACTTGGAAAATGTTGTGGACAAAAATCAGACAAAAGCTGTTACCTTTGAGAAACAAGTTCTGCTTGTGTGTACAGGAGGAATGTTTGGGGAAGTTTTGAGCGCGGCAAGAAATCTTATTATGAAAGGCGTGGGTGCAGATATTTACACATTGCGCTTTATAAAACCTCTTGATACAAATTATTTTGCAACGCTGGTAAAAGAGGGCGGATATAATGCGGTTGTCTTTGTGGAAGACGGCGTGAAAATCGGCGGAGTGAGCGAGTATCTTGCGACATTTATCGATAAGCCGAAAAAAATACTCGCCTTTGGAGATGAATATATGCCGAGCGCAACAAGGGAAGAACTTTTGTCGCTTGCACACTTGTCGATAGAAGATATAACAGAAGCGGCGTTATCGCTTTTGTAAAGGAGATGTATAAAAATGGCTTTAGCAGAGATTTGCCATACGCTGAACTTGAGAGATAGAGTTATTTCGACAAAATATGACGCGTTTATCATGGGTATTGTGAATGCAACGAAAGACTCGTTTTGGGAAAAGAGCAGGGGCGGAATTGAGAGAGCTTTGCAACTTATCGACGAGGGCGCGGATATCATCGACATAGGAGCGGAGTCTACACGACCTGGCGCGGCTTACGTAAAGGCTGAAGACGAGATAAAAGCCATTGTACCGATTATCGAGGCGATAAGGGCTAAAAGCGATATTGCGATAAGCATAGACACAAGAAAAAAGAGTGTGATGGAAGCCGCTTTTAACGCAGGCGCAGATATCTTGAACGACGTTTCTGCCCTTGAAGATGACGAGCAAATGGCTCTTTTTGCCGCAGAGAAAAAAATCCCCGTCATCTTGATGCACAAGAGAGGAACTCCTGAGAATATGCAAAAAAATGCGAGCTATTCCAATGCTTTTAACGAAGTTGACGAATACTTAAAAAGCCGAGTTGATTTTGCTCTATCGTCTGGAATTGCAAAAGACAAGATTATTCTTGACCCAGGAATCGGCTTTGGCAAAGATTTGAGCGCGAACCTTGATTTGATAGCCCATGCTTCTGAACTTTTAGGAGGAGAATATCCTGTGCTGATGGCTCTTTCTCGAAAGACTTGTATCGGTCAAGTTACATCGCGTGAAGTGCAAGACAGAATGACAGGTACGATTACGGCGGATTTGCTTTCTGTTTTGAGCGGTTGCTCTCTTGTTCGTGTGCATGATGTTGGTGAGACCGTCGATTCTCTTAAAATCTTACACGCCCTCAAAAACAGTGGCTGGAGCGTAAGAGGAGCGTAATAATGAACATTTTGACAGCAATCCTTGATATTGGAATTTTGACGTTTATCTTATACAAAGCATATGAGCTGATTACAAAAACAAACAGTATGCAGATTATCCGTTCAGCGATAATAATAGGTCTTATCTACGGAATTGCATATGTTGCAAAGTTGAACACTCTCAACTGGATTCTTCAAAATATAACGAGTGTGCTTTTTATCAGTATTGCAATAGTTTTTCAGCCAGAACTACGAAAGGTGTTCTTGAAACTTGGTCAAAATGAATGGTTTTCTTTCGGTAACCGTGCAAAAGATACGTCTGTTGAGTCCGTCCTTGTTGCAGCTGAAGAACTCTCAAAGCTCCGACGAGGAATGCTTGTTGTTTGGATGCGCCACTCAAAAATAGATGACTTGAAGCGCGTCGGAACGATTTTGAATGCGGATATTTCCGCCGCTCTTCTTGTGGCAATTTTCAAATATGACACACCTCTTCATGACGGCGCTTGCATAATTCAGGGCAAAAAGATTTTTTCCGCAGGAGGATTTTTGCCTTTAAGTGAGAATTACGAAATAAAAAAGACATTCGGAACGCGCCATCGTGCTGCTTTGGGAATGGCTTCGATAAGCGACGCCGTCGTTCTTGTTGTGTCAGAAGAAACTGGAGCGATTTCGCTTGCTTATGATTCAAGCCTGCATTACGATTTGAGTATGGACGAACTTCGCAAAACTCTCGAAAGCCTTCTTGAACTAAAACGTGACGACAAAAACGTAAAGGATAAAATCGATGAACATCCAGCCATTATTTGAAAACATCACAGACAAATGGATTGTAAAAGTATTTTGTTTTGTAATTGCGCTCGTTCTTTTTTTTGTGCACCAAACAGCAAGCGTTGAGCGAAAATCTTTTATAGTGCCGCTTTCCGTAAAAGAAGACGGAGCTGTCGTCAGTACGAACATAACCGATGAAAACTCAAACCGCCTCACAACTGTGAAACTTGATGTCAGGGCTGAAGCCGATGACCTTGCAAAAATAGAAGCGCGAAAATCAGACCTGAAAGCATACGTTGATATTAGCGCAATCGGAAAAGCGGGAATAAAAAAAATGCCTGTTTATCTTGAACTTCCCGATGATTTGAAACTTATTGAGCCTCTTGAAATTGCGAGCATTCCCGAAAGCGTCTTTGTGAAAACAGAGAGACTGATGAGCCGCTACATTCCGATAAAGCCGTCGATAACTGGCGAAGTCGACCGCGGATATATCCAAAATGACATAACAGTCGTTCCGAACAGTGTTTTTGTCTCAGGGCCTGAAAGCATTGTTAGTGAACTCAGCTACATAATCACCGAGAACATCGATGTCGTAAATCATTACGACACTTTTTCAGCAAGAACAAGCCTTGTGAACTTCAATAAAGCCATAAAAATAAATTCCCCAGACGAAATTATGGTGCGAGTCGGAATTGCTGCTGTAAAAGATGTGAAACTCTTCGACTCAGTTCCCGTGCAGTTCGTTGGAATAAGACCTGAAGTGAGAATCTCAGAAAAAAGCGCGGAGCAGACCGTGAGCGTTAATTTGTCGGGCAATCTGCTTTTCCTTGAGCGCCTTTCGGCAACAAGAATTATAGCGCGGGCAGATTGCTCTAAAATAACAACGCCGGGTGAATATGAGCTTAGCGTTTCCATTTCTGTTCCGTCAGGCTCTGTTAATGCCGATAAAGATAAAAAGATTATTCGAGTTGTTTTTGAATCTTCAGCAGAAAACTCTTCGGAAAACGAAAAAGCGGAAAACGACAATAACGGAGCATAAAAGAAAAAAATGATATTCGGAATTGGTTGTGATATCGTTGACGTTGCACGAATGAAAAAATGGGTCAATGACGAAAAAATGCTCCATTTTGTTTTCAATGAGCGTGAAATTGTTGGCGCGGAGAAAAAATACAGCGAGCAAAAACTATGCGAGCATTACGCAGCACGCTTTGCAGCAAAAGAAGCGTTTTCAAAGGCACTTGGAACAGGGCTTGTTTTTTCAGTGAGAGATGTTTTCATCGAAAAAAGCGAAAACGGCTCTCCATTTTTGATAGTCGAAAACAAGGCGAAAGAAATCCTTGAAGAAAAAGTCGGAAAATATAATGTACACGTTTCGCTAAGCCATGAAAAAAGCAGCGCGATTGCGTTTGTTGTAATAGAGCGCTTGTGAGCGAAAAGCGAGAACGAGGGAGGAATATAGAATGCTTAGAGCAAAGAAAAATGAGCCGAAAAAGAAGGGCGCAATCTCATATTGGTCAAAAGAAAAATGCTTGTGCCCTGCTTGTCAGAAAAGTTTTGAGAAAGAAGAAATGCTTTCTGGAAACGGTCGAATGAACGCAGGTGATTTGACAGACGAGCTTCACAGAAACTTTATCCCTACAGAGCGTTTCGGCGAGATTTTCCCGATTATCTATAAAATTGGAGCGTGTCCTGAGTGCCACACAGCGCTTTTCTGGGACGATTTCCACCAAATTGACGACCAAGAATCTCTTGACGCAATCGCTTCAAGCTCAAAAGAGCGACAGGACGCCGTGTTCCAGATTTTCCCGCACTACGACCTCACCCGACAGCGAACACTTTATGACGGAGCGGCAATGCACTATCTGGCGCTTCTTTGCTATTCAAAAGTCAGCGCAAAATACGCGCCGACAGCAAAATGCGCAATCCTTTCGCTTCGCCTTGCATGGCTTTGCAAGGATTTGAACCGCATTATCCCCGGCTACAATTACGATTACGTCTCAGAAGTATTTTACAGAAAAGCCCTTTTCTACTACCAGCAGACACTCATAAAAGAAACGACAGGCGAGGAAAGCGTCGGCACAATTGCAAACCTTGGTCCTGACATCGACAAGAATTATGGCTATGACGGCATTATCTACCTTTGCGGGCTTCTTGAATACAAGTATGGTCAAAAAGAAGATATGCCTCTTCGAGGAAAAAAACTTGATGAATACAAGCGCTCCATCGCCCGTATCTTCGGACTCGGAAAGTCAAGCAAAAACAAGCCGTCCGCGCTTTTGGAGCATGCACGCGCCCTTTACGACGCGCTTTCAAAAGAACTTTCGGCAAACAATATTTTCTCTGATGACGACGAAGAAGAAGAGGTGGAGGTTTAATAAAAAAATGCGCAATATCCTGCTGACAATCTCTTACGACGGCACAAATTTCTGCGGCTGGCAGCGGCAGGACCAAGCGGGAAAAAATGTCCGCACCGTGCAGGGCGAAATCGAGGCGGCGCTGGAAAAAATCCACAAAGCGCACATCGACCTTCACGGAAGCGGGCGCACAGATTCAGGAGTCCACGCGCGCGCTCAGGCAGCAAACTTTTTCACGCCAATCGATTCAATTCCAGAAGAGAAGTTCGTGATTGCATTGAACTCTTTCTTGCCGAATGATGTTCGTATCATGTCATCAAAAGTCGTCCCTGACAATTTTAATGCGCGCTTTTCCGCCACCAGCCGCACTTATCGCTATTTCTTGCATTGCGGGCTTTCTCCTTTGGCAAGCGAGATGCCTTTTGTGTGGGCTTTGCACCGCAGACCTGACCTCAATCGACTGAACGATATGGCAAGCCGACTTTTCGGCGAGACCGACTGCGCGACATTCGCGGCGGCAGGAGACCAGTCGCTTTCGACAAACCGCTACATCGAAAAGGCGGTTTTTTATCCCGATGGCGAAAAAATCGTCTTTGAGATTACGGCAAACGCGTTCTTGTGGAAAATGGTGCGCTCGCTCACAGGCTCTTTCGTGCATTTCGAGAAAATGGGTCTGACGGGCGACGACTTTGAAGAAATCCTCAGTTCTCGCGACAGAAAAAAAGCAGGCCCTACAGCGCCACCGCAAGGACTTTTCTTGTGGTCAATAAATTTCGACGGACTTCGACGCCACGTTTGATTTTTTTTCTGACACGCTTGTCTTTCCAAAAAATCACTGCATGTCAAAATGACACGCCTTCACTTTTTAAAAAGTCATGAATGTCATTTTGACACGCCCTAATTTTTGCTATAGTTGATGTTTGTCATGGTGACACGACGAGTTTTTTCAAAAAAAGAGCGAATGTCATTTTTACACGCGCTCTTTTTCGCTCCAGTCGTGGTGTGTCATGGCGACACGAGTCAAATTTTTCAAAAGTCAGTGAATGTCATTTTGATACGCTGCACATTCGCTTTTGGCTTTTGCTCAGCTAAAAAAATACGATTTTCCTGACAAAAAAACTGCACAAAAACTAGAGAATCGACTTCAAATATGCAAGGTTTTCCGCTGTCGTCGCCCAACTTGTCGCAAAGCGGACGACGGTGTGGCTTTCGTCGAACTTTTGCCAAAGACTGAAGCCCACCTTTTCTTTTAACTCTTTTATCTTTGCATTTTCAAGAATGACGAACTGCTGGTTTGTCGGAGAATCGATGAAGAAGCGGTATCCCTTTTCTCTGAAAATCGATTTTAGCTCCTCAGCGGCCTCAATAGCGTTTTTCGAGATGTCAAAATACAGATTGTCGGTGAAAAGCGTGTCGAACTGAATGCCAAGGAGCCGACCTTTGGCAAGGAGCGCGCCGTGCTTTTTGACGAGGTTCTCAAAGTGCGCGGGCATATTGTTTTTTGTGAAAACGACCGCCTCTCCGCAAAGCGCTCCGACTTTCGTGCCGCCAATATAAAAAACGTCGCTGAGCTGTGCAATATCGCGCAGAGTTACGTCTGTTTCGCGGCTCATAAGAGCGTATCCAAGACGCGCGCCGTCGATGAAAAGCGGAATATTCGCCTTTTTGCACACATCGCTTATTTCCTGAAGCTCTTTTTTTGTGTAGAGCGTGCCGTATTCTGTCGGGTGCGAGATGTAGACCATTCCCGGATAAATCATATGCTCGCGGCTGTCGTCAGTGTAAAACTCGTCGATAAAAGAGATAAGCTCTTTGCTGTCGATTTTTCCTTCATGAGAAGGAACGGTCAAGACCTTGTGTCCTGTGTATTCGATTGCGCCTGCCTCATGGCAGTTGACGTGTCCTGTCTGTGCGCTCACGACGCCCTCATACTGCTTCAAAAGCGAGTCGATTACGATTTGGTTTGTCTGCGTGCCGCCCGTGATGAACTGGATTTGTGCGTCATCTTGAGCGATTGCCGCTCTGATTTTTGCTTTCGCGCTTTCGCAAAACTCGTCGTGCGAATAGCCTGAAACTTGAATCATGTTTGTTTGTGAGAGGCGGCTCAAAATCGCAGGATGCGCGCCTTCGATGTAATCACTTTCAAAAGAAATCATTTTTGTTCCTCCTTATTTGCCCTTCTTTTTGGCAAATATTTATTGTGATTCTAGCAAAAGGGATTGTTTTTGTCTGTCTGAATGGTTGTAAAATGTTGTTAATGCGTCTATGTATTGCATTATTTTAATAAAAATGTATAATTATAACATAGTTGAAGTTTTAACGCATAAATATTCAAAATACAGGGGGCTTTAAATGTCTGATGAAGCAGCAATTGAGAGTAGCTTTTTGAACCGTCTCTCTGAATTGGCAAAAGTCAACGACCCGATTGACCCGGAGCTTTATATCAAGCACGATGTAAAGCGCGGACTTCGCAATGCGAACGGAACTGGTGTTCTTGTAGGTCTTACAAGAATCGGTGATGTTGTGGGCTATGAGATGCGAAATGGCGAGAAAATTGCGATTCCAGGTCGGCTTATTTATCGTGGATACGATGTTGCTGACCTCGTAAAAGACGCTGAAGCAAATAATATGTTCGGTTTTGAGCAGTGTGTTTATCTCTTGCTTTTCGGAAAGCTCCCGACAAAAGCCGAACTTGAAGAGTTTACTTCGTTCTTGGGCGAGAGAAGAATCCTTCCGGAGCATTTCACTGAAGATATGATTATGAAAGCGCCTTCAAGCGATATTATGAACAAACTTGCCCGTGGTGTTCTTGCGAGCTACTCATACGATGATAATCCTGAAGACCGCTCAATTACGAATATTTTGCGACAGTGTATTGAGCTTATCAGCCGCTTCAGCACTATTGTCGCTTATGGTTATCAGGCAAAAAGACGCTATTACGACGGAAAGAGCATGTATATTCACAATCCGCTTCCAACTTTGAGCACTGCGGAAAACTTTTTGCGCCTTACAAGAAGCGACAAGCAGTATAGCGACCTTGAAGCAAAGGTGCTCGACTTGGCGATGATTTTGCACGCGGAGCATGGTGGCGGAAACAACTCTTCTCTGACTGTTCACGTCGTTTCTTCGGCGGACACAGACACTTATTCTGCGATTGCGGCAGGTGTCGGCTCGTTGAAGGGAAGAAGGCACGGTGGCGCGAATATTCGCGTTATGCAGATGATGAGCGAAATAAAAGCGAATGTTCACGACTGGTCAAACGAGTCGGAAGTTGCAGATTATCTTCGCAAAATCGTGCGAAAGGAAGCGTTCGACAAAACTGGCTTGATTTACGGTCTTGGACACGCTGTTTACACAATCAGCGACCCACGTTGTGTTTTGCTTCGCGACAAGGCGGCTGTTCTTGCGAAAGAAAAGAACATGGAAGAGGAGTTCAATCTTTATCGCACGATTGAACGTATTGGTCCTGAAATCCTTTACGAGAAAATTGGCGACAGAAAGCTCATTTGCGCTAATGTCGACTTTTACTCAGGATTTGTTTATTCAATGCTCAATATTCCGTGCGAGCTTTTCACGCCGCTTTTCGCAATTTCGCGTATTGCAGGCTGGAGCGCTCACCGCATAGAAGAAATCGTTGCAGGAGGACGCATTTACCGCCCTGCCTACAAGAACGTTTCGGCAGAAAGAGCATTCGTTCCGCTTTCTGAGCGTTAGTTTTTGTTTTTGCTCAATAAACGAAAAGGCTTGCCAAGATTTTTTTCTTTGGCAAGCCTTTTTTGCAATTTTAGTTTATTGTGATGTCAAGACTCCCGTTGCCCTCAGAAGCGCTCTCACCGTCTGCGCTTGCTTTCAGGCTTATGCCTAATTTGTGGTCAGTACCTCCAGTTTTAATAATGCCAATGTAATAAGTTGCACCACTTGTTGTTTTGACAAGCATTTTTGGAGGTTGATTGCTTGTGTTAGTATTGTAACTACCTTCTGCTTTTGAGTTTGCACTTGCTTTTTCGCAAAGATTTCCTTTTTTGTCAAAGATTGCAATGTAGATTTTTCCGTTGTCGCTTTGAACAGGATTTTCTTTTTTCAACTGAATCTCTGTTTGAGCTGAAAGTGCAACAAATGTATACCAAAACTCTTTTTCTGCGACAAGTGTTTCTTTCACCTCTTTGCCAAGGTCGATTTTCACTGCTTCAACAGGAACGCAAGTAACGCTGACTTTCGCGGTTTTCCCTGCTGGAACATCAAACGGCTCGCTCTCTCCTTTGACGACAGGCGTTTCACCGTTTGCTTCATTGAAGATTTGAACGCGGACGGTGTAGCCGCTTGCGCTTTTCACGCTGGCTTTGACTGTCACCGTTTTTGATTTTGCGTTAGGCTGAATTTTGTCGCTCAAGTCTTCTTCTGCGCCGTCTTTGCTTACAAGCGTGAGCGAAATCTTGTCGGCTTTCAGTATCGCACGATTAGAAGAAGGGGAGTGCTTTGAATCGACAAGGCTTGTGATTTTAAGCGACAGTGTTCCTGTCTTCTCATCTTCTTCGTCGTCGCCGAGAGAAAGCGTACACGAAACATTCGCCATAAAAAGCGAAAGCACAACAACAAGTGAAAAAATGATTGATGCTTTTTTCATAAAGGACTCCTTACAATGTTTATCCCTTTGCAATGTAAAAAATCCTTTGCGACTTGTGCTTTTTTTTGCGATTTTTAAAGGCTTTCTGCTTCCTCAATAGCTGTTTTTGCTTCCGAGAGCGCAAAATCGTGATAAAGTTTTTCTGCGCTTCTCAGCAAATCTTCTTTTTTCGGAATCCACGGATATTTTTCGCGCAATATCTCGGCTTCCTGCAAAACGCTTTTGTTGCTCTTTTCTTCAGCGCTCTTGACGTCTGCTCTGAAAGTTTCGATGTCGAAAACTTCTTCTTCTTTTTCACTTTCAACGCTTTCAACTTGCCATCGTTTTCCTTTGAAGACAAGGTGAACCGTGTCTGTTGTTTTTATGACCGTGAGCGTGTCAGCGCCTGTGTTTGCGACGAGATAATAGTCTGCCGTGTGCGTTTTTTTTGCGCCATCTTTTTCTGCAAGCTCCTTTGGGTGTGAGTTTTTTTGAGGAGCGGCGAAATCAAGAGCGCAATATTTTTCATCGAGGGTGAAATTTGTTATTCCAAAAATAAAAAAGCGAAAGTGATTGTGAAAGAAAAGCCATTCTTCAAGCGGCTTCGTTGCGGCGTTTTGGTCGTAAGATGTGCGGGCTTTGTTCGTAACGTAAATATTTGCGATTGTGTCAGAATAGTGCTTGTCGGCTTTTCCTGTCGCGCTGTTGTGAATGGCGATGACGTCAGAGTTTTGAATGCCTGTGTAGAAAGTGAGTGCGGCGTCAAAACTGGAAAGTCCCTTTGTTGTGATTTCGCTGCCTTTGCTGTGGATATGAGTTGCCACAAGCGCAATGATGATAAGAGCTGTTGCAGTGAGAATGCCTAAGAGCGTGCCGTGTTTTCTTATGAAACGCTTTCGGCTCACTTTTTTCTCACGATTTTTCTTTGCGATTTTCCTTTTCTTGTCGAATTTTTGCTGTGAGATTGTTTTTCTGTGCAGAACGGGCGCTTTCACCGCGCTGACAAAACCGTCTGTGTGTGCTGGTGTTGCCTCAAGACCAAGCTCTCGCGCAAGGGCTTCAATCGGGAAGTCTCCATATTCTTTTTGCGGGAAAAAGAGTCGCGCGTCAATTTCGCGGGAAAGATTTTCGTCAATTCCGTTTATTGCGCTTGAAATCGGCTCAAAAAGATTGTCGATATTGTCAAGTTCTCGCTCTTCGTTTTTTTGCGCTGTGAACGGAAATACGCCCGTAATGCCGCGATATGAAAGAACTGCGGCAAGAAAGTTTCGCGCTTTGTTTTTCGAAAGAGATTTGTTTTGGTAAAGTCCTTGCAAAAAAGCATATTCGCTTTCGCTTCTCATCTGGCTTGCATTTTCAAAAAGTGTGTCGGGCAAAAAAAGCACATCGCCAGTCAAGTTTCCGCTCTCGCTTTCGCCCATGATAATTCCGCCAGCACCGACAGCGTTTATTTTGTCGCCGCATTTTGTGAGAGCCGCAGTGACAAAAAGGATTGCGAGTGCTGTTTTTGTTTCTGGTTCTTCTTCGATAATGACTGAAAGAGGAGTGCCTGAAAAGCCGTTTCCGCAAAAAAGAACTTTTCCGTCATCGTCGAGTTTTGTCTCCTCAAATCGCCATGCGTATGCTGTATAATCAGGGATTTTTACGATGCCCGCAGTCTGTTTTTTGCTCTCGCTGACAACTTTTGCGAGCGTTCCGTTATCGTTTAATTGGTTTGAAAGGCGCGCTTTTGCAAAAGCTGCGGAAGAAAGACCCGTGTTCAAAAAAACGCTGCCGTTTTTGCAATATGCAATAGATTTTTGTCGTTCCATACGCTAAAGGTAGCAAAAATAAATCGAAAACTCAAGTTTTTTGCAAAATCTTTAGCGCAGAATTCTTATTTGTCGAAGTGGTAAAACTCGCCTTGCTTTACAAATCCCAAAAAGCCGTCTGCTTCTGGATTGTATTTTTGAAATGAGTCTCCGTAATGGCAAAGATACATCTTGTTTTTCATTGACATCGGGAGTCGCTTTAGCTCGTCGTAACTGGCATGGACACCGCCGTTGAAAAGCTGGCAATCGTGGAAAATGTATTCGAGATTGTAATGAACGTCCATCCAAGTGAGAAGTTTCACGTCAAATTGCGTGTCACCCGTGAAAAGTATGCGCTCGTCCAAAAGAACGCCGACAGAATAAAAACTGTCTTCCCAAGAATTTGCGCCGCCTGGAATATGGCGCGTCCTGAAAGTTTTGACGTCCAAGTCGCCAAGCGTTGTCTGAAACATCGGGCGCGATGTGCTTGGAATGACTTTCATCGGGATTTGCTCGAAGTAATCTTCGAACTTCATATATGCGCCGTTTGAGTATTCGCTGTAGGAACAACCTCCGCGAAGGCTTTGCTCCCAAAGAATTGTCTTGTATTCGTCAGTGATGAGCATTCGAGGTTTTGATGGCTCAGGAGAATATTTGTTTGAGAGCGCCATTTCCTCAAGACCGCCGATGTGGTCTGCATGCGAGTGCGTTACAAGCACATTTCGTATGCTCGTGAGGCTGGAGCCGTAACTTTGCAAGGCTTTTGAACACATTGTCCCGCAGTCAATCAACAAGTGTTCTGCGCCTTTCAGAACAAGCACATTTGTCTGAAAATGCATTTTTGAAAACGCACTTCCAACTCCAACGAAAAAAAGCGAAAGCCCTTCATTATTGCCCACTGTCAGCGGAGGAACAAGTTTCTCAATTCTCATGCTCAAACCTCAAAATTTATTATATAACAGAATTTCGAAAAAAAACATTTTCTTTTCTAAAAAATAGGTTATGGAAATGAAAAAATTGCTCAATAATACGGAATATTGAGCTTTGCTTTATTCTATTCATTGAAGTTTTAAATGAGTATTGAAGGATTTTAGAAAAGGAAGCGAATTATTAAATGAGTATTGAAGGATTTTGGAAAAGGAAGTGAATTATTGAATGAGCATTGAAGGATTTTGGAAAAGGAAGCGATTTATTGAATGAGTATTGAAGAATTTGGAAAAAGGAAGTGATTTATTGAATGAGTATTGAAGAAAAATCAAAAAGGAAGCAAACTCAACTTGAATTTTGCTTCCTTTTTGAAAAAGCGAACAAACTCAAAAAAAATATTGTGTCATTCTGAGCGAAGTCGAAGAATCTACTCCAAAACACAATCAGATTTTTCGACTCCAAACGGCTAATCGCCATTTTCCGCTCAAAATGACAGTAAGGTCACAAAACGACAATTTCAAGCGCTTCGTCCGTGATTTCCTCTTTTGAGCAGACGGTGTAGACATATCCGTCGTTTCGCTCAAATCCAAAAAACTTGTAAGCGCTGTCCATTGAAGCCTTGTTTCCCATCAGGTACGCAAGAGGCGTGTCTGTGGCTTTTGCGTAGCTTTCGATTTTTGTCCAGCTCACTGTGTCTTTGTCGGCTTTGTCGGCAAAAACTTCGACGTCGCAGCCAATCGGCTTTGAGGAGATGGCGCACATTGCCCTCTCGCCTGAATGTGAAAGGCTGAAATGCAGGTCGCTTCTGTTTTTGAAGTAGGGCATGCCGCTTTCTTTTTTTGCGTATTCAAGGCTCGCCTCGTCTTCTCCTGCTTTCAAAAGCGCGTAGGAAAGCGCAATCCCTGTTCCAAGGCAAAGGCGTTTGTCTTTTTCGTCTTTGTATGAATCGATGCGCTTTTTTCGATAATCACTCATTTTTTCGTACTGAGAATCGAATACGGCTTTGTCCTCCAAAACTTTTGTGTCAAAAATATAAACTGCTGTCTTCATAAGCGCACCTCCAATATTTTACACGATAACCCAGAAAATATTTTTTTCAAGTTCATAACGTTTAATTTCAATCAAAATATGCAAGGCGAAAGCATATGCCCTTTTCGCCAATCTCGCTTGAAAAATCCAGCTCGCGCTGCTTTAATCCTGTCGCAAAAGCGCAGTTTGGCGAAAATATATCTCCTTCAAACTCGCCGAGATACTCGCTGATTTTTGATGAGCGCTCTTTTATGTATTTGAGCTCTATTAGGCGCGGAAGGCGAAAGCCGTTTGCGCTCTCGTTGCAATAAAAGGCGCTTCCGCTTGCGTCCATTATCATCTCTTGCCATTTTGCCTCGTCACTCTCGCCGTTCAGCGCATAAAACGGCTCTCTTCCTTCGAGGTGGCTGAGGGCGTTGCAATACTGCAGCACTGAGACGAAATCGATTCTGTCGACGGGGTCTGAAAGGCGAGGGAATGTTGAAAAATTTTGTCCGATGACGTCCAAAAACTCTTTTTGGCTGACAAGGCGCTTTGAAATATAGGAAGAGCCTCCGATGTGGAGAAAATCGTCATAGTTAAGCCTTTGTTCTCTCATGGGCTCTCTTTCGTAAAAAAGGTCGTACCATATTGCAAAGGGGGACGGAAGAAGAATGTTGTTGCAGGCTTCTCTTGCGCTTATTTCGTCTTTTTCTTTGAGAGCGGCATTGTATGAAAGCGCGATTTTTTTGCAAAGCTCGCTGATTTTTTTGATTTGCTTTTCAATGTCGCCTTCTATTTTTTCAATGCCGACGAAAAGTGTCAGTGATTGTTTGAACTTGACGCTAAGTTCTGCCGCAAAGCATTTTTTTGAATAAAGCGTGTGGAACGGCTGATATTCGGAAGGCGGCGTGATTTTGTAACAAGCAAACGATGAGTCTTTCATTGCGATGTCAACGATAGCTTTCGCTTTTGAAAACTCGATTTCACTGATTTTGGCTTTTTTTTCTTCGGTATAATCACTCATAATAAAACAAGGGCTACAGTTACGCTTTTTTCGTAAGTCTTTTTTTGTGCAATGAGTTTTCGCTCTTTTGAGCTTTTTGCTGCACAAAGAGCCGCGCGCTCGCAAACGCAGTCCACGCCTACTGTGTTTTTCACAAAATCGCTTTTGCTCACAGAGCCTGAAACTGCGTTCAGCTCGTCTTTTGAAAATGTCAGAAACGGCACTCCGAAATATTTTGCGCTTTCAACTAAGCCTGTCTCGTTCTTTTTTATGTCTATCGACGAGATTGAAAATATCGCTCTTGTGTCTATGTCGTTTTCAAAAAGGCATTGCTCTACGGCTTTTATTATGACTTCTTTTTTTGTGTTTTTCCTGCACCCGACTCCTATACAAATTGATTTTTTAATTAAATATAGGTGCTCTTCGTCGCTTTTTTTCTGATTATTTTCGATTTTTTTGTGCGTTATAATCACGTTGTCTTTTATTGGCTCATCGCGAAGGATTTTTGCATTTACTGTTTTTATGGCTTTTGGATTTACGATTGTCATATTGTTTTCGACAGCGAATGTGTCGATGGCGTCTTTGCCGTTTATGTCTGTCGCTGTCGTGATGATTGGGGTGGCGCTGATTATTTTGGCGATTGCAGAAGCGGCTTTGTTTGCGCCTCCGATGTGCCCGGAAAGAACGCTTATGACGAATGTGCCTTTTTCATCGATGCACAAAACGGCGGGGTCTGTTGTTTTTGAGCGCAAAAAAGGCGCAATCGTTCTCACGCAGATACCGAGCGCGCCTACAAAGATTACAAGGATTTTTTCTTTTTGGTTTTCAACAAAGCAATCTTCTGTCCATTTTGTTTTGTCTGTTTTGTTCTCGCCAAAGCCAAGAGCGAAGGAAAAGCCTTGGAGCAGCGAAGAAAGGCGGGCGCAAAGTTGTGCGCCGTTTTTTGTGAAGCAGATTGCTTTTGTTTTTGAAAATCCAGAAAGTGCTGTCATTGTTGTGTGGCTGGGCGAAATCCTGTTTCAAACGTCGGGTCGTAAAGTTTGCTTCTTTCATATGCTGCGTCAAGAAAATCCCCGACGAGAATGAGCGCTGTTCGCTTCAGATTTTCTCCGATTGTGAGCTTTGCGATGTTTCCAAGATTTCCTCTCAATATCATTTCGTCTTTCCATGTTGCTTTGAACACAACGGCAGCAGGCGTCTCTTCTGTGTATGTGCCGCCTTTCAAAAGCTCTGCAACGACGTCAGAGATGAGTGCGACGCTCAAGAATATTGCCATTGTTGCGCCATGGCTTGCGAGAGATGAGATTGATTCTCTTTCGGGGACAGGAGTTTTTCCTGCGATTCTGGTCACGATAACGCTTTGCGTAACGCCTGGCAATGTGTATTCTGCTTTCAGGGCTGCTGATGCTCCGAAAAGGCTTGAAACTCCGGGAACGATTTCAAACGGAATCCCCAATTTTTTGAAGACGTCCATTTGCTCTTTTATTGCGCCAAAAACAGCGGGGTCTCCTGTGTGGAGGCGCACGATTGATTTTCCTTCTTCGTGCGCTTTTTTTACGACGTCTGCGATTTCCTCAAGCGTCATAAACGCGCTGTCATAAACGCTGCAGCCTTTTTTTGTTTTCTTCAAAAGCTCTGGATTCACAAGACTTCCAGCCCAGATGACGACATCAGCGTTTTTCAAAAGTTTTTCGCCTTTTACAGTGATGAGCTCAGGGTCTCCAGGACCTGCTCCGACAATGTGTATCATGTTTCTCTCCTAAAAGTAAGTTTATTTTACAATCACAAGCGAAAAATAACTTTCTGATTCAAAAAGTTCTTTGCTCTCTGCTGTGTAATTCCCAAGGCTCAAGATTCGCTCACCTTCTAACCCGCAATTTTGAAAAAGTGTGCTTGTTTTTGAAAGTCCTGTCTCAAAAAGTATTTTGATAACATCTTGGTAAGAGCGCGATAGTTTCATCAGCACTTTTGTTCCCTTTCGCGCTAAGGCTTCTTTCAGCGTTCCGTTTTTGAATGCGCTGTCAGCAGGAATAATCGTTATTTCCTCATCACGCTCTGCAAGTGGAATCGCTATTCTTGCCGCAGAGGCAGAAATTGACGTTACACCCGCGCACCAAACAACATCGAAGCCTTTTTCAGCGACAATTTTTGAGACGCGTTCAGCTGTCGAATAAAACGAAACATCTCCGAGCGTTATAAACGCTGTATCAAGTCCTTTTGAAAGATATTGTGCGCATTGCAAGGCGATTTTTTCGTAATTTTGTGCCAAAAGCGCACTGTCGCGATTCATTGGCATTTCACATTCAATGATTGTTTTTCTGTCGAGGTTTATTCTTGCTTCTTTTATAATCGAAAGCGCAACAGTCGCGCCGCTTTTTGTTTTCGGGCAAAAAATCACAGGGCATTTTTCGATTGTGCGAACTGCCTCAAGCGTCAAAAGTTCTGGATTTCCAGGTCCGATTCCTACTGCATAAAATGTCATAACTAAAATTATATAGAATGCTTGCTCTGTTGTCCATAAACTCGCATTTTGTGATACAATTCTCTCTATGAGCATATCAACTGAACGAATGACACTTGTCACAAAAAATATTTGTGTCTTTTATGGAAAAACAAACGTTGGCGCTGTTAAAGCAGGAAATAAAATCTATTTGATTGACACGGGTGCAAGCGAAGAAGACGGAAAAGCGCTTTTGAAGGCTGTTGGCGAAGTATATCCTGATGCAAAGATTTGTGCTGTGATAAACACACATTCCCACGCTGACCATTGTGGCGGAAATGCCGTTATCATAAAGGAAACAGGAGCACAAATTTGGGCAAGCGAGGGAGAGAAGCCGTCGATTGAATATCCCGCTCTTGAAAATGCGATTGTTTGGGGCGGAAAAGCGCCCTGTGAAATCCAGCACAATTTCTTTGAAGCCGAAGCAACAAAAGTTTCGCGCATTATAAAAGACGGCGAGACACTTTTCAGCGATGATGAGGTAAGCGCGTATGCCGTAAGTCTTTCGGGGCATTATCTTGACCAAATCGGGATTATGGTTTTAGACAAAAAAGAAATAAAAAGCGTATTTTTTCTTGGGGACGCGATTTTTGGGCGCTTCAGAATGGGAAAATATTGGATTCCTTACACGTTTGATGTTGGTCTTTTTAAGGAATCGCTCCACAAAATTGAGCGCATTTCAAGCGATTATTATCTTCCGAGCCACGGCGATTTGGTAGAGGAAATCAGTGCCCTTTGCGAGCTGAACGAGTTTGCTGCTGTTGAAACAGAGCAGGCTATCATCAAATTCCTTGAAAAAGAGAGCCTTACAACAGAGCAAGTGCTTTCAAAAATTGCGGATTTGAACGCAATCCCTCTCAAACTTGGACTTTTTGCGCTAATTGGAAGCACAATCCGCTCTTATCTTTCGTACTTGGAAGAGGAGGGCAGAATCGAATATTTCTTTGAGAATAATTTTATGAAGTGGCGCATAAAATAAAAATATGGTATATATAAAAAAGATATGAAAAAGTTTTTCCGCTCAAAAAAAATCTTGTTTGCTTTTTTTCTTTTTTCGCTTTCAGTTTTGCAATCGTGCGCGATGAACAGCAGTGAAACCGAAAGCGAAAACGTACTTTCAGACGACGATGTTTTTTTGAAATCCGTTATTGAAAATGAATACGAAAAAACGCAATGGACTGAAAATCTTAGTGATATTTCAAAAATGGAAAGTGCAGTTTTTCTTCCGGGCGCACGAAAAAATATAGCGCAAACACCGGAAAATGCCATCGCAACAGAAGGTGGCGCAACGCTTCCTGTCTATCCTTCCATCGAGGGCTTCGGAAGCCTTGATACATCGGCTCTTTCAAAAGAGTGCAGGCAGTTTTTGGATTCCTTTTGCAAAAGCCTTTCACAAGGCGAAGAGAGTGTGTTCGACTTTATGAAAAAAAACCGAGAATATCTATTGTCTCTTTTTTTGTTTGACGCCAAAGAAAAATGGGAAAAAACTTATTCAACGCCTTTCCCCGAAAAAGAGCGCTTTTCGTCGTGGCGATATGCCGCTCCTTTTTTTGCAAAAGATTTGTTTTTGGTCAAAGTTTGTTTTTTCTTGCCGAGCGAAATCGACAGCAAAGGCTTTTTCAACGTGGAATTGTTTCTCGACAGTGCGGATGGCAAATTTTCGATAAACCAGATTCGCTTTGCCAAAGGAGGAAAACGTGGCGATTAGCGAAACAGAGCTTCTTGGCATAAAACGCGAGTTGGTTCTTGAGGATTTTCTTGAGTGCAAAAACAACCTGCATTTGCGGGCAAGGCACTCGGACGCGACTTTGAAATTCACGCTTCCCGTCGGCGATTATAGTATTTTGGACACCGATGTTGTTTTTTCAGCAGAGTGCGACAAGAAAAATGCGCTTGAGAGCTGGCGAGAGAAAAAAATAAGCGTTGTGTTTTTTTATAATAAAATCGCCCTTTCGTTTTCGTCAGTTTTGCATTTCGACGGAAAAAAATATTTAATTCCGGTCTCCTCAACACTAAAGCGCGTTCAAAGAAAAGTCGGAGAGCCATTTTTCACGGCAACACTTTTTTCAGGCGAAAAACACTTCGTTTTCACAGCCTCTGCCTTTGAAGCCGCCTCGCTTTTTGCGCTTAATTTGAGAAAAGAAGCAAACACTTTTTTGACGAGCGCCGCAAGCAAAGGCGAAATCCCGTTTTCTTTTGTTGGCACAAACTCCGACGGCTTTCTTGTGGGAGGAGCAGGGGAGTGCCCGCTAAAGCGAGGAAGCGAATACGCTTGTTTGCTTTCGCTGAAAATTGGCGCTGTGAGCAGGCGCATAAGAGTGAAAAGTAGCGTCGAAACAAAGTTTATCTCGTCAGAGTTGAGCGATGTCTGGTGTGTTTTTTTGCGCTTTTTGGATTTGGCGGAGGAAGACAAGCGACTCTTGTTTGAAAAATCGTCAAATCGTCTTGTTTCTTAAAGCCGAATTGAAAAAAGAGAAAAAGCAGGTCGTTTCCTTAAAGCCGAATTGAAAAAAGAGAAAAAGTAGGTCGTTTCCTTAATGCCGACTTAAAACGAGAGCAAAAGCAGGTCGTTTCCTTAAAGCCGAATTGAAAAAAGAGAAAAAGCAAGCCATTTCCTTAAAGCCGAATTGAAAAAAGAGAAAAAGCAGGTCATTTCCTTAATGCCGACTTAAAACGAGAGCAAAAGCAGGTCGTTTCCTTAATGCCGAATTGAAAAATGACAAAAAGTCTCGGGAAAATTATTCTGAGCCCATCAAAACTGCGAAAGGGCGGAGAGGCGGGATATTTTCGCAGACGATTTTCATGATAACGGTCATCGGAACGGCAAGAACAAGCCCTGCAAATCCCCAGAGCCAGCCCCAGAGCGAAAGAGATACGATTATGAAGAACGGCGAGAGTCCCAAGCCTTTGCCTTCCCATTTTGGCTCTACGACGTAGCCGATTGAGATGTTCATGCCAATCATCAAGATGATGATAAAGACTGTTCTCTCCCATGACGGATAGAATTGTACGACGGCGAAAAGTGTCGTGAGAAGTCCTGAGATGATTGAGCCAAAGTTGGGGATAAAGTTCAAGATGAACGCCAAAAGTCCCCAGATTATCGGGAACTGCAAGCCTGCAATCGCGCAGCCCAAGAACACCAAAAAGCCTGTCAGAAGCGACACGAAGGCTTTTATGGTGATGTAGTGTGTTACTTGCTTCATTATGTCTTTTATTGCGATTTCGATGTTTGTGTTTCCTTTTTGAAACACTGGATTTTGTAGCTTTCTTTTCATCGAGCGCGCTTCAGCAAGCAAAAAGAAGACGAAAAAAAGCACCATGACTGCGTTCTTTGAAAACGAAATCAAGTTTCCTGAAATTGAAATCGCTGTGTTTTGGATTGCTGTTCTGACTCCGAGCGAGCTCCAGAGATTTGAAAAGAGGCTTAGTTCATTGTCGAACGGAAGATGAAACTGAAGGGCGAGTGTTGCGTATATTTTTGTGAATCGCTCTTCGTATTTTGGATAAAGGTTTACGATTGCCGTGATGCCTGAGACGAACATATTCGCCAAGACTGAAATTAAGACGACAAGCGCCATCAAAACGATGATTTCTGCAAGTAACCACGGGATTTTTACAATTGTGTTGAGTTTTCGTATAACTGGCTCAAGCACGAATGCAAGAAGAACCGCGATTACTACAGGAACGATTACGCCTGCCATAAGCTTGAAAATCGTTCCTGCGATAACGATACACAAGAATAACAGCAGTAAAAATATTGCGTGTATAAAGCTGCTGTGTTCTGTGTGTATCATTTTTGTTTTTCCTTGTTAAATAGATTTATTTGTTCTTTGGCTCGATTTTGTCGAAGCCACAGATTGGGCGCAAAACTTCAGGGATTGTGATTGAGCCGTCTGCGTTCTGGTAATTTTCCATAATTGCAAGCATTGCGCGTCCGACAGCGATTGCTGTTCCGTTGAGCATGTGAACATACTTGTTCTTTCCGTCGTCATCGCGATACTTTACGTTCAATCTTCGTGCCTGATAGTCGGTACAGTTAGATGTTGAAGTAACTTCACCATATTCGCCGCCGTTGCGTCCTGGCATCCATGCTTCCAAGTCCCACTTTCTGTAAGCCGGTGCGCCGAGGTCTCCTGTGCAAGTGTCTACAACGTGGAACGGAATGCCCAAGCCTGTGAAGATTTCCTCTTCGATTAGGCGGAGTTTCTCGTGGAGTTCTTCGCTCTGTTCTGGCAAGCAGTACACGAACATTTCAACTTTGTCGAACTGGTGAACGCGGTACAAGCCTTTGCTGAACTGACCTGCGCTTCCTGCTTCGCGGCGGAAACAGTGTGAAAGTCCGCAATACATGAGCGGGAGCTTTGCTTTGTCGAGGATTTCACCTGAGTGATAGCCGCCGAGCGTGATTTCTGCTGTAGCTACAAGACAAGTTCCCTCGTCTTCGATTGCATACACGTTGCTTTCGTTTCCGCGTGGGTTAAAGCCGATGCCCTGCAAGATTTCAGCACGTGCCACATCTGGAGTGATGAAAGTTGTGAAACCGTGCTTTCTGAGAGTGTTCAAAGCGTACATGATGAGAGCCTGCTCCAAGAAAACAGCCTCGTTTTTGAGATAGTAGAACTTAGGACCTGAAACCTTTGTTCCGCGATCAAAATCGATGAGGTCAAGTTCTTCTCCGAGCTGAACGTGGTCTTTTGGCTCAAAGTCGAAAACGCGAGGTGTGCCGACTTTCTTTACTTCGAGGTTCTCTGTGTCGAGCTTTCCGATTGGAGCTTTAGGGCTTGCCATGTTCGGAATCTTGCGAGCTGCTTCTTCGAGCTTTACTTCTTTGTCTTCGAGTTCTTTTGAAACAGAGGCGATTTCGTCTTTTATCTGCTTGCCTTCTTCGATATACTTAGCGCGAGTTTCAGCGTCGAGCTTCTGCTTCATGCTGGCTGCGTTTTCATTGCGCTTCTGCTGCAAGCTCTGCAATTTTGTGGTGAGTGCTGTGCGCTCGTCAAAAAGCTGCACAACAAGGTCTGCGTCCGCTGTCATATTGCGGTTCTTGATATTTTCTTTTACTGCTTCAAGATTGTCCTTGATAAATCTGTAGTCTAACATAGTGTCCCTATTCTATATCGTGTATGTTTTTGTTTCAAGATGTTCTATTCCAACTCATAGACGCAATCAACTTGAACAGAAACGATTTTTGTTCCTGCAGGAAGCGATGTTTCTTCAAATTGTGGCTCTGCAGCAATGTTCATTCTGTTTACTTTGAGAGATGCGCTTTCCATGTATGGCATTCCGCTCGAATATTCGTTGATTGTAAGGATTTTTCCAAGTTTTGCGCCTGTTGCTCCTGCAAGCATTTGAGCGGTGTCTTCGGCTTGTTTTACGGCGAGCATTCTTGCTTGCTTTACAGCTTCTGTATCGTCTTTGACATTATATGAAAGCGAAGTAAGTTCATTTGCGCCAGCGGCTACAGCGGCATCAATGAGTTTTCCTGCCAAAGTTACATCATTCAAGACGACGCGAACTTTGTTTTTCACTGTGTAATTTCTGTATCTCTTTTTTTCTGCTGTATATGCAATTTGCTGCTGGATTTTATAATCGAACGTTGAAACGTCGTTTTCCTTAACTCCATTGTCGCTAAATGCCTTTAACACTGCTGCCATACGGTTTGCAGCGTCTTGTGTTGCTGTGTTTACGTCCCAACTTTCTGATGTTACAGAAAAGACAATTGTCACGCTATCAGGCTCAAGAACAACTTGTCCTGATCCTCTGACAGAAACAGAACGCTCTCGCTCTGCTGTTTTTGCAGAATTTTCATGGCAAGAACAAAGAATTATTGCTGAAAGAAAAAACAATGGTAATACAATTTTTTTCATAAAAATCTCCAAAAAGTATTTTATAAAAATTAATAGATATTGAAATAAAATCTCTCAAGATAAATAGCACGTTTTTCGGCTTCTGCGGCATAGGTGCTATTTGGATAATTTAGAAGCAGATTCTTGTATGAACTGAGTGCTCCACGAATATTTTGCACAGATGAATATGCTTCAAGTATTTGTCCTTGCAAAAAAAGACCATGGTCAAGATTTGTAATCGCACTTCCAAAAAACGTATCGAGCAAAGATTTTGCTTCAGAAAAATTTCCCGCATTATATGCTTCTTGCGCTTTTTCAAGAACTGCATCTGTCTCACTTGGAGTTTCAGGCTGAGTTTCGCGGCTTTCGATTTTGAAAGAACTTGGGTCTGGTGCTTCTTTGTAAGAGCCTTTTTCACCTTGCGAAATTGTTTTTAGCGTGGTTTTATCTGATTCTGATTCAATTTCTGCTTTGCTCTCAGAAAGTTGCTCATCGTTTTGTTCTTGTTTATCAGAAGTTTTTTGAGAGTTATTTTCTTGTGCATTTGAAGAGCCTTCAACTTCAAGAGCGATATAATCATCAATATATTTTTTTCCGATTACATCATTTTTGTAAAAATGCAAAAGAGTTGAGCCTGCATTTTTTGCAAAGAAATAAAATTCTGTTGATTTTTCTTTTGAGGCTGTTCCATCATAAGTTGTGATTTTATTCTCACCTTCTTCACCAAGATAAGTCCATTTCGTACCGTCAAAACTGATGCTGATATGCTGATTTTGTTTTGCAGAAATCGTTCTTGATGGCGTTATTTCTTTGCTCTCAGATTCGTTTTCTGTTTTGGATTCTGCTATTGTATTTTCAGACTTTTTCTCAGCAATTACTTCTTTTTCCACCTTAGGCTGTACAGAAGGTAGCTTTTTTTGCTCGTTTTTATTTTCAGAAGTTTTATTGCTAGCAGAATGTTGCACGTCTTCTGCTGCTTTTTTCTGTGGAAGAGCAATTTCATTTGCTTTTTGCTCATTGTTAACTGGTTCGACAAGATAAACTATCGTGTTATCTATTAATTCGCTTACAGCTTTTTTTTGAATGTTTGACTTCAAGACAACTTCTTCGTCTTGCAAAATTTCTTGAGCCGAAAGCGAAAATGATACTAATGCTACAAAAAACAAAAAGATCTTTTTTTTCATTGAACTGCTCCAAGGATTCCTTCGACGAGTGAGTCATTTGATTTGCTCAAATCACGAATTCTGCTTTCATCTGGCTCTTCAAACCATCTGTCGACTTCTTCTTCGTCCCAACTCAAGTTTTGAGGACGCGAAAGATAATAACCGTCCTCCATTGCTTGAGAACGTGGCATAAAAAGAGATTCTGCTGAAACAGGACTGTCTGAGATTTTTATGATGTCTTTATTATTTGCTTGCGAGCATTGAGCAAAAAGCAATGCCACAAGAGCAATTATAAGAACAAAAAGCGCCGCAATCGCGCCAATAGCAGCTTTGCCCTTTTCTGCAACAAAATCTTGAATAACGCCGCTCACATTGTCGATTATTTCCATTTGAAAAAACTCCTCTATATAAAATCGTGCATTTTCAGCCGTTTTTTCACTCTAAATTTCGTTTTGGAGGTCGACTTGGAATAACAATACCTTCTTCATCTGCAATTTCAGCGTCTTCATCAGCAATATTTTTCGAAAAATCTCTGTCTTGTGCTGTTGGAGGAGAGAACTCTTGGTCAAGCCTTAGCGCTATAATTTTGCTGATTCCGAACTCTTCCATTGTTACACCGAGCATAGCATTTGCGCCCAAAACAGTCTTTTTATTGTGAGTGATAACGATGTATTGGCTCATATCAGAAAAAGAATGAAGCGCATGTACAAAACTCATAACGTTTTTATCGTCCAACGCAGCATCGATTTCGTCAAGCAGACAAAACGGAGATGGACGAACTTGGTAAGTAGCAAAAAGAAGAGCAATCGCTGTCATTGTCTTTTCGCCACCAGAAAGAAGCGCTATATTTTCAAGTTTTTTTCCTGGAGGCTGAGCGTAAATGTCGATTCCTGTTGTCAAAACATTCTCGCCGTCCGTAAGACGCAACTCTCCACGACCGCCGTTCATCAATTTTCGGAAAATATTATGGAAGTTTCTGCGGATTTCGTTGTATGTCTTTACGAACAATTCAGCGCTTTTTGCACGAATCTCGCTTGCAACACGCTCAAGGTCTTCCATCGATTTTTTCGTGTCGTCAAAACTTTGCTTTTGTTGCTCATAGCGCGTTTTCACTTCGTTAAAATCATCAACCGCCATCAAATTGATTTCACCGAGTGAGCGGATTTTTTCTCGAGCATCAAGAAGTTTTTCTTTTAGCTCAGAGTCACTTTGAGTGATTGAATCCATACGCTCTGAAAATTCCATCAAATCGCGTGAATGCTCTTCGCGGAAATTCTGCTTTGTGTTTGCAATGTCGCCTTCATTCATCGAAATATGAAGAGAAAGTTTTTCGTAGAGCGCCTGACATTTTGAGCGCTCTTCTGTTTTCTTTTTCAGACTTGTCTGATTTATTTCAGTATCAGAACTATAAGTCTTTATCTTGTTTTCGAGCGTATTAAGAGTTTCCGCAATAGAGCGACCGTTTTTCTCAATCTCTGCCAAGTCTTCCTGAATCTCTGCGATTTTCTCTTCAATGTCTTCTTTTTTCTTGCTTTCCGAGAAAAACTCATCATCAAGTTCTTTTCGCGAAGCCTCTTCGCGCGCAAGAGATTTCCTCAAAATCCCGATTTGACGCTCATCAGCTTCAACCTGCGTCTTTTTCTGCGCTTCTTCAATACGCGCCTTTGAAAGCAAATCGCGAAGTTCTGCGATTTTTGATTGAGACAATGCGCTTTCTTCTTCGAGAGCCTTTTCCCTTTCTTCAATGGCTTCGATTTCGTCGCGAGCGCTTTTTATTTCAGAGTCGATTTTGTGCTTTTTGGAAATTATTCCCTCAGGCGAAAGAAGCTCGTCAATAAAACTCGGAGAATATTCAATGTACTCGTCGATGTGCTTTTTCACCGTTTCAATTTTCTTTTCGATTGTTGAAAGAGCGTCTGCATAATTTTCGATACTCTGCGCTTTTGATTTTTGAGAGCGAACGAAATCCAACAAATCGCTTGTTGAACTTTCAATGTCTGATTTTGCTTTTTCGCATTTTTCAGCAGAATATCCTGCTTCTTGCAACTTGGAATCGAGGCTTTGAACAATGTTTTCAGTAATCGCCTCAAGTTCGCCCTGTTTTTTTTGAAGCGACTCATCAAGTTTGACAATCTGCTCATTGCCAAGTTTTATTTTTGCGGCGTTTTCAAAAATAATGCGCTCAAAATTTTTTATAGAATCTTCGTTTTCCTTGATTTCATTTTCAAGACGCGAAAGTGCTTTTTTCTTTGCAAAAAGAGAAGAACTCTGCTCATCGATTTCTTCCGTCAATTCAGTGATGCGCTCTTCAAGAGATTTTCGTTTTCCGTCGATGTGATTGAGTTTTTCCTTTATTTGCGACAATTGCACAGAAAATTGCTTTGAAAGTTCGAGCTTGCCGTTTTTTTCAGCGCCAATGCTGATGAGCTTTGACTGAAACTCGTGGAATTGCTCCTGTGAATCCTTGATTTTGTCCATATTCACAGACAAAAGTTTGTCCAGCTCCTCGATTTCGCTTTGCAGTTCCTTTCGCCTCTTTTCCGTTTCTTTTAGCTGCTCTTCCTGCCGCTTTTTTTCCTGCATTATGTTTTTCACTTTAAGCAGCTGACGGTCGATTTCCGTGTTGAATGCAGTTTCTTTGAGCGCACGATATTGGAGAGTCTTTTCTGCCTGAACCTTAAGAGAATCGTATCGATTTTTTATCTCAGAAAGAGAAGCTTCGATTTGACTCAAGTTTACCCTTGTGTTTTCAAGCTCCCTTTCTGCCGCAGCACATTCGAGCTTGCTTTTGCTGATGCCCGCCGCTTCCTCAAACAAATATCGCCTGTCCTCAGGCTTGCTTGAAAGAATTTGGTCGATTTTTCCCTGCTCCATCACGGAATACGCCGATTTTCCGACCCCCGTGTTCATAAAGAGCTTTTTTATCTCGCTTGGAATGACTTTGTGATTATTGATGAAAAACTCATTTTCGCCGCTTCTGTAAAGACGGCGCTTGAGCTCAATTTCGCTGTCATCGAGCGGCAAAATCTTTGCGCTGTTGTCAATCGTTAGCGCGACTTCGGCAATGTTGAGAGCCGCACGCTTTTCCGTGCCGTTAAAGATGACATCTTCCATCTTTTCGGCTCTCAAATTCTTTGAGCGGTTTTCAGCCAGAACCCATTTTATCGCGTCGACAACATTGCTCTTTCCGCAACCGTTCGGACCCAAGAGCGCCGTAATCCCGTCAGAGAAATCTATATGAGTGCGGTCGGCAAACGATTTGAAGCCGAATAAATCCAGACTTTTCAAAAACATAACGTCAAAGAGTATACAAGAAAAATAATTGCATTACAATTCACGAGGCTCGACAACTTCGCCTCTGAAAAGCATCTTCGGGTGAACGACAATCTTGAGCCTTTTCTCAAGAGAGGCGTAATTCCTCATCTCCCGCTCATCTCCGATAACGACATTCACGCCGCTTTCTCCCTGACGCGCAGTTCGCCCGGCGCGATGAGTAAAATAAGCGTCGTCCTCGTTCAAATCCAGCTGAACAACGTGCGTCACCCCACAAATATCAAGCCCGCGCGCAAAAACATCGCTTGTAACAAGAACATTGCTTTTTCCGCTCCTGAAAGCGTCAACAGCGTTCTTCCTCTCAAGTTTTCCCATCTTTGCATAAAGAGATACGCACTTTATTTTTTTGAAAGTGAGTTTGCGTGCGATATTTTCAACTTGGTCGCCGCGGGAAGTGAAAACGATAATCTTTGCGCTTTTTTTCGCGCTCACAGCATTTATAAAAGAGCGAAGCGTATCAATTTTGTCGCGCCTTTCTGCGAAAATCGCCCAATGCTCAATTTTTCTTGAAAGAATGTTTTCCTCAGGAAGCGCCTCAAAGCCAATTTCCAAGCCGCTCATTTTTTTTGCGCTCTCGCAAATCTTGCTGTTTGCAGTCGCAGAGCAGCCAATAAATTGCAGATTTTCGTTTTTTGAAAGAAGCGAGAGAACTTCCTTCGTGTCGTCGCGAAGCTCGCGGTCAAAAAGACGGTCGATTTCATCAAGAACAACGATTTTCACAGCGCTTGTCTTGAGCTTTTTGAGCCTTATCAACTCCAAGATTCGCCCGACACTTCCAATAACGACTTCAGGCTTTTCCTTTAGCGTTTCAATTTGCCGCTTTATCGGAGACGCGCCAATGATGAGCGCGGACTTTATAGAAGAAATCTTTTGAAGTTGTGCCTTGATTTGAGAAGAAAGCTCATAAGTCGGAGAAAAAATAAGAGCCTTAACAGAGCCGTTTCCCTCGATATTTTCGATTTGAGCCAAAATCGGAAGAAGAAAAGCGAACGTTTTTCCCGTTCCCGTTTCGCTTTTGAAAATCACGCTCTTCCCATTTGAAAGAAGCGGAATAATGCGCGATTGCACCGCAGTCGGCGCTTTTATGTTTATCGCTTCAAGTTTTTCTGTGTATTTTTCGCTCACGCCGAGCGCGCCGAAAGTCGCCTCGCTGCTTTCGCTCTTGTTTTCATTGTCACTCATAAGCGCACTATAGCATATATTCAAAATCGAAACTAGGGAGAAGCGGAAAAATGCGAAAAACAAAAAAGGAAGCCGTGGGAGCACTCCCAAGCGTTCCCCAACGAAAAAGGAAGCCGTGGGAGCACTCCCAAGCGTTCCCTAACGAAAAAGGAAGCCGTGGGAGCACTCCCAAACGTTCCCTAACGAAAAAGGAAGCCGTGGGAGCACTCCCAAGCGCTCCCTAACGAAAAAGGAGGGCGTGGAAGCACTCCCAAGAGATGAAAAAAGAACGATATTGAAAAGAGATAACGTAAAGTTATTCCTTTTTAAGAATTCTTCATTTTTTCGGTGTATACTATTGGGTATGAGAATTTTACTTGTAGAAGATGAGGTTCGCCTTTCACAGGCTTTGGTTGAGATTTTCCAGAAGAACAAATTCGGAGTTGACGCTGTTTATACTGGCACTGACGGTCTTGAATATGCTCAATCTGGAATTTATGACTTGATTATTCTTGATATCATGCTTCCTGGCATGGACGGCATGGAGATTTTGCGTCGCCTTCGCACAGACAAGAATCAGGTTCCTGTTCTTTTTTTGACTGCGAAAGACGATGTCGCTGACAAGGTCAACGGATTGGACACAGGCGCTGACGACTATATGACAAAGCCGTTTTCGACTGAGGAGCTTCTTGCGAGAATCCGCGCTTTGACTCGACGCCGTGGAGAAGTGAAGGAAGACACTGTTGTTGTCGGCGACTTGATTTTGAACGTGAAAAACTGCGAGTTGCAGTCAATCAAGGGCGACAGCGTGAAATTGTCGCTCAAAGAGTATCAGATTATCGATTTGCTTTTCAGAAATCCACATCAGATTATCACAAAAGAGCGCATTATCGAGAAAATCTGGGGCGGAGACAGCGATGCGGAATACAACAACGTCGAAGTTTACATTTCGTTCTTGCGAAAGAAAATCAGCGCTCTGAAAGTAACGACTGAAATCCGTACAGCTCGCGGAATTGGATATTCTATCGAAGACGGAACGCGCCTTTAGTTTTTTGGAAGGTAAACGTGAAAAGGGATTTTTTTGGCTTGCACAGAGGCGTCGTTTTTTCGATTGCCACTGTGATTCTTTTGATGCAGGGGTGCTTTCTTTCTATCGAGGGCATTGCTTACTGGCATATCCGCTCTTCGCAGACAAAGGCGTTCTTGAATCGCTTGTTTGAAAACGAAGGGCACGCTGTTCCTATGATGGATTTTCACGACAAGAAGCCATCTTTTCTTGGCTCTGAGATTTCTCCGCATCAAAAGCCGCCTGAAATCCCTTTTGCGTTTTCCTATGATTCTGACACTGTTCGCCGCTTCAGCGAAAATATTACGCGCTACATTTTCCCAAGCGGGAAAGAAGGCGACGATTTCCATTTGTATTTTGCCACAAGAACCGCTCCTGACGGCTCTTTGCTTGAGCTCATCACTGACTTTCCGTATGATTCGAGCGCTTCTGATATGGTCGACTTGCTAAAAACTATTCGCACTGTCAGCAGCCTTGAAAAAAAGTGGGGAGTTTGCGGGAACTTCTTTTACGACAGGCGTGAGCGAAGTTACGGCTATCTGACGGTTTACATAGACTTTCATCGGGAACTTGAGGAGCAGCGCTGCTTTTTCGCTCGCGTCATTCTTGTTCTTTTTGTGAGTCTGTTTTTTTCGTTTGTGGCGATTCTTGCAATCAACATTTTTGTTTTGCGTCCGCTAAAAAAAGCGTTCGATGCTCAAAAGCGCTTTATTTCTGATGCCGGACACGAGCTGAAAACTCCGATTGCGGCGATTAGCGCAAATCTTGAGGTTCTGAAAGGCGAAGTCCCAAACAACAAATGGGTCGATTATATCGCAGAAGAAAATGACAGAATGAATAATCTTGTCAAAGATTTGATGTATCTTGCTCACTCTGATGCAAGGCGCGAAAAGCTTGTGATGGAAAATGTGAATATTTCGGACGCGATAACTTTTGCAGTTTTGCCGCTTGAGAGCCTTATTTTCGAGAAGGGCAAGAAACTTGTGATGAATGTTGAGCCTGACATGTACCTTTTGTGTGATGAGAAAAAAATCAAGCAGCTCCTTGTGATTCTTGTTGACAATGCTGTGAAAAACTCTGATAAGGGCGATGTAATTACGGTGAGCGCAGATAAAAAAGACGGCGCTATCGTGATAAAAGTGCATAACACGGGCTGGGGGATAAAGAGCGAAGAGCTAAAAAAGATATTCCGCCGTTTTTATCGAGTGGACACTTCTCGAAATCGGCAAACAGGCGGCTACGGGCTTGGGCTTTCGATTGCATCTGCGATTGTCAGCGAGCATCATGGAAAAATCAGCGCGGACAGCGAGTTTGGAAAATGGGCGGAATTTTCCATCGTATTGCCGTTTTTGAAAAGGGAGCGGCGGTGAAATTCTGCCGATATTTTCATTATGATAAAGGTTCTTATTGCAGACGATTCTTCGTTACTTCGTTCTTTCTTGCGTCAAGTTTTTGCAAATGATTCTCGTTTTTGTGTTGTTGCAGAAGCGGTAGATGGACAAAAAGCTGTTGATGCTTGCAAAAAGTTTAGTCCAGATTTGGTGATTATGGACATAAATATGCCTGTTATGGACGGCATAAAGGCAACCAAGCTCATAAAAAGCGAAATCAATTCCCCGCCTGTTGTGATATTCTCAACCGAGAATGCGTCGGCTGCTGGATACGACGCAATTGGCGCTGGTGCGATTGAAGTCATAAAAAAGCCAGAATATCGCGATATGGACGAGACGTTTTTCAAGCGTTTTTGCGATAAACTTGCCGCTCTTGGAAAAAAGCGAACGAAGAGCGTTGAAATTAATGCTGTTTCAGATAAACCTCGTTCAAAAAATTACAAAATACTTTTGATTGGCGCTTCTACAGGCGGACCTACTGCGGTTCAGCGCGTTTTAACAGATTTGGGTTCTCCATTCCCGATTCCGATTTTGCTCACACAACACATTGATAAAACATTCGACAAAAACTTTGCAAAATGGCTTACAGAGACAACAGGTCAAAATGTAATCCTTGCAGAAGAAGGCGTTATCCCGAAAGCAGGGACGGTTTATCTTGCTCCTGCGGGAAAGCATCTTGTGATGAGTTCATCTGGTGCATTGCATCTTTCCGAAAGCGAGCGCGTTCATTTTTTGCGCCCTGCTGTTGACCCGATGTTCCTTTCTGTCGCGAAGGTTTACGCAAACGCCGTGTTCGCAGTCCTTTTGACAGGAATGGGAAGCGACGGCGCTGAGGGGTGTGTTGATATAAAAAATCGCGGAGGCTACACCGTTGCCGAAGCCGCAAGCACTTGCGTCGTGTTTGGAATGCCAAAAGCCGCGATTATGGCAGGCGGAGCGAGCGCAATTCTTCCTCTTGGTGAAATTGGCTCGTTCGTAAAAACATACTGCTAAATTTTTTTGCCCAAGATTTTTATTGAGTCAATCAGCGAAAAGGGACTCATTGCATAATCGCAGTTTTCTTTGCAGTAGATTCTTGACGCGAGCGTGTGCGAAAGAGAAGATGATATTGCCGCGTCAAGCGCTCCTCGTCCTTGGGCAAGAAGAGAGAGCGCAAGCCCTGAAAGAACATCGCCGCTTCCGCCTTTTGCAAGACAATTTTTTCCGAAAGGATTAAAAAAAGCGCAGACTTTCCCGTCCTTTTCGCCTGAGATAATCGGAATTGCGCCCTTTGAAATCAAAACAGCTTTTTTGTATTTATTCGAAAATGAAAGCGCAAACTCAAGTTTGTGATTGACAACATCTTTAACAGTTGTATTTTCATCGCACAATCTCGCATTTTTCAAAAGCGACAAAAACTCTTTCGGGTGAGGAGTCAGAATAATGCGACTTTCATCCCCGTCCTCATTTTCCAAGAATTGCAAAAGCTCTTCGCTATGGCACAAATCAGCGTCAAAAACCGCCTTCACATTTTTGTTTTGCGAAAGATAGTCAAAGACACTTTGTATCCGTTTTTTGTCGCTTCCAAAACCCATCCCGACAGCAATCGCGTTCGTGTTTGCACTCGGTTTTTCACTTTGCAAAATCTCGAACGGAAGCGCCTCGATTTTTTCGCCGCTTATCACAGAAACAAGCCCTGCTCCAAACGAAAATGCCGCAGTTGCGCCAATCACAGCCGCTCCCGCTTTGTCGCCAGCAAAAACTGCTGCATGCCCAAAACTTCCTTTGTTGGTATTGCGCTTTTTCCTAAAAGGAAGAGACAAGTCGCTTTCCTCCAAGACAAAAAGAGGCGTTTCGGAATCTTTTTCAAAAAGAGAGCGCGAAATCCCAAGGTCAGCGCACTTTATTTCGCCCGTAAAATCGCTCGCCGTGTCGCTAAAAAGCGCTGTTTTGAGACTTCCCATCGAAATCGTCTTGTCTGCACAAAAGACTTCGCCCTCCGCGCATCCCTTTGAGTCAAGCCCGCTCGGAATATCGCAGGCAATCCTTATCGCGTCCGCTCCATTGGCGATTTTTATGGCGCTTTCGATTTCGCTTGGCAGTTTTCCGTGAAAACCTGCGCCAAACGCACAATCCACGATAACGTCAGCGCTTTCGATTTCGCTTTTTTCTTCCGCGCTTAAAAGGTGCGAGAAAAATATCTGCTTCACGCCACATTTTTGCGCCCTTTCTGCTTGAAGAGCGCAAAGTTGCGTCTTTGGCGTTTTTTCTCGAAACACAACAACATCTTTTTTTCCAAAAAGCCGTCGTGCTAGCGAAAACCCGTCCGCTCCGTTGTTTCCTGAGCCACAAAAAATTACAATTTTGTTCGCTTTCTCGCTTTCAATCTCTCTTTCAAGAGCGGCGGCTGCGTTTTCCATCATAAGCTCTTCGCTGAGCGAAAACTTTTCACGTGCTTTTTTGTCCAAAATGCGACTGTCGTCAAAAACTTTCTGCATTCTTCTTTCTCCTTTTTCTTTTTCGCGTGGTGCTTGAATTTTAATTTGCTTCCCTTAAATTAGGATTGACATCTGAGCATTTTTTTCACACCTTTTGACTTTGGTGAAAAAAAATCGAAATCATTTTGAATTGATGTTATAATCAAAACTATGAACGAGCAAAAGGAAAATGCAAAGATTGCCGTCTTGATTGACGCAGAGAACACGAATTACAAAAAGATTGGCGACATTATGCAAGAAGTGTCGCTTTACGGGCATATCATCACGAAGAGGGCTTACGGAAACTGGAAAAACTGCGCGGAGGGCTGGGTTCGCGCGATAAAAAACAACGCAATCACTCCAATTCAGCAATTCGAGAACTCGAAAGGCAAGAACTCTTCTGACATAACGCTTGTCATTGACGCGATGGATTTGCTTTACAGCAAGAAATACGACACATTCGTCATTGTTTCAAGCGACAGCGATTTCACGAAACTTGTGACCCGCATCCACGACGACGAGATTTTCGTCATTGGCGTTGGCGAGAAAAAGACACCAGAATCGCTTATAAAGGCGTGCGACGAGTTTATATATATCGAAAACATCGAGACGGACGAGCAGGGCGACGAGGTGGCTGTGAAGGCAACGCAGACAAAAGAAGCACCGTCGAAGTTCACCTCGGTGGACAAAAAGATTTTGACGATGAAACTTGAGAAAATCACCGAAACAAAGTACGCCGACGAAGAGGGCTGGGTGAATATCGGCTCGGCAGGCTCCGTCTTGAAGCGACAAGACCCAGGCTTTGACACTCGCACTTATGGCTTTTCGAGTCTTGTGAAGATGATTGAATACTTGAGTTCCGCCTTTGAGCTTCGCCGCGGCAACAACAGTGGCGGCACAATCGAATACAGAGTAAAGCCAAGATTCTGATTCTCACAAATTTCACGAACGGGAAATCCCTTGCAAAATGATTTCGCAATAAAAACTTGCGTGTACTTGGCAAGATACCTTGCTGGAGCACGCAAGTATGTCTTGCTAGGGCTGGCAGAGGTGTCTTGCTAAGGCACGCAGAAAAAATATAGGAGTTTTTTGATGAAGAGTATGAAAAAAGTATTTGGCATAATGCTTTTTCTTTTGGTTGCTTGTGCTGCTTTTGCGCAAAGCAAAGTTATTACAGAAAAGAAGTTGGTTCAAACATTGGAGAAGAACAAAAAAACTGATGTTGTTTTTGTGAGCGAAATCAGCCTTAGCGGTTTTTCTGTGGATGATAATGGTTCTGTGTCTATTCCATTGTTTTCGGGCAGTGCAATAAAGCTCGTTTCTGCAATGGATATGACGAATATTTCAGAGCGTTTGGCATACAAAAAAGGTTCGCATAAGGTTACGTTTCAGACAAAAGAAGCGGGCAAGACTTACGCGATAACTGCGATTGACGGCATTGAAAGCGTTGCTGAATACAATGCACGACTGGTGCAGGAGAGAAAGCAGAATATCACAAAGTTATCTGTTCAAGTCGTTTTGCCAGAGCTTGAGAATGTTACAGGAAACGAAAAGAACTGGATTGCGGGACAGATTCAAGACAAGCTCAAAAGCAATTTGCAAGAGTATCTTTCGATGAAAACACTTGTGGACGCAAAGAGCGAAGCTGCGATTGTCAAGGTACAAAAAGAAAGCGAAAGCAATGCAAGAGATGAAGCAAGTGCGATTGAACTCGGAAAGATTACGACTGCAAAGTTCGCACTTTTCTCAAAGATTCGCAAGACTGGCAAAGGCTATATCATCACGGCAGATTTCACCGACTTGACCACTGGCGAGCAAATGGCAAGTGCAACATCAAAGGAGTATAGCGAGGTAGAATATCTCTATGGCTCAACAGGTGCGGTCGATGAATTGACGCTTTTAATCGCTGATAAATTGGGCTTGCAGATTTCAACGATAAACAGAAATGTTTTGTCGAGCGGTTCAGCGGGATTCTCTGTTGATGAACAGCTTGCTTTGGCACGAGAGAACGAAGAGAACTTCAAAAAGATGATGGCGCAAAAAGATGCTGAAATTAGAAGTTTGAGCACATCAAGCGATTTATCGGCTACTGAAAATATCAAGAAAATCGAAGCTGAAAAAGCGTTGCTCGCAGAAAAGCAGAAAGCCGAGCAGAAGCGACAACAGGAACTTTTGGAGCAGAAAAAGAGAGCCGACGCAGACGCGAAACTTGAAGCCGAGCGTTCTATTGCACTCAAAACTCAACGCGATAAAATGGCACAGGAAGCAAGTGCAAAAGCCGCAGAAGTGCGAAAACTCAAGATTGCAAAGCAGGGCGTTCTTGGACAGATTAACATTATCGAAAGCAAGAAAAAAGCTTTAGTTGAAATCCGAAACAGCGTTGAAGCACGTTCACAGGAGCTTTTTGCACAGCTTGAAAAAGACAGAGCGAGCGAAGAACAGAGAATCAGAAACAAAAGCTACAGCACTGTAGAGCTTGGCGGCGACGGAAAACCAACAGAACAGGCTTTGGAAAGACGTGAAAAGCAGGTTATTAAGAGCTATGAGGATTTGACAAACAAGTTTTTCTCTGATTGCGACGCAGTAAAAGCAAGCACACAAGCTCAAGACAATGCACTTTTAGCAGAAATCCGAGCAGACCAAAAAGCACTGACGGCGAATAGAACTGTTAGCAGTATGGGAGATGAGCTGAAAGTGAGCTTCGGCACTTATGAAGGAAGCAAAAACGGCTGGAATGCATATCTTTCGCTGTATTCTGACGGTGTGCTTTTGTACACAGACAGCTTTATCGTGGGCTATGAGGCTTTGAGCGGAAAGAAAGCTCCTGATATGGCGACGGAACTCGATGACGCTGTTATCGAGGAGTACACGAACAACGTTGATATGTACAACTCTTTGCTCACTCGTGGTGACCCGATTTTATACTTTGAGCTTGACTACACCGCTACAGCCGAAGCCGACGACAAGCCAAGTGAATACAAGTTCAATTTCAACAAAATCCGCGTGATTAACACCGTGAGCGGCAAAACTGTGCAGACAACGGCATTGAACAAGATTGAACCTAGAACAATGTTACCAGTGCAGGATTTGCAAATCATCGGCATTGTGGCAAAGGAGAAAGAAAACTTTGCGGCATTAGAGAAATATATTGCAAAAGGTAAGAATCTAATAACTGCAAAAAAGGAAAGTTCAGATTATCAGCAGTTTATGAAATCTGTTACACTTTGCTTAGATATGATAAACATTCCTAATCAAAACTTTGCAATGTTAAAAACAGAAGTTACAGAAAAATTGTATATTGCAATTATGGGGGAAAATCCGAGTAGATTCAAAGGTGATAATTTGCCTGTTGAGAAGGTATCTTGGTATGATGCGATTTATTTCTGCAACAAACTGAGTGAAAGACATGGTTTAAGTCCAGTTTATGCAGTTGACGGAAAAACAGATGTTTCAAGCTGGGGATATAGAGTACATAACGGTAATTCTATTCGCGGTGATATTACGCAGAATTTAAAAGCTGACGGCTTTAGATTGCCTACGAATGATGAATGGGAATATGCTGCAAAAGGCGGACAGAATTACAAATATGCAGGAAGCAATAATCTTGATGAAGTGGGCTGGTATGAAGATAACAGTAGAGAAAAAACACATCCTGTGGCACAGAAAAAGCCAAACGGCTATGGGCTTTATGATATGAGTGGCAACGTCTTTGAGTGGGTGTGGGATTCCCCCCACGGCTACTACCGTTATAACCGTGGCGGCTGCTGGCTTCTTAGAGACAGTCACTGCGAGCTTAGCGACGGGTTCTACAGCAGTGCTAACTACCAGAGCGCCTGGTGTGGTTTCCGTATTGTGCGTACAGTAAAATAAGTGAGCTGTAGCGGTGGAATAACAAAACTGCGACTTTGATACACTTTTTGCGGTGTGTAGAAAGTCGCAGTTTTTGAAAATCACCCTGTGGGTGTAAAAGCAGCCTGTGTTTGAAAAGCGGTCTTTGACCGTTAGCCTTGGTATTCTGCGAGGAGTTGCTGCAAATATGCACTGTCGGTGAAGGCTCTCTTTACGTCTGCGTCCCGTCCTTGTGCATAAAGACTGGACATCAGGGCTGTCATTGAGTTAATCCCCTCTGTGCGTCCGATAGATATACCCTCTGTGCGTCCTTGTGAAATGCCTTGAGAAATACCTTGCTGCACACCTCTGTTCCAGTATGTTTGAAAGAGTCCGCTCATTTTTACGCCTCCTGTTTTCTGCTGTGTTTGAATAATGAAATCTTCAATTTCTGTTCGTTTGAGGATTTCATTATCTGAAATCGACCGCAAAAGATTTAGTAATTCATGAATATGCTCAACCTTTTGCTCGTCCCAATCTTCAACGTTGCCTGTTCGTTCTGCTCTCAAGTATTCAACAACTAGCTTGAAATCGCTCTTGAAATAAGAAATCTCTTCATCTGTCAGCCAAGCTAAATCGAACACATTGAGCTTGTAATCGTTGATGTATGGCAATACTTTGCTGTTAACAGTTGAACCGAACAAATCAATTAAAGATTTCTTTTCAGTCCAACGTTTTGATGTATCAAAATTAAGCACTACTGTAATTACTGGATAATAGGGCTTATTATCTTTTACCTGCTTCATATATTCTGCTGCATCATAATTCATCACACGAATTGGCATCGTGTAATCTATATGAGTTTGGTTTTCTAAACCAAAACAGCTAATATATGTTTTACCTTTTACCCAATATTTCGCAACATCTCTTTCTTGCCACTTTAGATTGTCATCGAACTTATAAATTGAAACCTTTTGAGCGTCTTTTAAGTCGTTATAATTTATGACTTGCTCGCCCTTAAATAATAGAGCATTTATGCTGTCGGCAAAAACATCGTTGTATGCTTCCAAAATTTTTTCAGTTACGTCTTGCGTACCAATAATTACATTTTCATTATAGTATGATTTGAATTAGGTATCAACAAATATGCTCTGAATATGTGATTTTGTCAAAAAAAGAATTTGACCAATTTGGAATTTGTCGTTTAACATAAATATCAAGCTGGATTGTTACTGTGAATAACAGGCAAAACCTCTTAAACCTTTAGCGCAAGGAAAAGAAGTTTTGCCTTTTTTTATGCGCTGAAGAATATCTTATTTTGGAGGGCATTTATGCTCCGAACTAATTTTAGCGCACGACCAGCGGTGCGTTTTGCAGCTTGTACTGCACTTTGTCTTTTGGCTTTAGACGCTACGGCAACGACCAAAAAGAAGTACACAACCAAGACCGTAAGCGACGGAAAGACAACTTACGTTTTGGTTGAGAACAAAAAAGGCGCAAGATTGGGCTATTCCGAAAAGAGTGGTGTCAAAATCATCGAAGATAAGGGCTTTGCGTTCAAGGATATGAACAAGAACGGCAAACTCGACGCTTGGGAAGATTGGCGACTTTCAGCAGAGAAAAGAGCAGAGGCACTCGCGAAAGAACTCACCCCCGAACAGATTGCAGGCTTGATGCTTTTCAGCTCGCACGAGCGTGCTATCGAAGAAGGATTGACTGACGCGCAGAAAAAATACTTGAAAGAAGACAATCTTCGCGCTGTCTTGAACGCAGGAAGCAACAACGTGGCTGCGGCAGTGCAATGGAACAATGAAATGCAGGCGTTTGTGGAAAGTTTGGATTTCCCTGTTCCTGTAAACTATTCTTCTGACCCGAGAAGCACGGCTGGTACAGGCGACCAATATTCTAATATGATTTCGGGTGCAGATATTTCTATGTGGCCATCTAATCTCGGGCTTGCGGCGACTTTCGACACCAACATAATGTATCAGTTTGCAAAAGATGTGTCGCAAGAGTATCGCGCAATGGGAATTACAACAGCGTTAGGTCCTCAGATTGACCTTGCAACAGAACCGAGATGGCTTCGAGTGAACGGAACTTTCGGCGAAAACACTCAACTTGCTATCGATATGACGCAGGCTTACGTTGACGGCTCTCAATCTACATACAACACGAAGGGAAAAGACACGGGTTGGGGCGAAGATTCGATAAACTGTATGATTAAGCACTGGCCAGGCGACGGAATCGGCGAAGCTGGTCGCGAAAGCCACATGGAAAGCGGCAAGTTCGGAGTTTATCCAGGCGATAATTACGCGGAGCACCTCAAGCCTTTCACTCTCGGAGGCTTCAAGCTCAAGGGCAAGACCAAAAGCGCAACTGCCGTGATGGATTCTTACTCAATCGCGCTCGACAAAGATGGAAATCCTCTTGAGGGCGGCGCAGTCGGCTCTGCTTACAACAAAAAGAAGATGGACGATTTGAGAAACGGCGCGGCTTTCGGTGGAGTGGTCTGCACAGACTGGGGCGTAACTCTTGCGGCAACTCCAGACTTCTTCGGCATGGCGTGGGGCGAGGAAAATCGCAGTGTGGAAGAGCGACACTATGACGCGTTGATGAACGGAATCGATATGTTCGGTGGAAACAACGACTCAAAGCCGATTTTAGCTGCTTATGAGATGATGAAGAAAGAAATGGGCGAGGAAAAAGCCCGTGAACGCTTCGAACTTTCTGCGAAACGCATTTTGATGCTCTGTTTTAACCCTGGTTTGTTCGAAAATCCTTATCTCGACATTGAACGCTCAAAAGCACTTGCGGGAAACGCCGAAAAAAGAGCCGATGGATACAATGCACAGCTCGCTTCAATCGTAATGCTCAAAAACAAGGGCGGTTTAATCAAGGCGAATGGCGATATGAAAGACAAAACCGTTTATATTCCTATGACTTACCTCGAATCTATTCCTGGACCTTGGGGTGCGAGTGAACCTGCCTGGCTTGAATCTATGTCGCTTTCTATCGCGGGCAATTATTTCAAGAAAGTCGTTACCGATACGCCGATTACGGACGAAGAGGGCAACATCACAGGCTACGAAACGCCAGATTTGAGCGGAGTCGATATGATTATTGCAGGAATGAGCAGCCCTAACAACGGCTCGAACTTCTCCAAGGCTGGAATGACGACAAACGAGGACGGAACAAAGACTTTCTATCCGCTTTCGTTGCAGTACGAGCCGTACACAGCAGAGTTCGGTCGCAAAGTTTCTCTCGGCGGCAATATCACAGACGGCGTGAAAGAAAATCGCAGCTACAACGGACAGACTTCAAAGCTCTATAACGAACGCGACTATATCGCATTCAAGAACGCGATTGCGGCAAAGGCGGGCAAGGATATTCCTGTTGTGATTTGTATGAAAGCGGCAAATCCTGTTTGCTTCGGCGAGATTGAAAAAGACGCGGACGCGATTTTGCTCGCATTCTCGGTCAGCGACCAGGCATTCTTCGACATTTTGACGGGCAAAGCCGAGCCACGCGGACTTCTTCCAATGCAGATGCCTGCTAATATGCTCGCAGTTGAGGCACAGCTTGAGGACGTGGGGCAGGATATGGTTTGTTACACCGACAGCGAGGGCAATACATACGATTTCGCGTTCGGCTTGAACTATTCTGGCAAAATAAACGACGCTCGTGTCAAGAAATACGCTAAATAAAGCGGTGCTGTTACGAAAGTATGCTGAAAAAAACTATTGTCATTCCGAACTTGTTTTCGGAATCTGCTACAACTTAGAGATGCTGAAACAAGTTCAGCATGACATAATGCAACATACTTTTCTTAACACCTAAAGCTGATACTATTTCATAAAAACTCTTTTTTCGGCTGGATACTATTTGTTGTCTGGTTGAAAAAGAGTTTTTGTGTGAGCGTTTTTTGTTTTTTGCTCTCTTTTTGCTCAGGGAAGCAAAAAACATTTGTTTATTGCTC
>CACYWZ010000014.1 GCA_902778325.1 uncultured Spirochaetaceae bacterium
GCCGTTTGCAGATGCTGTTATTGCATATTTAGCGATTAGAGATAATTGCAGTGTGTGGACAAGAGATAAGCACTTTAGCCTTATAAAAGAAAAAGTCCCAGAGTTGAGATTGTTTTAGCACAAAAGCGCACCCCCTCAAAGCAAAGAGAAATGCTCTTGCGGGGGGATTTATTTGCTAGAATGAATGAATTACAAATGTAAGCCAAACACTTTCATCACTTTGGTCAAATGGCTCTCCGTCATTGCCAAAGCGAATTGCATAAGGATTGCTTCTAGTTCCGCACCAATAACCATCGCCCTCTTCGCTTTCAAAAAGTTGTGTTCCACCAGCTTTTCCCACCAACCCATTTTATAAACGGTTTTGCCAACATAACGAATAGACTGTACTTTGTTTAATGAAATTTTCTACTATCGTATTTGCTGCTTGTTGCTCCTAAAACTCAAAGAACTCATATAAATAAAAATCTTCGATATCTTTCATGATTGCTCTTTTGTGTTCTTCCGAAATCGATTTGTCAAAGCCGTCCTTTATTGAGTTCCAGCAATCCTCGTATTTATCGGATTTGTAAAAGGCTTCAAACGCTTTATCTCTTTTGTCTTTGTATTCCTGCAAAAGATATTCGCCTTTGTTTATCACTTTTCCGTCGGTGATTTTTATCAAAATGTATTTTTCGTACTCAGACAAATAACCGCCGTGAACATATTTTTTCAGCTTTCCTTGTGGAACAATCAACATTTCCGAATAATCGCACAAAACAGGCTTTTCGCTTTCAAACAGCTCTGAGAAAATGGAAATGTCTTTTGGCTGAAAATCCTTTGATTTGTCTGTCGGCTTTACAGCGATTTCCACGGTCAAATCAACAACGTAGAGCGCAGAATCAATGATTTCAAACGTTGCAACATACCCGCGCCAGCATGCAGTTGAAATCAAAACATCATATTTTGAAACGATGGAATTGTATTTTTCTTTGAGTTCTGGATTTTTGAAAAATACTGATTCCATCGGGTTTGAAAATAACCTCTCCTTCTTGTTGTTCAAAATCAAAATATCTGGAACTTGCCCTGTCGCGAATAATTGTGTGCTTATCAAAATCCCAAGAAGCGTTAAAAATAAAGTTCGCAGTTTGCTTTTCATTTCCTCTCCTGAATGTTTCTTTTATGTTATGGCAATGTTACTGCATCTTCACATTTAGTTCCATCAGTA
This sequence comes from uncultured Spirochaetaceae bacterium, assembly GCA_902778325.1. Lineage (GTDB taxonomy): Bacteria > Spirochaetota > Spirochaetia > Treponematales > Treponemataceae > Treponema_D. Next base: position 1,205 of record CACYWZ010000014.1, read on the forward strand.
GAGTCATTTTCTATTGTATGGAGATAACATCTGTAAGAACCACTAGTATCGCCATATATCTGATGTCCATTTGCTTCTGAACTTGCAGTGCCGTTTGCAGATGCTGTTATTGCATATTTAGCGATTAGAGATAATTGCAGTGTGTGGACAAGAGATAAGCACTTTAGCCTTATAAAAGAAAAAAGTCCCTGAGTTGAGATTGTTTTAGCACAAAAATCCCCCGTAAAGCAAAGAGAAATGCACTTGCGGGGGTGTTTTATTTGTTTCTGCTAGAACTCACGGATTGCGCAAGCGTAACCAGTGCCAACAGAAACTCCTTCATGGATAGGTGTTCCTGTGTTAAAGCCTGCTAAAATGGAATAATACAGGAAGTTGTCAGACTGGTTATAAGTGCGGTTTGATGTAAGAAAATCCTTTCCTTCAAGAGTTGTTTTATTAAGCAGTTCCATAATGGAATTTATAGTTTTTGTATCACTGTATAAGTTTACATATAAAGTTATCATTTCTGCAGCTGTTGGAAGATACCATCCACTTGCATATTTGCCTGTAATTGAATATGTGGCTGCGTAATTGTTTGCCCACTCAAAAGCAGGATAGTCAGAAATACTTGAATTTGGGTCAGCTGTTTGTACTGCACTCCAGTTATCACTTCCGTCAAGGTCTCCAAAGAGATATGATGTTCCGCTATAATCATACGAAACATGTGTATCATATGGCATAATTGAGGTGTTAGTGCATAAAATATCAGAAAAAACTTCTTGAGTGTTGCTTGATTGCCCGATTTGTGATGTTGACCAAGTCATTGTATCAGCGCTTATTTCTATGCCCAAGCCAAGTGTTTTTTCTCCAAGAGGGTCGCTCGTTGAGCCTACATAAAAAATAACAGCAATAGCTTTAGCTTTTTGTTCGGCTGTCATTGAACTTATATCTTCTTGTGCAATGTATGTGCCGTCAGAAAGAACAACACTTCCAACTGTTGCCTCTGTTGACGTCTTTTTTTCAAGTTGTCCGCTTGAGTTGAGCTGCCATTCTGTCGTGCCGTTCGCTTTTACTTTGAACTTCTTGTAGACATTGCTCATCGACACGCCTGCGCCCTCCGCGACCTCAATCAACTGCAAGCCTGAAGTGTATTCACTTGGCGTAATCGTGGCGACTGTGCTTGCCGAAAGCGGACCTGCGACAATGATTTTTGCGTCAGCGTCCAAAGGCTTTAACTCGCCTTCAATGACTGTTGAGCCTTTGAGCAAAAGCTGTCCGTTTCCGTAAATGACAACTTGACCTGCGGATTTTACATTGTAAAGCGTTACTTTTGTAGATGTTTCAACTTCGATGTTGCTTGAAATGCTCAAGTCTTTGAGCGTGATTGGAACAGCGCTGCTGCTTGATGAAGTGAAGCCCTCGCTTAGCTTTGCGCTCGAATCCCCCCCCCTAATCGTTAATGTGCAGCCGCTTGCTAGCGCAAAATCGTTATAAATGGTCTGCGGAGTCTGGAACGCACCGCTCAAAATGAGGATTATGTTTTCGCTTGTGGTCGGAAGAGATTGCAGCGCGATTTCAACGCTTTTGAACGGCTTTTCTTTTGAGCCGTCGCCAACAGTATTCGCTTCAGCATTTGCAGAAACATAAAACTTCACGCCGATTTCTTCTTCTTCTGTGTCAGCGCTTTCGTATTTTTTCATCACGAGCGAAATCTCGTTTTCGCCTTCCGCAATCGTGACTTTGTCGCTTTCGCCCACAAAATAAATCACTTTCTCGCCGTCAACGACCTCGTAAGCCTGAGCCTGTGCCCAAATCGTAACGCCTTCGGGAATCTCCTCGAACGAAACTGTCGCGCCGCTTTGTGAAAGAGAAGCGGTCTTTTTTGCTGAGAATCCGCCTTTGATTTCGATGTCCAAATAATAGCCGTCTTCTGCATCGTCAACAACGGCGCGTGAGTTTTTCATCTTTGAAAAAAGCTCCCCGCCGAGTCTGAAAGTCAAAGTTGCCTCATCGCTGGATGACGCATTGAAAAGCAGTGAGCAGCTTGAAAAGAAAAGTACAAACGCAAGAGCAAAAAGAGCAAAAGAAAATTTCTGCATAATTCCTCCGTCAATATTTTTTTACGAGTACCTGTGAACAAATGTCAAACTAAATTATAAAAGATGATTATATTTAATGCACTACCCAAACGGGTAAACTCTTCTGCCTTTTTTTTATTTTGCTGTGCGTTGACGAGAGTTTTTTTGCAAAATAAAATAAAGCCGTAAGGAAGAAAATCGAATGAATGAGAACGCACAATACATAAAGATGACTCAGACGCCCGTGCCGCTTCTGGTTGCGGGGCTGACAGTTCCGACAGTGATTAGCATGCTCGTGACCAACATCTACAATATGGCGGACACGGCTTTTGTCGGCAGGCTTGGAACGAGCGCGAGCGGTGCGGTCGGAATCGTCTTCGGCTTTATGACGATTTTGATGGCGGCGGGCTTCTTGTTCGGGCAGGGCGCGGGAAACTACGTCGGGCGCATGCTCGGAAGGCAAAACCGCGAAGACGCCACGCGATACGCTTCCACGGGCTTTTTCTTGTCGTTTGCGTTCGGGCTTTTGATTGAGGTCTTTGGCTTCGTTTTCCTCAAAAAACTCATCTATAAGCTAGGCTCAACCACGACGATTTTCCCTTATGCCGCCTCTTATATCCGCTGGATTTTAATCGCTGCTCCTTTCACAGTGTCGAGTTTCACGCTCAACGTGATTTTGCGCTACGAGGGAAAAGCTGCATTCTCGATGATTGCGCTCGTTTTGGGCAGCTTGCTCAATATCGCTGGCGACCCGCTTTTTATGTTCGTCTTTGATTTGGGCATCACGGGCGCGGGCTTGTCAACGGCGCTATCGCAGGCGGTGAGCTTTCTTGTTTTGCTTTCGGCGTTCTTGCGAGGAAAGACGCAGAGCAAATTGAGTTTAAAATTCATCACGATGCGCCTTTCGCTTTTGAGCGACATCGTTTTGACGGGCTTGCCGAGCCTTTTGCGAAACGCTTTGGGCTGCCTTTCCACAATGCTCTTGAACTCGCTTGCTTCTCCATTTGGAGATGCGGCAGTGGCGGGAATGAGCATTGCGAGCCGAGTGTCGTTTTTCTGTCTTTCTGTCGCAATCGGAATCGGGCAAGGATTTCAGCCAGTGTCGAGCTTTAACTACGGCGCGGGTAAGTTCGAGCGAGTGCGCAAGGCGTATTTTTTCACGATTGGCTTTGCGAGTGCCTGCCTTGCCGTCTTGTGTACGCTTTGCCTGATTTTCAACGATTCAATAATCCGCGTTTTCCGCGACGACCCCGCCGTTATCGCGATTGCAAAGCGCGCTCTTACATTGCAGTGCATTGCGCTTTATCTTCAGCCGATTTGCGTCATAACTGAGTTTTTGATGCAAACGACAGGGCAAAAACTTTTATCGAGTCTTCATTCTTCATTCCGTGCAGGCATTTTGTTTATCCCAAGCCTTGTGATTCTGGCGAATTTTCGAGGGCTTTCGGGCATTGAAGAGGCGCAGCCTCTGGCGTTTTTGCTCACTTCGATAGTGGATATTCCTTTTATTTTTGTCGCGCTCAAAAAAATCAGCCGCCCGTGAGCTTTTTTTATGACATTTTGCGAGGGGCGCCAAATTTGGGCGATGTCAAAATGACACGCCTCGCTTTTCGCAAAAGCATTGAATGTCATAATGACACGACGCGACTTTTTGAAAAATCAGCTCGTGTCATGGTGACGCGGCACGTTTTTGGTGCAAATCATATCGTGTCATGGTGACGCGAGCCGTTTTTTGCCCAAGACATCGAATGTCAAAATGACACGCCTTGTTTTTCGCAAAAGTCAGCAAATGTCATTTTGACACGACGATTTTTTGATTTAATTACAATAACTAAAAATGTTTTTTATTTGCCAAACGCTCTTTTTACGTCGTCAAGCGTGATTTCGTCGCGGGAGGCTTGGCGGGCGAGTAGGGCGGCGCGGTTCAAGGCGGATTCGATTTCGGCGCAGCTTGCGCCTTTGAAAAAGTCTGCGATTTCTTTTATCGAAAGTCCTGCAGCGAGTTTCTTGCCTTTGGTGTACATCGCGACAAGCTCCTCTCGCGCCTTTTCATCAGGAGAAGGAACGCGGAACTTTGCGTCAAAGCGTCCTGGGCGGATAAGAGCGGGGTCGAGGGCTGAAACGCTGTTCGTTGCCGCAATCACCAAAACGCCCTTTGTTTCCTCAAAGCCGTCAAGTTCGTTGAGCAATGCTGTAACAATGCGCGTGTTTTCGGTTTCAATAGCGCTTCCTGAATAGTTTCGCCTTGTGCCGATGCCGTCGAACTCGTCGATAAAGACGATACACGGCGCTTTTGCTCTTGCTTTTCGGAACAGGAGCTTTACTTTCATCGGACCTATCGCCATGAACATGCTTTCAAAGTCAGTCGCTTTTGCCGCAATAAAGTTCACTTTCGCTTCTCCCGCAAGAGCTTTCGCAAATAGCGTTTTGCCGTTGCCGGGGTCTCCTTCGAGCAAAATCCCTTTCGGCATGCGAATGCCGCGAGAAGCGTATTCTTTTTGGTGAAGCATTATGTCCATGACTTGCGCCATATCGCGCTTGAGGCTCTCCATTCCCACAACGTCGCTGAACTTCACTCCAGTCTTGTGAACGACGCGGAAAGTGTTTGGCGAAATGAACTTTCTGAAAGCGATGAAAATCATTCCAAAAAAGAAGATGTAGAAAATGCTGTCGAGAATGAGCGAAACTATTTCGCCAGAGTCTTTTGTTTCTTCGATTTTCACGCCGTGCAAAAGCATTGTTTCTCGCAATGTAGGCGAATTGGGGTTTTCTGTGTACAAAGGATATTCTTTTGCCCACGAAGCATATACGTCGGTGCGGAAATAAATGCGCTCTCCGTCGATTTTGGCTTTTTCCACGGTGTCTTGAAGCACATCATTGTAAAACTCTTTGTAAGGCTTGTATTCTGCTTTTTCTTTTGAAAAATCCCAAGCAAAGTACGCGCCTAAAGATATAAGAGCGATTGAGAAAATAATGAGAATACGTTTGTTTAAGCGAAAAGCCATTTTCAAGAAGCCTGTGGAGCGGTTGTGTTTTTCGCAAGCTCACCCGCAATGCCGAAACAACGGTCGCCGATTTTCTCGATTTGACGCACAAGGTCGATATACAAAAGCTCTGCTTTGACGTTCGCTCCTGTTTCGAGTCGGCTTCTTGCGATTTTCTTGAGTCTGCGCCGCTCGTCATCGATTTGCCGTTCGAGGTCTTCGGCGTAGGCAAGCTGGTTCTTGTTGAGGTGCTTTCCGATGTTCTTGTAGACAAAATAGAGGAACTCGCGCGCAAGCTCAACGTAAGGCATAAGCCGCTCAAGGTCGTCTGAAGAGAATTGCATTTTCTTGTCGACAGACTTTTTGATGAGCATACCGATGTTCAAACACTCGTCAGCCATGCTTTCAAGCTCCTGCACAATCTGCATCATAATCGATACAGTGTTCTGTGACTGCTCGCTGATGTCCAATCGTGAACAGCGCACAAGATAATTCGTGAGTTGCTCGTTCATCTGGTCTGTGAAATCCTCTTGTGAAAGGAGTTCTTTGTAATGCTCTTTTTCAAAACTCTCGTCGCGGTGCTTGAATCCGCTCTGAACAGCGTCGAACATCTGAACAACAATGTCGGACATAAGAGCGATTTCTTTTTGTGCGCTGAAAACGAGGGCTTCTGGTGTTTCGAGAGCCGTCTTTTCGTTGAACTCAAGATGATAGACCATTGAGTCTTCTGCCTCGTCGTCCTTGATGATTTTGCGGGCAAGATTTGCAATCTGATTTACGAACGGGATAAAGATAATCGTTCCGATAACTTTGAACGACGTGTGAAGCATAGCGATGTGATAAACGATATTGTCCTGAACTGTGCCAGGAATAAGGAAATCAACGAAGCGCAAATAAGGCTTGAAGAAAATAAGAGTGATAACCACTGTTGCGACGTTGAACATAACGTGAATGAGAGCGGTTCTCTTTGCGTTTGCCTTTGAATGAGAAGCCGCCATAATAGAATCGACTGTTGAGCCGATTTCGCTACCGATAACCATAGCCGCGCCGAATTCCCACATTGCAGGATTTTTAGCAGCCGCCGTGATAACGATAGCTGTCATCGCAGAAGACGAGTGAATCAAAGCCGTGATTGCGATTCCTGTAAGCACTGCCAGCATCGTGGAAATCGCGCCGTAGCCCTGTGCTTTTGCCACAAACTCATCTATGCCAGAAAGATTTTTGAACAAATCAGAAAGCCAGCCCAAACCGATGAACAATATAGCAAAGCCGAGAATTGCCATTCCCACGCCTTCGAGCTTCCACTTTTTCTGCGTCAGAAACACATATCCCACAGCGATAATCGGGATAGCATAATCTTTAATCTCAAAGCCGTTGCCAAAAAAAGCGACAATCCACGCTGTTATCGTTGTTCCGATGTTTGCACCAAAGATAACGCCGACAGACTGCTCAAGAGTCAAAAGACCTGCGTTTACAAAAGAAACAAGCATAACCGTCGTTGCGCCCGATGACTGAATAATCATCGTGAGAACCATACCTGTGAAAAGACCAACGAAGCGGTTTCCTGTTACGACAGCAAGCGCGGACTGCAACTTTTGTCCAGCGTTTTTCTGAATGCCGTCGCTCATCATTTTCATACCGTAGAGCAAAAAACAAAGGCTACCAGCAAGGGTGAATAATGTAGAAATCATGATAGCTCCAAGTATACAAAAAAAGTTGTCTTTATGAAAACCCTTTTTAATGTAATTGGCTTATTTTTGTTTTTATGATACATTTTTCGCTATGGAAGCATTTTTATTGACAGCAATCCCGCTTTTCAGCGCGGGCTACATATCAAAAAAGCGCACGGAAGAGCGCCTTGCCGCGTACTTTTCAGGGCTTGTAATCTCATCGCTTTTGTTCGTCGTGAGATTTTTCGTTTTTTTCTGTGAACAGCCACATTCCGCGTCGTTCCTAAAGAATTTTGTCGGCTTGTACTTGTTCCACACGCTTTTGCCAGTCGTTTTGTGCAGTGCGCTCTATTTCTTTTTTGCCCGCTTTTTCAAAAAAGGAGCCGCGCAAGAAAAAGCAGAGCAGTTCTTTTCTTTGATGCTCGGCTTTTACACAATTTTCCTTCCGTATAACGTTTTTGGCGAGAATAAGCTCTTCTCAGCGTTTGACCTTTTCGCTCTTCCAATCCTTTTTATAAGCCTCTTCTTTGCATTGCGGACGCTTCTAAAAAACGCGTCTGCAATAACACTCGCCCTCGCTTTCCTCCTTTCAGCCTTCCCCTCACTTTGTGAAACAATTGCATATTACTCTCCGTTCATGGGCTGTGTTTTGAGCGCTGTCTTCGTGCTTTTGACCGTCGCGCTTCTCTTCGTTCCGTTCTCAAAATTAGGCGCAAAAAAACAAATCGCACAGTAAAACATTTTTTGAAAAAGGGCTGTCCCAAAAGTATTGTCATGCTGAACTTGTTTTCAGCATCTACGCTGCATCTGTAGAGATTCCGAAACGAGTTCGGAATGACACTGAGCAACGAACTTATCGGACAGCCCATTTTTTTTGTCAAAACTCGTCGACACACGCGAAATAAGCGCCTCTAGTTCATCTTTCAGTGGCTTGAAAGCCTCGTTCACACGATGTGCATTTAGAAAAAATATTTATAACAAGAAAATTCGTAATAAAAACGAAAAAACTTTTGAAACAGCAGAAAAGCCGTTTGGAGAAATTGGAATTTTGTGGTTTTGTGCGATAAATTAAGGTTTTTCGAGCAAGAAAATCATATTGCCTTTTCTGTCTATCAATGTTTTTCGTTTGTTATCAAAAAATAAGTTGACGGCTAAAAATTTTGGGTTTATTCTAAAAATACAAGGACAATATGAATTTCGGAGGTCTTTTTTATGAAAAGATGTTTTAGAGTTGCAGCCGCACTTAGCGCGCTTGCACTTTCAGTTGGCTCATTTACAAGTTGTGGCGGAAAGAGCGAAAGCGCTTCTTCTGCCGCTGCTCCAAAAGCAGAGGAAAAATCAGAGAAAACGAATGAAATAAAGGCGGACGCTATTTCGACTGTCGGTCCTGACAGCGGAACGCACTTGGAGTTGTGGACTTTTGTCGACCTTCACAGTCAGCACTATGCGGCAATGCTTGAGCAGTGGAACAAAGAGCATCCTGACAAGCAGATTCAGATTACGTTCACGACATATCCTTATGGCGATATGCACAACAAGCTCATTATGGCAAACCAGACTGGAACTGGCGCTCCTGATATTTGCGATGTTGAAATCGGTCAGTTCCCGAACTTCACTCTCGGCAATGTTCAGTTTGTTGAGATGGACAAATATATTGAGCCATACAAGGACAATGTTGTTCAGTCACGTCTCGACATTTACGGAAAGGACGGAAAGCACTACGGTATTCCGTTCCATGTCGGTGCGACTGTCATGTATTACAACGATGAGCTTTTGTCAAAATATGGTATCGATTACAAGACAATCAAGACTTGGGACGACTTTGAAAAGGCGGGCTTGAAGTTGAAAGAGGCTTCAAACGGCGAGGTCATGATGACTGGCGCTGACACAGGCGGAACTGACTGGCTTTGGCTTTCAATGGCAGAAAACAAGCAGGATTGGACTGACGCAAACGGCAAGGCAAATGTTTGCATTAACGGCGTTAGCGATATGATTAAAATGCAGCAGAGATGGGTCAACGAGGGCATCGCGACACCGACTGCCGGCGGACAGATTGATACAGAAGCAGGTTATGCTTGTGTCGGCGACGGTAAAATCGCAGCGTTCCCGAAGGCGCTCTGGTACATGAGCCGCTTCTTGAACTATATGCCTGAGCAGAGCGGAAAGTGGGCAATCGCTCCTTGTCCTGTCTACAAAGAGGGACAGCCTCGTTCTGTTGGTATTGGCGGTACTGGTACAGTTGTTTCTTTGCAGTCAAAGCATCAGGAACTTGCCGCAGAGTTCATCGTTTATGCAAAACTTTCTCTTGAGGGCGAAAAGCGCATTTGGGAAGTTTTGGGATTTGACCCTGTAAACACTGATATGTGGCAGGACACAAGTCTTACACACGACCCTTCAAACAAATATGTTGCATACTTCCGCACAAATCCTTTTGATGTCTTGAACGTTATCAAAGACGAAATTGGCGGTATCAAGTGCGTTCCTATTTCTTCAGCAATCAACGAGCAGATTAACCTCAATGTTTTGAACAACTGTCTTGAAAGCGGTGCTGATGTTGATGAGGAGCTTAGTACTGCACAGGGCGAAATTGACCTTGAGCAATAACCTGTAAAAACGGTTTTTGCAAAAGAAAAATCGCCTATAAAACTTTCCGCGCCCTTTTCTTTTTGGACAGAGCGCGGAAAGATTTCAAAAGGGGGAAATGATGAAACAAAAGGGCATAAAAGGCTTCTTGTATAACTATAAGGTTGCTCCGTATATTTTCGTGCTTCCGTTTGTGCTGACGTTTTCGATATTCTGGCTTTACCCGTTCGTGAGCGCGGTCTTGATGAGTTTTCAGAACATCTTGCCAGGGGAGACAAAATGGATTGGGCTTGGTAATTACACAAAGCTCCTAAAAGACAAAACTTTCTATATTGCAGTTAAAAACAGTTTCCTTTACACAATAATAACTTGTGCGCTGCTTATTCCGATTCCAATGTTTTTGGCGACTGTGATGAACAGTTTGTTCATGAAGTTCAAAACTACCTATAAAGCAATTTTGTACATTCCTGCTCTTACATCTGTCGTTGTTGCAGGCACAGTATTCGGTCTTATGTTCAGCGAGCTTGACGGCTCGACGATGAACCAGATTATGCACTTTTTCGGAAAGCCTTCTGTGAAGTGGCTCAAAATGTATCCGACGGGCTGGTTTGCTATGATTACGCTGTGCTGCTGGAGATGGACGGGCGTCAATATGCTCTATTTCCTTTCGGGACTGCAGGGCATTGACAACTCGCTTTATGAGTCTGCGGACATTGACGGCGCGACGAAGTGGCAGAAGTTCACGAAGATTACGCTTCCGCTTTTGAAGCCGACTTCCATTTTCGTTCTGACAATCAGCATTTACGCAGGTCTTGCGATGTTCCTCGAAAGTTATATGATGTGGGGCGGAAACGGCTCTCCGCGTAACATTGGTTTGACAATCGTCGGCTATTTGTACCGACGCGGCATTGAGAAAAACCAGATGGGATATGCAAGCGCTGTCGGTTTGGTGCTTCTTGTCATTGCGCTTGTGATTAACGCAGTTCAGCTCGTGATGAACGGCACGTTCAAAAAGGAGAAATAAATGGAAGGCAAAGCATTAAAATATCACAGCATGCGCACGCAAAGCATTCTGCTTTCGGCTGGCGCACTGGCTCTTTTTACCGTTATTGCGCTGCTCGTTCTTTATCCGCTCATTGCGCTGTTTTTGGCATCTTTCAGACCAGGACAAGAGCTTATCCGCTACGGTCTTAACATAAATCCTGACCCGAAAGGGCTTACGCTCAGCAACTACATTTATCTGTTCACACAAAAAGCCGTGAAAGACGGCGAATGGGTAAAAATCCCGCATAAATATTTTATGTGGTACAAGAACAGCCTTTTTTTGACATCGCTTTCGGTGTGTTTCACGCTGTTTTTCTGCTATCTTGTCGCGTACGGGCTTTCAATGTATGACTTCAAGCTCAAGAACACGCTGTTTTTCATCGTTATTGCGACGATGATGGTTCCAGGCGTCATCCTCATGCTCCCGCTGTATCAGGAAATCATTGCGATGAAGCTGATAAACACGACGCCGGGCGTGCTTTTGCCGGGAATTTGCGGTGCTTCCACGATATTCTTTTTCAGACAGTTTATGATTGGACTGCCGAAGGAGCTTCTTGACGCCGGGCGCATTGACGGCGCTGACGAATACCGCATTTGCTTCACGATTATGATGCCGCTTGCGAAGCCTGCGTTCGCGGCAATGGCGATTTTGAGCGCGATGGGAGCATGGAACGATATGCTTTGGCCAATGCTCGTTTATCGCGATGCCGGAAAGTTCACTCTGCCGATTGGACTTAACACACTTTTGACGCCATACGGAAACAATTACGACTTGCTTATCGCTGGCTCTTGCTTTTCTGTTGTGCCTCTTTTGATTGTGTTCTTCGCGTTCCAGCGCTACTTCATCAGCGGAATGACTGCTGGTGCTGTCAAAGGCTAATGGCTATAATTTAGCACTTCTTCATAACTCTTTCCCGCGATTGACACAGTTTGTGCTTTTCGCGGGATTCTTTTTTTTGTGCTGACAGAGCAAAAGCAGATGATTATGAAGTAAAAGCATGTGATTTTGGAATAAAAGCAATTGATTATGAAACAAAAGCAAGTGATTATGAAGCAAAAGCATGTGATTATGAAGCAAAAGAAAATGATTATGAAACAAAAGAAAGTGATTATGAAACAAAAGTAAATGATTATGAAACAAAAGAAAGTGATTTTAGAGAAAAAGAAAATGATTATGGAGAAAAATCAAGATATGGACGTTAATTCTTTTTTCAAAGATGTGATTAATCAATAAAAAACGCCCTGCTACTTTGCTTTTGGCATTTCGCAAGGGCGTTTTTTATGCTTTAACTAGCAAATCTTAATCCTAGTCCAATGCGTGTCCAGCTGAACCGAGAACTTCGATGTTCTTGTGCATGTACATCTTCTTGAGCTCATCGCGAGCTGGTGAGAGGTACTGACGTGGGTCGAAGTCGCCTGGGTGCTCAGCGAGGTGGCGGCGGATTGCAGCAGTCATTGCCAAGCGTCCGTCTGAGTCGATGTTGATTTTGCAAACAGCAGACTTTGCAGCCTTTCGGAGCTGCTCTTCTGGGATACCAACAGAATCAGGAATCTTTCCGCCGTACTGCTCGATGATGCGAACATATTCAACAGGAACAGATGATGAACCGTGAAGAACGATTGGGAATCCAGGAAGCTCCTTCTCGATAGCCTCAAGAACGTTGAAAGCCAATGGCGGCGGAATAAGAACACCGTCAGCTGTGCGTGTGCACTGCTGTGGAGTGAACTTGCAGCGTCCGTGTGAAGTTCCGATTGAGATTGCAAGAGAATCACAACCAGTCTTTGATGTGAAGTCTACAACTTCCTCTGGCTTTGTGTACTTTGACTCTTCTGCAGAAACTTCATCTTCAACGCCACCAAGAACGCCGAGCTCTGCCTCAACAGTTACGTCGAACTGGTGAGCATAGTCTACGACTTTCTTTGTAAGAGCAACGTTCTCATCATATGGAAGTGATGAGCCGTCAATCATGACTGAAGAGAAGCCATTGTCGATACAATCCTTTGCAACCTCAAAGTTTGGACCGTGGTCAAGGTGAAGAACGATTGGAATATCGCAGCCCAACTCGTGAGCGTACTCAACAGCACCGCGAGCCATGTTGCGGAGAATAGCTCCGTTTGCATAAGCACGAGCACCCTTTGAAACCTGAAGGATAACAGGAGACTTTGTCTCTACTGCAGCCTGAATGATAGCCTGCATCTGCTCCATATTATTGAAGTTATACGCAGGAATTGCGTATCCGCCTTTGATTGCCTTTGCGAACAAATCTCTTGTGTTCACAAGACCCAGCTCTTTGTAACTAACCATTGCTGTCCCCTTAGATAAGTAATTATTGATAATGCTACAACGATAGATTAAGAAAATCAAGAGCACATAGACGATAAAAAATCTCAAAAGAGTTTGACAAAGACGACTCAGAGAAATATAATTAGAAATATATTACAGTTATGCTATTTATGCCGATAACTTATAGGAGTATGTTAACGGGCACTAATAGTGCGATAGTTCAAGGAGTTTTGAATGAAAAAGGGCGTAGTGTTCTCAGTGAGTCTTGCTCTCGTGCTTGCGTTCTGCGTTCCAGCATTTGCACAGCCAAATGTGAAAAGCGTAGAAACAATCAGTATCGATGATTTTGATACTGAGAAAGAGTTTGCTTGGAAGGTTCAGGCAAGTCGTTTTGTTGCAGATGGATTCCCAAAGCAGCAGTATGTAGAAGCAATTCCGAATGCTTTGCGTGCAATTTATGAAAAAGAAGAGCCTGCAAAAGTTTTGGGTGTTAATATCAGCTATAACCGAAAAGGTGAAAACTGGTTTGAGATTTTCCCATCAAAAGCTGGTGAAAATGGTGAATCTGCTGCGTATGAGATTCCTTTCAAGGGTCTTGTAGATCATGTTGATTTCTGGGTCTGGGGTGCAAACTATAAATATAAGCTCGAAATGATGGTTCGAGATGTTTATGGTATTGTTTATGTTCTTCCAGTTTGTCAGCTTAATTTCAATGGCTGGAAAAATGTTGTTGTTAATATTCCAAAAACAATTCATCAGACAGCACGTCTTCGCACAGCTCCAAGTTCAATGAAGTTTGTTGGATTCAGAGTTCGCACAGATCCTGATGAATATGTAGATGATTTTAATATCTTCTTTGACCAGCTTCAGTATACAACTCATGTGTTGTCAAATATTTACGATGGATTTGACTTGAATCACTTCAGTTTTGAAGAGAGTTCATCAAATACTTCAGAGGAAGGTAAATAATGAAAAAGATAGCATTTCTTGCAATTGCATTCCTTGCAGCAGGCGCTTTGATTGCGCAGGAACAGAGTTCTTCTAGAGAATCATCAAGCTTGAGTGATCCAGATCCATCAATCATTGGAAATGAATCTGCAAGTCAGGCACTTCGTGAAGTATCTGTTGACCGTTTTGAGAGAGAAGGTTCATGGACTGTTCACATTTCTCCAGATTATGGTGTTATTACAGGTCGTCTTTTCGATGGTGCTCCAGATGAAAAAGAGCCTTTGGATGATGCAGATAATAAGGAAGCTGAGGATACTAAAGTTCTTGGCTTGAAAGTTGAGTTCTTCAAGCGTGGTGTTAATTCTTTCTATATCCGCTCAATGCGCCCAATCCCTATTGAAGGTGTTACAAAGACAGTTTCTGTTTGGATTGCTGGACGTAATCAGAACCATACATTGACTTTGTTGCTTCAGGATTATTTCGGAAACAACTTCGAGCTTTATGTAGGAAATCTTGCTTTCAGTGGATGGAAAAAACTTACTGTTGCTATTCCACCAACTCCTGATGGAGTGCACGGAATTATTCAGACAAGTGCATATAACGGAGACCGACCAGGTGTTCGCATTCTTGGATTCCGTGTAGACTGCGACCCAATGGCAGCTCGTGGTTCATATTATATGTATCTTGATGATATGCGTGCTGTTACAGATCTCTATGATATGGAGAATCGTGACGAAGACGATCCAAAAGACAACTGGTAATTTGGTTTGTTGAATAAAAAGACCTTACATATTATGTAGGGTCTTTTTTATTGGTAAAATGAGTATTATTTACTGTGCAATATGTTGATACTGTGCGATAAATTTATAGGAGAGAATTTTATTTTTTTATGCGTTGACATAAAATTTTTTCTGATTAAAATAATTAAAAAATTGATATTTTTTCGATTTTATATAAACTTTGAATTAGTTGCTGGATGGTAAAAATTGGATATAGTTCATACACCTGTTTTATTGCAAGAATGTTTGAATTTACTCAGCCCTGTAGGAGAACCTTTTGAATCAACTGCTGTTATGGTTGATTCGACTTTAGGTGAGGGGGGACATACAGAAGCTTTCTTGTCTAAATATCCGTCTTTGCAAGTAATTGGACTTGATGCCGATAGTAATATACAGAAAAAAGCAAAAGAGCGACTTTCTGTTTTTGGAGATAGAATCCATTTTTATAATACTTGGTTTAACGATTTTTATGAAAATTATCCAAGTTCTGAACGACATCCAGATTTGATTCTGTTTGATTTGGGAATTTCTGTATTCCATTATGAGCAGAGTAAACGAGGTTTTTCTTTTAGATATGATGAATCTCTTGATATGAGACTGAATGAACAAAGTCCAGTTTCTGCATATGATATTGTTAATAGTTATGATGAAAAAAGTCTTGCAGACTTGATTTATTTATATGGTGAAGAACGATATAGTAGAAGAATTGCAAGTGCTATTATAGCTGCTCGTTCAGTTAAAAAAATAGCATCATCAAAAGAACTTGCAGATTTGATATATTCAGCAGTTCCTGCTCAATATCGGCATGGGGGAATACATCCCGCAACAAGAACTTTTCAAGCACTACGAATTGCTGTGAATGGTGAATTGTTGAGATTACCGAAAGCACTTGAGTCTGCTTTTAATGTTTTAAATATTGGTGGAAAACTTGGCGTGATAACTTTTCATAGCCTTGAAGATAGAATTGTGAAAAATTATTTTCGCAATTTGGAGAAAAAATGTGTTTGTCCTCCAGAATTCCCCAAATGTGTATGTGGTGGACAATCTTGTTGTGAATTGATTAATAGAAAACCTGTGCTCCCCTCACAGGAAGAAATTTTTAATAACTCCCCATCTCGTAGTGCAAAATTGCGTGTAATACGTAAACTTCGAGAAGCCAGTGAAAGGCATTTGCTTGGTATTGCTGGCGACGGGTACTAAGGAATTTTTATGAGTACCGAAGAACTTAAACTTTTTAAGCAAAAACTTATTGCATGTGGATTTGCAATGTCAATTCCTCTTCTTCTAGCTGTTGATAGTATGCAGGCTCGTCGTTATACTAAACTTGAGCAGGAAGTTACAGCTCTTGAGCGTAAACAAAAAGATTTAGTTGAGCAAAACAAGAAGTTGATAACGAGTATTAGTATTTTATCTAGTTCTGAGCGAATTGAAAAAATCGCAAGTGAGCATTTTGGAATGAGAAAAGCAACTAGTAGTGAGATTGTCCGAATTGATGTTAAGGACGGAAAAAAATGAATGATAAAGCAGAAAGTTTGCTTGATTTAAAAACTTTGTTAGAAAGTGTTTCTGGAACGTGTCTTTCTAAGAATACTTGTGATATTTTTTTTTCGTCTGTAGCAACTGATAGTCGTGTTGTAGGAAAAAATACACTTTTTGTTCCTCTTGTTGGTGAAAAACAAAATGGACATTCTTTTATTGGCTCTGCTCTTAACAAGGGGGCTTCTGTAATCTTTGTTGAACAAAGCGAATATAATTCTAAAAAATCAGAATATGATGCTCTTTCTGAAAAATCAACTGCTACATTTATTATTACGGAAAATAATTTACATGCACTTCAATCAATAGCTGCTGCGTATGTAAAAAAGTTTTCAGGGCTGATAAAAGTTGGAGTGACTGGTTCTAGTGGAAAAACTACAACAAAAGAATTGTTAGTTGCTTTACTTTCTCAAAAGTACTCTGTAATTGCAAATGAGGGAAATTTAAACTCTGAAACAGGACTGCCTCTTTCGGTTTTCAAAATTAGAGAAGAACATGCAATTGGTGTTTTTGAGATGGGAATGAATCGTGTTGGAGAAATTCAAGAACTTGCGAATGTTTTGTGCCCTCAATTTGCTGTTATTACAAATATTGGAACTGCTCATATTGGTATACTTGGAAGCAGACAGAACATAGCAAGTGAAAAAAAGAAGATTTTTTCAAAATTTTCTGGAAAAGAAACTGCTTTTATTCCCTGCAATGATGATTTTTGTGATTTTCTTTCAAAAAATGTAAATGGCTCAGTTGTAAAATATGGGGCAGATGATGATGTTGTTCATTTTATCTCAGATTTAGGGCTTGATGGTACTAGGTTTTCTGTAAATGGAGTTTCAATGACTCTTCCGCTTCCTGGAAACTATAATTTTAGAAATGCTTGTGCTGCAATAAAAGTTGCACTTGCGTTAGGAGTTTCTCCTGAGCAAATAAAAAATGGAATTGAGTCAATTAAGCCTATTTTTGGTCGTAGTCAAGTTCTTAGGGGAAAGTATACAATTATTCAGGATTGTTATAACGCAAACCCCGACTCTATGGAAAAATCAATAGAGTTTTGTGCTTCTCTAAAAAGTCAAGAGCGAAAAATTTTGGTACTTGGAGATATGTTGGAACTTGGAAGTGATTCAGAGACAGAACATTCTAAAATTGGAGTATTTGCTTCTTCTGAAAATTTTTCTTTAATAATCTTTGTTGGTGATGAAATGCATTATGCTTTCGAAAGTGCGAAAAAAAGTGCACCAAATAAAAATGTTATGTATTTTTCTGGAAAAAGTGATGAAACAATAGAGAGCGTTGCTTCTGTGATAGAAAAAAATGCTATTGCAGGTGATTTAATTTTGCTTAAGGCTTCTCGTGGAATTGGCTTGGAACGTCTCACAAAAAAACTTTCTGGATGTTAATGGATGTTTAAATTTAGATTTTCGCCAGAGAAACCTCTGATACAATATAATAAGAGTGATACTGGTGTTATTGTTTCTATAATATTACTACTTGGATTAGGACTTGTAACTCTTTATGTCTGTTCTGCGGATTATTCTGCAGCTCGTTTTCGAGGCGATTCCCTTTATCTTGTTAAGAGACAGTTTGTTTGTGCTTTTATAGGTCTTTGTGGAATGATTTTCCTTTCAAGTATTCGTCTTGATGTTTTAAAACGTTTTTTGCCAATAATTTTTTTAGTTTCTGTCATATTTTGTTTTCTAACGTTTACACCTCTTGGGGTTGTGAAAAATGGGGCTCGTCGTTGGATTAGACTTCCTTTGCTAGCCACGTTTCAGCCTTCAGAGGCAATAAAATTTGTATCTGTTATTTTTATGGCAAATATTTTTGAGAAACAAAGTCGTCTCTCAGAGGAAGAGCGTTCTGTAATTCCTGCTATTGTTGGAATGTTTATGTTTTTTCTTATTGTTTTGATGCAAAAAGATTTATCTACAAGTCTTCTTGTTTTGGGAACTTGTATGGTAATGTTTTTTGTTTGTGAAAAAAAATGGTTTTATATTTTGCCTGTTTTAATCGTTTTAATCCCTTTGGGATGTCTACTTATTGCTCTTGAGCCTTACCGTGTTAGCAGAATTCTTGCTTTTTTAAGACCTAATGAGTTTTTACAGACTGCTAATTTTCAGGTGAATGCTGCTCGCAATGCAATAATTTCTGGCGGGCTTTGGGGAAATGGAATTGGGTCTGGGCTTGTGAAAATGGATAGAATCCCTGAAGTTCATGCAGATTATATTTTTGCTGGTTGGACAGAAGCAATGGGACTTCTTGGTGTAACAATCTATTTTATTTTGCTTGTGTTTTTTGCATATAGGTGCTATCGAGTTGCTTATATGGCGACAAACCGTTTTGCAGCAATAGGAACTTTTGGTTTTACAACTATGATTTTTGTACAGTCATTGCTTAATTGTGCTGTTGCAGCTGGTGTTGTCCCAAGTACTGGTATTCCACTTCCTTTTTTTTCGTCAGGAGGATCATCGATGATGTTTACAATGTTTATGTGTGGTTTTATAATTAACGCATCACGATATACGGACGAAAATAAAATAGATTTGGATTTAAAGGGCGGTGAATGATGACAGATTCTTCTGCAGCATATCTGAAAAAGAAAACCGAAAATGCTAAAAAAAAAGATATATCTGAAAAAAGAATGGCAATCATAAAAATTGTTGTCATAATTTTATGTTTTGTACTTGCATTTGAAGTTGTTTTGTATCTTTTTATTGTTCCCTGTTTTGCACCTGTGAAAATTGTTTTTACAGGAACGCATGATGTTGCTAATATATCTAGATTTATTGAACCGATGAAAAGAAAACCTTGGATACGTTTTGATTCTGCTGAGGCTGTTTCTATCTTATCCTCTATTCCTGGAATTGAATCTGTTTCACTTGAGAAACGATTTCCAGACCATGTTTTTGTCAGAATAAAAGAATGTACACCTGTTGCAATGACTTTTGTCCTTGTTAATAATCGCACTATACCTGTTCAAATTGATGTAAATGGTGTATTATTTCCTGTGACTGCATCTTATTCACCAGGAGACTATATTACACCTCTTGTAACAGGTCTTCCTGTTGAACGTATAAAGAATGGAATGAGACTTCCTTCGAAATATTGTGAACTTATGGCTGCGATTGCAGACCTAAGAGCATTGCCAGAAAAATATTTTTCTGCATTTTCAGAGATTCATGTTGTTCCGAAGGATTATGGAAACTATGAGTTGGTGTTTTATCCTGTGCATTCAAGACTTCGAGTTTTGACAGATAAAGATCTTGATGAAAGTATGTTGCGTCGAATGTTAGTTGTGTTAGATGTTGTCAATTCAATTGAGTCGGATGTTGTTGAAATTGATCTTCGTTATGGGGCTATTTCGTATACGACTCGGTAGAGACGATCTGGAGGGGCTGTTTTGAGCAGTATCATCGTTGGTGTGGACATCGGCACAAGTTTTGTTCATGTTGTAATTGGAGAACTTAACGAAACTGGAAATTTGGAAATTGTTGCTGTTTCAAAAAATCCGTCTGATGGCGTTCGTAATGGTGTCATTGTAAATATAGAGAAAGCTGTTGCTGTAATTCAGGAGACAGTTGGTGCCGCTGAACAAATTGCTGGTTGTGATGTTCGTAGGTGTGTCACCGCGATTGGTGGTGCGAATATTGAAAGTCGTGAT
Organism: uncultured Spirochaetaceae bacterium; assembly: GCA_902778325.1. Taxonomy (GTDB): domain Bacteria; phylum Spirochaetota; class Spirochaetia; order Treponematales; family Treponemataceae; genus Treponema_D. The sequence continues at coordinate 20,745 of CACYWZ010000014.1, forward strand.
TCTACTGGAATGGCTGTTATTTCCACAAAAGAGCATTCTCGGCGAGATATAAATGTAGCAGATGTAAATACTGCGATTACTTCTGCTACTGCAATTTATATTGCAATGGATCGTCAAATTCTTCATGTAATTCCAAAAGAATATATTGTAGATAGTCTTAGAGGATTTAAAGACCCTATTGGAACTTCTGCAACACGACTTGAAGTTGAAACTCATATTGTTACAGCTTCAAAAACTGGTCTTCATACTTTGGAACAATGTTTTATGCGTGCTGGCTATGAGCTTGTAGGTGCAAAACCTGTTATGCTAAAAACATTAGCAGCAACTAAAGCGACTCTGCTTGGTGATGAACAGGAACTGGGGTCTATTTTAATTGATATGGGAGGAGGAACTACTGATGTTCTTGTTCTCTGCAATGAAGCTCCTGTTTGCACAGCGTCAATTCCAATTGGAAGCAATTTCATAACAAATGATATTTCAACAGTATTAGGAATTCCGTTTGAGGTTGCTGAAAAACTTAAGATTGAAAGTGGATGTTGTTGGGGAGAACTTGTAAATCCTGAAGAAACGATTATTATTCCTGGCGTAGGAGGAAGACCTCCTGCTGAAGCGCCACGTCTAAAATTGTGTGAAATAATTCAAGCAAGAGTGATAGAAATTTTCACAGAGGTCTTGAAAGAAGTCAAAAAGAAATCTACAGTAAAGAAGATGTCTGGTAGTATTGTTCTTACTGGAGGTGGAGCATTGCTTAGTGGAGTTGTTGAACTTGCAGAAGCGGTGTTCAGAACTTCAGCTGTGCGAATCGGTGAACCAGGAAATCTTGGTGGTTCTGAAAATCTTTATCGGAATCCTGAATATGCAACAGCAGTGGGGCTGGTGCTAGAAAATAAGAATGTGGCAGAAGTTGATGATGTAGGCTTGCGAACGTCCAGTTCTGAAACTAAGAAATCTAGTTTCAATTTTGGAAGTATTATGCAACGTCTCATTGAAACATTTTTCTGATTGTTAAGTTTTTTCGTTGAGTGGGGGAAAAAATGTTTGAGTTTTCAATGTCTAATGAAGTAAGCCCAGCGCTTGCGCCTGCGGATCCAACCGTTATTAAAGTTATTGGTTGCGGTGGTGGTGGTGGAAATGCTGTAAATCGAATGATTGATTCAAGTATTCCGAATGTAGATTTTATTGTTCTGAATACAGATGTACAAGCATTGAGTCGTTCAAAAGCTCAAAAAAGAATTCCTATTGGTCAAAAAATTACTCGTGGACTTGGTGCTGGTGGAAAACCAGAAGTTGGTGAGGAGTCTGCAAAAGAAGATGCTGAGGCAATTCAAGAAGTTGTAAAAGGCTCTAATATGGTTTTTGTAACAGCAGGTATGGGAGGAGGAACTGGAACTGGTTCTGCTCCTATTGTTGCAAAAATTGCAAAAGAGGCTGGAGCTCTTACTGTTGGAGTTGTTACAACTCCTTTTGGTTTTGAAGGTCCTGTACGTATGCGTCAAGCTCAGGAAGGAATAAAGCGTCTTAGAGAGGCTGTTGATGCTCTTATTGTAATTCCTAATGAACAGCTCCTTAAGATTATGGATAAGCGAGCAACTCGTTCTCAGGCATTTTTAATGGCTGATGATGTTCTTCGACAAGGTGTGCAGGGAATATCAAATATTATTACTAAGGCTGGAGAAGTCAATATAGATTTTGCTGATGTAACATCTGCTATGGCTGGTCAAGGCGATGTTATTTTTGGAATTGGAACAGGAGAAGGTGAAACAAGAGCTGTTGATGCAGCAACGGCTGCAATTAGCAATCCTCTTTTGGAAAATTCTAGAATCGATGGTGCAAAAAATATTCTGTACAATATTTCTTCAGGAGAAGAACTTGCACTTTCTGAAATTGAAGAAATTTCTAAAATTGTAACGGCTTCGGCTGATCCAAATGTAAATATTTTCTGGGGACAGGTTGTTGACCCTGATATGGGTGATAAAGTAAGTGTAACTGTTATTGCAACAGGTTTTAATAGTGGCTCTAGTTCTTCTGTTGATACTGAAACTGCAACTGTACAAAAAACTCCTTCAGCAAGTGCAAATTCTAATGTTATGTCGTATGGAGATTTTGATTCTATTCGACGAGGTTTAAACCCAACAAGAGCAAATGTAAAGCCTGCAGTTGCATCAACTCCTAAAGTTGATATTTCTCCTGTTTCGCCATTACAACGTTCTGCTGTTTCTGAAGATCCTTTGACAACGCCGACATCTTTTGCTCGCTCTGTCCAAACGTCAACTCAGATGCCGCAAACAATGCGTTCTACAGGAACTTTAAGTGGAGATTTGCAAGCATCTGCTGATAGAGTTAGTCAAACATCAACTACAACTCAACATTCAATTGTGACTAATTTTGGTAATGAAAATGTCGACAAAAATGATTTTAATCAGCCAGCATATTGGAGACAGAATTTGAGTCGAACTATTGATTTGACTGGAGATAAATAGATTTCTGGAGTTTTGTGAATGGAGGAAAAATCTGATAGAGTTCCGCTGAATAGTGAGCAACAGATTTTACTGGATAATTTTTATTCAGAACTTGTGACTGTTGATAGAAAATCTATGCTTACAGTTGAAACGTATATTTTTTGTATTGCAGATTTTTTGATTTGGCTTACGGAAAATAATATAGCGCTTTCAGCGGTTACTCATCAGAATCTACTTTATTATATTACATATATAAATACTCGTTGCGATTCTGGATTGACAGTTGCAAAAGATATTTCTGCATTAAGAAGTTTTGGTCATTATCTTGTTAATAAGAAAATTTGGTTAGAGAATATTGCGCTTCTTCTTGACCGCCCAAAGGCTTCTAGAAAATTACCAGATGTTTTAACGCCTGAACAAGTAGACGAACTTCTTGGAAGCATTGAAACTGATTCTATTTTAGGAATTCGTGATAGAGCGCTTTTTGAGTTGATTTATTCGTGTGGACTTCGTATAAGTGAAGCTTCTTCGTTAAAGACGACAGCAATTCATTTTGAAGAACAATTTTTGATGGTGTCTGGAAAAGGTGATAAAGAAAGAATTGTACCTTTTGGAGAAGATGCTCTGTTTTGGTTGAAAAAATGGATGGCTGTTCGTCATGAAGCCTTGAAAGGCAAAAAAACACCAGAGCTTTTTGTGAATTGGCGTGGTGAAAAGTTGTCTAGAAAAGGAATTTGGAAGCGGTTTAAGGAAATCGAGGCGGTTTGTGGTCTTGATGTGAAAGTTCATACGTTGCGACATTCATTTGCAACTCATTTACTTTCTGGAGGTGCAAATCTTCGTTCTGTTCAAGAATTGCTTGGACATACAGATATTGCAACTACTCAGATTTATACACATATCGATGAATCTCAATTAGGAGCATATCATCACGAGTATTTTCCAGGACATGTTATGAAGGAGGTTGATAAAGATGTTTAGAAGTATATCGATTTCTGTAATTCTTTGTAGTGTTTTGTTAATGTTTTTTTCATGCGGAAAGACTTCTGTACAGATAAAACGAATGCAAGCAATGGAAGAGGGTGTTGCTAATCCAACGACCCCTGAAGAATTTGAGAGAGCAATAAAGAAATATCAAAATCGTGTAGCCGATATTGAATCTGCAAATGCGCAGATTGGAATTTGGTATAAAATTTTGGGTACACGATATTTGGATAAAAAAATGTATAAATTAGCGTTGGAATCTTTTCAGAAAGCAACAGAATATTATCCAGTAAATCAAAATTTATATTATTACGTTGGAGTTTGTGCAGGCTACATGGCAGCAGAATCTCTTGACTATAAAGCAACTGGTTCTTATGCGCAACGCATAAATTATTTGAAACTGGCAGAATCTGCATATTTACAAGCAATAAAACTTGATGCTCGTTATACAAAAGCTCTTTATGGACTTGGTGTTCTTTATATTTTTGAACTTGATGAAAGTTATAAGGCGATTGAGTACTTAGAGAGATTGTTGACTATCGATACAAAAAATATTGATGGTATGTTTGCACTTGCAAGAGCATATTATTCTACATACCAATTTGAAAATGCAATTTCAATGTATGAAAAAATTATTTCAACAACGAAATCAGATGAAAAACGTTCTCAAGCGGAAGCAAATAAGAGGGAAGTTTTGAACAATGCTGGATACAAAAAAAACTAGCGCTGAACAAGAACTTGTTTCAATTGCTGTTAGTGGAATAACTTTTCTTTCAGCGCGAGAAAAACTACTTTTATATAACTCTATTGCTTCTGTAGACGAAATGTCTAAAATGAGTGTTAATGATATATCCAATGTTGTTGGACGAAAAGTTTTATCTCGGTCTTGGGATGGAAATAGTATTCCTGCAAGTGCGCGTCGCTCTCGTGCAATAATGCATACTTTTGATATAAAGTATGTAACGGTTATGTCTGAAAATTATCCAGACGGACTTCAAAATATTGCCGATAAACCTTTTTCTATTTTTTATCGCGGTAATTTTGATATTTTGAAAAATCCTTGTGTAGGAGTTGTTGGCTCAAGGCTTTTAACTCCTGATGGAAGGCGGGAGACTATTGATTTTTCAAAATCTGCTGCAGATAAAGGTTTTACAGTTGTTAGTGGACTTGCTTCTGGTGCTGATTCTGCGGCTCATGTTGGTGCTTTAAAATCTGATTCTGGTCGGACTGTAGCAGTTTTGCCTAGTGGAATTGACACTATTGTACCAGCTGGAAACAAATCAATTGCTGCTGCTATAATAAAGAGAGGCTGTTTATTGAGTGAATATCCTCCAGGGACGCCTCCATTGAATTGGCGTTTTGTGCAACGTAATCGTATTATTGCAGGATTGTCTTCCGATATTGTTATAGTTCAAGCACCTCCTGCAAGTGGCTCTTTAATTACTGCTGACTTTGCAATTGATTATGGACGTGAACTTTATGTATTAAAATCATCGTTTGAAAAAAAAGCACTTTCAGTAGCGATGATGAAAAAAAATAAAATCGAAGCAGCAAAAGTTGCAGGAACTAGAAAATATACACGAAAAGTTAAAAGTATTTGTGAGTATATTTCTGAAGATGGAGTTCCTGTTATTGATGATTTTAATGATTTTTTGAAATGCAAATTAGAAGCACCCGGTGAACGTTTTTTTGATGTATCCGAGTTTATTAAATTTTTTGAAATATAATTTGTGCTTCAGGAGTTGAAGTATGGCTCAGAGCAAGAGCATTAATCAGAAATTGAGCGTAAAAAAAGCGCCAAAAAAAACAAAGAAACATGTCCTCGTTATTGTTGAGTCTCCTGCAAAGGCGAAGACAATAGAGCATTATTTGGGTAGTGGATATACAGTAAAAGCTTCAATGGGGCATCTTATAGATTTGCCTAGAAGCCGAATGGGTGTAAAAATTGAGGAGAATTTTCAACCTGAGTACATTACTGTTCGTGGTCGCGCTGCGTTATTGCATGAGTTACAAAAAGATGCAAAAAATAGTGATGAAGTTCTTCTTGCGTCTGATAATGATCGCGAAGGAGAGGCTATTGCTTGGCATTTGAGCAAAGCACTTTCTCCAAAAACTGATGCTACGATACAAAGAATTGTTTTCAATGAAATTACACCAATCGCGATAAAAGAAGCTGTTAAACATCCAGGTGAAATTGATGAAGCGAAAGTGAATGCTCAAAAAGCGCGTAGAGTTCTTGACCGTCTTGTTGGTTATAATTTGAGTCCTATACTTTGGAAAAAGGTAAAAAATGGTCTTTCTGCAGGGCGTGTTCAATCTGTTGCGCTTCGTCTTATTTGTGAAAGGGAAGAGGAACTTGAAAATTTTACTCCAGAAGAATTCTGGACTCTAAATGCAGATTTCACGAAAGCTCGTTCAAAATTAAAAACTCAATTAGTGCTTTTTGATGATAAAAAGCCTGAATTAAAGAGTGAGAGTGAAGTTAATGCAATTATCGAAAAAATAAAAGAAGCAGAATTTTCTGTTCAATCTATAAAAGAATCTGACAGAAGTGCTAAACCTAAGCCTCCATTTACGACTTCGAAAATGCAGCAGTCAAGTGCAAATCGTCTTGGATTTACTTCTAAGAAAACTATGCAAATTGCGCAGGAACTTTATGAAGGTATTACGATTGATTCAACTCGAGTTGGATTGATTACATACATGCGAACAGATTCTGTTAGAATTTCTCAAACTGCACTTGATGATGTTAGAAAGTGGCTTTCTAAAAATCATCCTGATTCACTTCCAGAAGAACAGATTATTTATACTGTTGGAAAAGGTGCTCAAGATGCTCACGAATGTATTCGTCCAACTTATGTAAGTTACACTCCTGAAGTTGTTGCAAAATATTTGACGAATGACCAATTGAAACTTTATACACTTGTTTGGGAGCGATTTGTTGCAAGCCAAATGAAAGATGCGAAAATTCGCACTACAACGATTGATATTACAGGTGGAAATGCTGTTTTTAGAGTTTCAGCAAGTAGACTTTTGGAAAAGGGGTTTTATGAGATTGTAAAACTTCTTGTTTCAAAGAAAGATGTTTCTGAATCATTGCCTGCTCTTAAGATTGGTGATGTTGTTCAATCTCAATCATTTTATGGTGAGCAGCATTTTACTCAAGGACCTGCTCGTTATAGTGATGCTTCTATGGTAAAAACTCTGGAAGAAAAGGGAATTGGTCGTCCTTCAACATATGCACCTATAATTTCTGTTTTGCTTGATAGATATTATGTTACAAGAGCAAATAAGCAACTTGTTCCAACTCAGCTTGGAAAAATTATCAGCAAAATTCTTGTAGAGTCATTCCCTGATGTTATAAACGAGCATTTTACTGCGGATGTTGAGAACAAACTGGATTTAATAGACCAAAATAAACTTGTTTGGAATAGTATGATTGGTGATTTTTTCGTACCATTCAAAAAACAAGTTGAAAATGTAATGGATACTCAAGAAAGCCTTAAGGGTACACTTGATGAAGTAACTGAAATGAAATGTGAAAAATGTGGACGCCCACTTTTGAAAAAACTTGGTCGATTCGGATTTTTCCTTGCTTGTTCAGGATTCCCTGAGTGCCGTAATACAAAGAGTATTCCTCTTGCACATTGTCCAAAATGCGGTGGAGATATTGTTGCTCGAAGAACTCACAATCGCGGAAAAGAATTTTTTGGTTGCACGAACTATCCTGAGTGTGATTTTATTACACATTTCAAGCCACTTGATGTTTGTTGCCCAAAATGTGGTTGGTTTTTGGTTGAAAAATACGACAAGAAAAATGGTTCGTATAAATCTTGCATAAATCCAGATTGTGATTATTTGCATTCAGGCGACGAAGAGCAAACCGCTGCTGAAAATGCTGCAACTCTTCAAGATTTTGCAGCTTCACAGGAAATTGTCGATAAAGGTGAATAATGACTGTAGAAGAAGCTGGCGGCGAATATTTGAGCTATGTTGAAAATGTGCAGATGCTTTCTCAGAACACTGTAGATGCTTATAAACGTGATTTTTCTCAGTTTATGGCATTAGTCGGTGCGAAGAAGCAAATGCACGATATTACGCTTGATGAACTTCGTTCATGCGTTGGTGCTCTTTCTCGAAAAAATCGCGCTGCGGCTTCTATAAATCGTTTTATTGTGTCGGTTCATAAACTTTTTGCGTATTGCAGAAAGTGGGGATATATCTCGAATAATATTTCGACAGAATTAAAATCTGTGAAATTGCCAAAACGAGTCCCTAAGTTTTTGACACAAAAAGAAATCGATTCGATTTGTATGCAGCCAGCAGAAACTCCTTTGTTGTGGGAGGCTCGCGATAAAGCAATTTTAGAGTTTTTGTATTCAACAGGTTGCCGTGTTAGTGAAGTTTCGAATTTGAATGTTCGAGATTTGTCAGCAGATAGAAAATCTGCTATGGTAACAGGAAAAGGCAATAAGGATAGACTTGTTTTTCTTGAGGAAGATGCACAGAAGGCTGTTGAAAAGTATCTTACAGAAAGAAAATGTCGTTTTCCTGAAATAACAGATAATGATTCGCTTTTTTTGAATCAGCGAGGAACTCGCCTTACCAGACGAGGAATTGCGCTTATTATAGCACGTTATTCTGGTGCTGAGGGTACGAATTATCATGCTTTCCCGCACATGTTTAGACATACATTTGCAACAGCAATGCTTTCGGCAGGTGCTGATGTTCGTGTGATTCAGAAAATGCTTGGGCATGAAAATATTTCAACCACGCAAAAGTATACACACATTACAACAGAGCAATTGATTCAGACGTATAATAAGGCCTTCCCTCATGGAAGAAGACATAATAACGATGAAAAAGGAGATAACAATGGAAAATGAACGTCAATTTGAAAAAATCCGTAGCACAACTGTCATAGCTGTTAAGAGAGGAGACCATGTTGCGATGGCTGGCGATGGTCAAGTAACTATGGGAAATACAGTGATGAAAGGCAATGCCAGAAAAGTTCGCAGAATTTATGATGGCAAGGTTTTGACAGGTTTTGCAGGCGCTACAGCCGATGCTTTTACACTATTTGACAAGTTTGAGGCAAAACTAAAAGAATTCAATGGCGATATTGTGAGAAGCGCAGTTGAACTTGCAAAACAATGGCGAACAGACCGTATGCTCAGCAAACTTGAGGCTCTTCTTTTGGTTGCTAACAAAGATAAGTTGCTGTTGATTTCAGGTTCTGGAGATGTCATTGAGCCTGAAAAAGATGTAATCGCGATTGGGTCCGGTGGAAATTACGCCTATGCAGCCGCTCTTGCTTACATGGAAACTAGTGATTTGTCTGCAAAAGAAATTGCAGAGCGAAGCCTTAAAATCGCAGGTCAAATCTGTATCTATACAAATAATCACGTTACGGTGGAGGAACTTTAATTTATGGAAAACGAAACAAAGAGTCCAAAAATAGATGAGTCAAAACTTTTGCCAGTTCTTGATTTGACTCCAAAGCAGATAGTTGAAAAACTCGACACATACATAATTGGACAGAAAAATGCAAAGCGCTGCGTTGCTGTTGCACTCAGAAACCGCACTCGCAGACTTCGCCTTGACGCAGATATTCAAGACGAAATTGCGCCAAAAAACATTTTGATGATTGGACCTACAGGCGTTGGAAAAACAGAAATTGCCCGTCGTCTTGCAAAATTGTGCAATGCACCGTTTCTCAAAGTTGAAGCAACAAAATATACCGAAGTAGGTTATGTCGGTCGTGATGTTGAAAGCATGGTTCGCGATTTGATGGCTGTTGGCTATAACGATGTAAAGCGTGAAATGCAGGAGCAGTTAAAAGAATCTTGCAAACCTCGTGTTGAAGAAGATTTGCTTGATTTGCTTTTGCCAGGAAGCGGTAAAAAGGCGAAAAAAGAAAAGAATGCTCCAGCTCTTCCTATGTCAATATTTGGAATGAGCGTTCCGTCAGAAAACGATAATGCAGAGAAAAAAGAAATCCCACAGGAAGAAAAAGAAGCGGATTGTGAACAGTTAAAGTCAACCCGTGAAAAATTCCGCCAGATGCTTCGTGATGGCGTTCTTGAAGAGCGCGAAGTTGAGGTTTCTGTCGAGCGGTCAAACAGAATGCCGTCAATGCAAATCATTGCAGGAGGCAGCATGGACGACCTCGAAAGCGGAATGCAAGACATTGCAAACATGCTTTCAGGAGGACGCTCACACAAAAAGACTGTAACAGTAAAAGAAGCGCGCCAGATTTTGCTTGAGAAGAATCTTGAAAAAATGACAGACCCTGACAAAGTTGCAGACATTGCAAAGAAGCGTGTCGAGCAGATGGGAATTATCTTTATTGACGAAATCGACAAAATCGCTGTCCGTGGCGGTCAGTCAAGTGGTCGCGACGTTAGCCGAGAAGGTGTTCAGCGCGATATTCTTCCGATTGTTGAGGGAAGCAACGTAAACACACGCTATGGCGTTGTTGATACAACACATATTCTTTTTGTTGCGGCAGGTGCGTTCAGCGTTGCCGCTCCGAGCGACCTCATTCCTGAACTTCAGGGACGCTTCCCGCTTCGTGTTCAGCTCGATTCGCTCAATGCACAGGATTTCAAGCGTATCCTCATTGAGCCGAAGAATGCTCTCATCAAGCAGTATAAATCGCTTTTGGCAACAGAAGGCGTCACACTTGAGTTCACAGACGATGCTATCGACCGACTTAGCTATCTTGCAGAGGAAGTCAACAGAAAATCTGAGAACATCGGAGCGCGTCGATTGCAGACAATTATGGAAACAGTCCTTGAGGATATTTCATTCTCTGCGGACGAACATAGCGGAGAAACAATTTCGATTACAAAAGACTTTGTAGACGAAAAACTCAAAGACGTTATCGAAGACCAAGATATTTCACGATATATTCTCTAGATTTGCTAAATCTCGCGGCAGGTAGTACCGATAAGAAAAATATGAATAGTTTTATGCGTTCCGTTGATATGCTCCAGCGTGCTCTGGATGTAAATACACTCAGATATCAGGTTACAGCAAATAATCTTGCTAATTCTGAAGTGCCGAATTTCAAGCGTACCTCTGTTTGTTTTGAAAGCGAATTGAAGCGCGCTCTTGAAAGCGAGAAAAATGACAAAGACGCTTTTCATATGGTAACAACAGATGAGCGGCACATAAGTTCGTCTGCTCCCTACGATTACCGAACGGTAGAGCCTCGCCGCGTCGTTGATTACACAACTTCGCTTAAGGCAAATGGCAACAATGTTGACGCAGAACAAGAAGCAATGCAGATTATGAAAATCCAGATGGATTATCGATTGCTCACTCAACTTGAAAACTTTGAGTTCAATCAAATGAAAATTGCAATGAAAAAATAAAGAGAGGAATTAAAGTATGGGTCTTTTTACAAGCATCAACATTGCAGCGACAGGAATGAGCGTTGAACGTCTTCGCACAGACGTTATTTCAAACAATATTGCAAATGCATCTTCAACGAGAACACAGGAAGGCGGCGTTTTCAAGAGAAAGAGCGTAATCCTTGAACCTGTTGCGAAAAATCCACAGTGCAAGAATCCGTTTGTTCCAAACGAACTTGACAATGGCGCTGGCTCTGGAGTCCGCGTTCACGAAATCGTTACCGACACATCAGCAGGACGCCTTGTTTATGACCCGACGCACCCTGATGCGATAAAGTCAGGCCCGAACGCAGGATACGTTGAATATCCGAATGTTAACATCGTTAACGAAATGGTTGATATGATTTCGGCTTCACGTGCATACGAAGCAAATGCTTCCGTTATTCAAGGCTCAAAAGAGATGTTCTCTTCCGCTATGGATATCGGCAGATAAGGAGGAGAATAAATGTTTGGTTCTCTTGAGTTGACACGAACAGACCCTGCGCATATCGGAACAGCGCCTCTTTCAGGAAAAGACAACGTTGGAAAAGTTGATATTCTTATTGGCGCAGAAGACGAGAAAAAAACAAAGTTCCAGAACTACCTTGTGGACGCAATCAGCGCTCTCAACGAGCAGCAGATAGATGTCAATCACATTCAGGAGCAAGTTATCACAGACCCTGATTCAGTTGACATTCACGATGTAACGATTGCGATGGCAAAAGCGCAGATGTCGCTTTCGCTTGCGCAGACCGTAATCGAGCGAGTCGTGCAGGGCTGGAACGAGATTTCAACATCACGATAAAAGATAATTCTTGAGCAAAAAGAGCCTGTTTTCAGAAAATGAAGCAGGCTTTTTTTGTTCCAGTTTCGGGAAGAGTGAAAAACAGTGAGTTAGCGTTTTCCCGTTCTGGGAAAGAAAAAATGAGGTGCTTTGAAAAGTATGTTCTAGAAATTATTGTCATGCTGAACTCTTTTTTTGCATCTGCCTTGATTAAACAGATTCCGAAACAAGTTCGAAAGACAGTTAACACACCAGAAAAAAAAATCCCGCACAAAAGTTGTGCAGGCAAAAAAATGTGCCAGGAACCGGAATCGAACCGGCACGACGTTTGACTGTCGAGGGATTTTAAGTCCCTTGTGTCTACCAATTCCACCATCCTGGCAACGAAGGTATAATAACACGAAAAGAATAATTTGTGCAAGGGTTTGCAATTCGTTGCCAAAATTTTGCCGATTGAGTATGATTTGACCTATGTTTTCAGACACACATTTTCATTATGAACAAATAACACGCGGACGCGGCGTGAGCGGAGAGGCGATACTAAAAGACCTCGTTGCCCGCGATACTTTTTTTGCGCAAGACATCGGAACACACTGCGATGACCTTGCAAGCCGAATAGAGGCGCTTGAGGAAGACATCAGCGCTTTGAGAGCCGAAGATGGGGAAAAAGCACGCTCGATGCTGTATTTGAGCGCCGGAATCTGGCCCGCTCCTGAAGCAATCGTTGAAAGAAATGCGCAAGTTGCCGCCCTTGAAAGCGAGATTGCCCGCTTTCAAAAAGGAGATGGACTTGGAAAGAAAATCGTATCGCTTGGCGAGTGCGGACTTGACCGCCATTGGAACAAAGACGGCGCAGACGGTCGCGACAGCGCTGATTTTACGCCTGAGATGCTTGAAGGGGAGAGAGAATTGTTCCAGATGCAGCTTCTTCTTGCAAAAAAACTCTCCCTTCCCGTAATCGTTCACAGCCGCGACGCCGCAGAAGAAACGCTTGACTGCATAAAAAACATCGGCTATGACTTTGGCATTATCCATTGCTTTTCGTACGGCATAAACGAAGCCCGCGCGTTCTTGGACAGAGGCTGGTACATCAGCTTTTCAGGCTCAGTGACATACACAAAAAAATCACGCCTCGAAGAAATGCGCTCCCTCTTGAACTTTGTCCCGCTCGACAGAATCCTTCTTGAAACAGACGCGCCATATCTTGCTCCCTCTTCCCTCCGCGGAAGCGTGAACAATCCCGTCAACGTCGCCCTCACTTACCAGTATGTTGCAGACATGCGCCTCATGTGCGCTCAAGATTTGTCCCAAATAGTAGACCGCAACATAAAAGCGCTCTATCGCTTGTAGCTGTGAAAACTCTTCCCCAAAGTCGGACGGAAGTCATCCCAAGTCGGACGAACTCCATCCCAAGTCGGACGAACTCCATCCCAAGTCGGACGGACTTCATCCCAAGTCGGACGGACTTCATCCCAAGTCGGACGAGCTTCATCCCAAGTCGGACGGACTTCATCCCAAGTCGGACGAGCTTCATCCCAAGTCGGACAGAGTTTGTCCGATGTTTTATTTTGACGCTATTGCTAAAAATGTCAAAATAAGATAGATTATCATGACAAAAATCAAAAAAATGTAAATCTAGCCGAATATGAATCGGAAAACATGGGGGAATGAAAATGAAAAAAGCGGTTCTTACCACTTTTGTTCTCGCGCTTGCAGGATTTTTTGCATTTGCAGGCGGTGTCGACACAAAATCAAATCAAAGCACAGGTTATTTGAGAAATCCAAGCCGAAACACAGAGGATTCTCGCGCAGAAGCAGCGCTTTATAACATCGCTGGCACGGCTTTTATGGACGAAGGGCTTTTCCTTAATGCAGGCGACCAGATTATCTTCAAGCGCTATTCAAATGAATACGCGGGAACTGAATATGTTGACAAGGCTGTGGTCTATGCCTTCCCGAACCTTGAGGCTGTCTATCGAAGCGGAAAGCTCTCGTTCTTCGGCTCGTTCGCGGTCTACGGCGGCGGCGGAAAGCTTGAGTATGATGACGGAAGCGCAATGACGATGGGGCTTTTGGCGAATGGCGCAAAGTCTGCTGGAACGATGGCGCAAGCAGCAAAGGCTAAAGCGATGACAGAAACAGACGCAACCAAAAGAGCCAAATATGTTGAGAACGCAACAAAATACGCTGCTGTTGCACAAGGTCTTAAAGCGGCTGCAACAGACCATGATTTGAGCGTTTACTCTGCTGTTTTTGGCGAGCAAATCGGTATCGGCTTTCATTTCAACGATTATGTGAGCGCGGCGGCGGCGGTTCGTGTTCTTCAGGGACAGCAGGACATTATTTTGTCTTCGGACAACAGCGCTTTTGTCAGCGTGAACGGCAAGTCAGACTTGGGCTATCGCTCTCGCGGCTGGGGATATGCGTTCGTAATCGGTGTTGAGGGAAAGCCGACGGACAAAATCGACTTGAGCGCCCAGTATCAGACAAAGGCGACGATGAAATATGAATACACTGATGTGAAGGGCGACCTTGCGTCTTTGCTCGGATATGAGAAGGGCGATTCATACAAAAACGACCTTCCTGCTGTCTTGAACTTGGGCGCAGGCTATCAGGCTCTTGACGACCTTTATTTGAGCACAAGTTTCAATCTTTATTTCGACAGCGACGCTGAGCGAAACGGCAACGGAACTTCTCTTGACTATGACAACAGCTGGGAAATCGCTGTTGGCGCAGAGTACAAGGTCACGGACGAGATTGCGCTCAGTCTTGGCGCTCTTTACAACAGAACTGGCAGCAATTCTGGCGCAAACAACATCGTAAACCCTGCTCTTGACTGCATGTCCGCTGGTGCTGGCGCTGAGTTTATGGTCTACAAAAATGTGTGGCTTGAGGGTGGCTTTATGTATTCTTACTACAGCGAAAAGGATTATGAGGGCGTAACACTCAACAAGCGCGTTCCGTTTATGTCTCTCGGAGTTTCTTTCAAGCCGTTCTAGGTTAAAGTGGAAATATAGCAACAAAAAAGGGCGTCTCTAAAGCAAGAGCGCCCTTTTTTTATCGTCATGCTGAAACTTGTTTTCTTCCTCTGCGTTTAGTGCTTTCGAACTTTGTAAAGCGAGTTCACTTCAGCGATAACGTCTTTGCCGCCTCTCTCGTACCAGCGATTATATTCGGCGCTCAGCATAGATTCGCTAAGTTCTCCAATGATATACTGCGTTCTTGCGACATCAATCATTCTGTCAAGCTCAATATGGTATTTTGCGTATGTGTTGGAACTTGCAAGATACGCGGACGCAGGGTTCATAACTGCATATTGCGCGTTCCTTGTTATCACCTTTTCTTCTTCGATTTCCCTCTCACTTATTTTCATGCGCGGTGTGATTTGCCTCAAGAGATTCGGCGTGTAGGTGAGCGTCTTTGAAAGCCCGCTATAGCATTTTGCGATTTCGGGGTTTCCGACATCAATATCAAGAAGGAAGCCTTCATCGTCTATGAGATAGTTGAAGTCTTTTATGCCATAAGTTGCCAGAATCATCATCTCTGGGTCGTTCATTTTGTCGAGGAAATGAAGACACGCCTCGACTTGTGCTCTCGTCTTTGCTGTGTGCGTGATTGCAATGAAGCCGTCATAACCGATGTCGGCGCTGGTCTTTCCGTTGATTGCGCCCACAAGCACCATCTCGGCGTATTTTTTGTAATCGACAACGCTTCTTATGTTCTTTGTTGCAAACTGGTCGCTGATTTGCCTTGCATCGTCAAGTTTCCCGATGAAGACACCTGCTCTTCCGTCAATGATTTGGTTTTTCCATGTCGTCGAGCTTCTGTTTGGCCAGTCGGAAATGATTAAATGCTCATAGTTGAGCTGCTTTATGAAGTTGAGCGCCGAAAGATACTCTTGCGTCTGGTGGACAGGAGCGAGCGCGCCGTTCACTTCTATCCAGCCGTTTCCGCAGCCGAACCATGACTGGATTATATCGAGCGGAAGCTCATCTTTTGAAAGAGAAAGCCCGTAAGTGTCGTTCTTCCCGTTGCCGTCAGGGTCTGAGTTAGTGAACTCATAGAGCATATTGTACACATCTTCAGCTGTCTTCGGCTCTTCAAGCCCAAGTTTCTCCGCCCAGTCCTTTCTGTACGAAAGCCCGTAAAGCCCGATGTCTTCGGCTCTCGGAATGCCAATGAGAGAGCCTTCAACGCTAAGACTTTGCGCGACGGAGTGCTTTATCTTTGAAAGATTCGGGAACTTTTCTGTGTCGCTCAAAAAGTCCGACAAATCCCAGAACGCTCCGTTCTTTGCAGCATCGGCGACATCGTATGAGAGCTTCGGAAAGTACATTATCATCGGCATGTCGGCTGGATTTTCCAGAACTTCGGCAATCTGGTGGTCGTAAATATCACGTGTGATAAAGAAGAACTCTGCGTCTGTCTGCGTGTACGCCCTTATTGCCTGCTTGACCTCATTGACTCTTGCGCCTGAAAGAGGGGAGGCAGTGTCTGAAGAAAGAAGAATGCTTATCTCAGGAAGTTTTTTTTCTTGAGTCTGAGAGCCGAAATTGTTCCAGCACGAAAAAAGAGAGAGCGGCAACAAAGAAATGAGAGCCGTTTTGATTACGCTTTTTTGCATATATATCGTCCTTGTAATTGCTTATATATCAATTGTTTCAATGGTAAAGCAAGATAGCGCTATAAGTCAAGGATTTGTTTTGCTTCTAAAGCGCCTTGTTGACAAATTTGTCATATCCTGTTACGATTTTTTGCGTTATGAGCAATGTATCACGCTGGGCAGTAACAATAAATGAATCAACGCTGGCTTACCTTTACTATAGCAACGATTTTTTCTCTGTGATGGCGGATACTGCGTCGTAATTTTTTGTATACGGCAGTTTCACAAGAAGATAATGGGCTTTTCCGCAATCGGAAGAGCCTTTTTTTGTGTGTTTATTTGGCATAATTTTTCGTAAGGAGAATATTGATGAACAAGGCGATTGAAACGCTTAAGGAACGCGGATTTTTCGCGCAGTGTACGGATTTGTAAGCCCTCAGCAAGAAGATGGACGAAGGCTCTGTGACATTCTATGTCGGCTGTGACCCGACAGGACCTAGCCTTCACATCGGGCATATGGTTCCTTTCTTTGCTCTTCGCTGGCTCAGAAAGTTTGGTCATAAGGGCTTGGCGCTCATCGGAGGCGGTACTGCAAGAATCGGCGACCCGTCAGGAAAAACAGAGATGCGAAAGATGATTAGCTATGAGCAGATTGATGAGAATGTTGCCTCAATCAAGGCTCAGCTCGACAAGTTCATCGGCTTTGACGGAGAGAGCGCTTTTGCTGCGAACAACAAGGACTGGCTTGCTGATTTGAACTATATCGACTTCTTGCGCGACATCGGCTCTTGCTTTTCTGTCAACAAAATGCTCACTTTCGAGGCTTACAAGCAGCGTCTTGAGCGTGGTTTGTCATTCATCGAGTTCAACTACCAGCTTCTTCAGGCTTACGACTTTTACATGCTCCATCAAAAATACGGCGTCTCGCTCCAGATTGGAGGAGATGACCAGTGGGGAAACATCACTGCGGGCGTTGACCTCATCAGACGAAAACTCGGCGGAACAGAGGAGCTCAACAACGCTCATCAGGCTTTCGGTCTTACATTCCCGCTCATCACAAGAAGCGACGGAAAGAAGATGGGAAAGACCGAGAAGGGCGCTGTGTTCCTTGATACGAACCTCACAAGCGTTTACGATTTCTTCCAGTACTGGCGAAACGTTGCAGACGCGGACGTGAGAAAGTTCTTCCTCCTTTTCACATTCCTTCCTGTAAGCGAAATCGACGAGATTGTAAAAGGCGATGTTAACGCTGCAAAAGAGCGTCTTGCTTTTGAAGTCACAAAAGAAATACATGGCGAAGAAGAGGCAAACAAGGCTCTTTCAGGCGCGCGCGCTGCGTTCTCATGCGGCGGCGACAAGAGCAATATGCCGACAGCAGAGATTGAAAAATCAAGCGTTGAGTCAGGAATCGGAGTCATCGACTTGTTCTTCCTCGCAGGTCTTGGTGCATCAAAGAGCGACATCAGACGCTTGATTCAGCAGGGCGGCGCAAGCCTTAACGGCGAGACGATTTCTGATGTGAAGGCAACAGTCAATCTTTCAAACACAGACTCAGACGGCGAGTTTGTCTTGAAGGCAGGCAAAAAGAAGGTTGCCCGCGTCGTTTTGAAATAGCCAAAGAAACTCACATTAAACAATGTGGGCTTGAAAAATCCAAAGACGCTCTCGCATTAAACAATGTGAGGGCGTTTTTTCTTTTTGTCCCTCTCGCATTAAACAATGTGAGTCAAAAAAATCAAAAGTCGACCTCACATTAAATAATGTGACCTCGTTTTACTCATAAGTCGAGCCCACATTAAACAATGTGAGATGAGAAAAATCAAAAGACAGCGCCACATTAAATAATGTGAGATGGAATTCCCTCAGAATGACAGCGCATACGTTTTAATTTTACAAAACACTTAAAAGCCTTGTATAATTTAGTAATGCTTTTTAAGTGGGGATTTTTATGGAAAGAGCTGTATTTAATAATCCTGTGATTTTTGCTGATTATTCTGCTCCTGATGTCATATGTGTTGGGGATACTTATTATATGACTTGCTCAAGCCGGCATTTTGTTCCTGCTCTGCCGCTTCTTGTTTCAAATGACTTGGTCAATTGGAATCTTGTGGGATATGCGGTGAAAAGTGTTGATTCTTTTTCTTCTCCGAATCATTTTTGCTCTCTTTCTGCGCCTTCTTTGCGCTATCATGATAACCGCTTTGTGATTTGTGTCGCACTCGCTGATGAGGGGATTTTCGTCACGGAAAGCGCTGATTTTTATGGAGAGTGGTCGCCGCTTCGTCTTGTGAAAAAGGCACGGGGGTTTGTTGACCCGTGTCCGTTTTGGGACGATAGCGGAAAGGCGTATATTGTCCACTCGTTTGACAAGCTGAGGATTGGCTTTCAGAACAGGCTTTCTGCTTTTGAGGTGGACAGCAAAACTCTTGAGTGCATTGGGGAAGAACGCGTAATCTTTTCTGGTGAGGAAGCGGGCGAGGAGCAGTTTTCGCTTTCTTGTCCGAAGATTTTCAAGCGCGGTGCGTTTTTTTATATCCTTGTTTCATCAAAGAGCGAATTGGAAGGTTGGCAAACGCTTTTGCGCTCATTTTCGCTTTTTGGCCCATATTCTGAAAGTGTCGTTTTGGAGCAGAACAAATCTCATGTCAATTCGCCTTGTTGCAGCACTCTTGTTTCAAATCCGTCCGGACTGTCTTATCTTTTGCACACGCAAGACAGAGGCACATGGGGAAATGTTGTGTTCACTGAGCCTGCTAGCTGGACGAAAGGCGGGTGGCTTTCGGCTGGAAGTGGCTTTTCATATCTTTCGATTCCGGGAGAGGCGTTGGATAGTGCTGAATGTCCTTCCGCTATTTCTGAAAAGGCTCTTTCTGGCATAAGCGCACGAAGTTGTGATGATGATTTTTCTGACGGAAAGCCCTCTCTTCAATGGCAGTGGCAAGCAAATCCGTCTGATGACTTTGTTGAGAAGCGGACAGGTGAGCGCGGGCTATTCTTGAAGGCAAAAAATGGACGGCGCTTTCTTTGGGAAATGGCGAATGTCTTGAGCGAGAAAATTGTCTTTGAAGATTTCTTTGCTGAAATAGAAATGGATATTTCTGGCTTGAGGGCAGGGGAGGGCGCGGGCGCTATTGTTTTGTCGTCTGGATATATGGCGATTGAGGCTCGAAAAAGCGAGAAAGGCGCAAGTCTTTGTCTTCTTGAGTCATACAATACGGGCTTTTTTGACGAAAAGCGTGGAGAGCGGACTGTGGCGGTTTTGCCGCTTTCTGTCGACACGAGGGATATTGTCTTTGTCTTGGATTTTACCGCTCTTGCTGTGGATAAAAAGAAGGCGATTGCTCAAGGTTTTGATACTGAGCGCCCGTCAGAAGCGCTTTGTGTTTTGAGCGCCCGCATTGGAGATAAATCGTTTTTGTTTGATAGTGCTCCGTTCTTCTGTCGCGCTGAGCATTCTTCTCCTTGCAGAATTGGCTTTTATGCGCGTGGAAGTGGCGGAAATGCAGTTGTTAAAAGTGTGCGTGTGAAAGAGATTTTGCGAAATTACTCAAAATAGCGTTTTGTGTAGGCTATGGTATAAAAAAAGGGCTGTCCCAAAAGTATTGTCATGTTGCATCTAGTGTAGAGATTCCGAAACGAGTTCGGAATGACACTGAGCAACGAACTTATTGGACAGCTCCTTTTTGTTTGTGGTCAAGCGTTAATAAATGCTTCTGATTAGAGAGATAAGTGACGAGCCGCGGTTTTTCACGTCTGGAACTAAATCTGCTTTGACAGATTTTGAATCTGCGGCGTTTTCTCCTGCGACTTTCGCACCCTCTGCGTTTGCTGCTGGCACTGTGTCTTGCAATGCGGCTGTATTGTCGTTCACAACGACGTGAGCGCCTGAAAGCGTAAGCGATGACTTTGCTTTTTCGTCCGCATCTTCTGAAAGCGAAAGAAGCACAACTTCGTCTCCGATATTCAAGCGGTCATAAAAGCCCTTTCGCTTGAACTCGCCTTCAGAAATCTCTTCGCTTGTTGTTGTAATAGTGAGATTTCCAAGAACGTCCTCATCGCGATAAATAAGCCCTCGCCCTGTGTCAGCAGTTCTGACTTTTCCCTCTTTCAAAACAACGAACGTCGAGCCGTTCATAATGCCTTCTGAGCGTCCAAGGTCAACAAGAAGTGTGTCACTGCTTCTGTTCAGGACTTTTCCTCGAACTGGCAAGATATCGAGAATTGACTGCCTGAACTTTCTCAGCGCAGAAGCCATCTTGTCGTTTCCTGTTCGATAGATATTGATTTTTGTGACCTCAGAGCCTGTTCGTGCTGAATAAACAACAGCGTCAATCGTAAACGTTCTGTCGTCTTCGTCGACTTTGAGCATTGCAAAATAATCGCGTCCTTCTTTTCGTGCAAGTGAATATGCTTCACCAAAGCCGTTAACACTTGCGCTTGCGGCTTCAACAACAGTTGTCGCAACACCAGAGAAAATGTCGGCAGCCATTTCAGCTGTTACTCGCTCTGCGTCAGGGTGCAGGAAATGTGCTGTTGACGGTGTGTAATAAAGAGCAATTCTCCAGCGGATTTTGTTCAAATAGAATGGCTGAACACTCCATTTTGCAGCTATTGAGTTTTTCATAAGTGACTCAAGCGCTTCCATTGTGTCTGCGTTCTTTGTCAGTTCGTATTTTTGCTTGTCAGTAAGTTTTTCGTCTTCTGTTGTGTTCTTTTTCCTCTGTTCTTCGATGAACTTCAACTGAGAAAGATACATTTCATTGAAGCCGTCACGACTTAGCATTCGTGCAAATGCTGTTCTCGCCATTGAGTTCAATGGGTCGATTCTGAGCGCTCTTTGATACTCAAAGCGTGATTGAGGACCATCAAAGCGTCTTTCGTATTCTTTTGCACGACTGATGTGATAAAGTGCCCAGTTAGGTCTTCTTGTGTCTTCAATATCAACAGTTGATGTTATCAAAAGTTCAAGGGCTGCTCTCATCATTTCATCATATGGGTCTGCAATAACACCTTGCTCGAATGTTACAACTGCGTCTTCAATATTGCCTTGCTGTCTTTGGCACAATCCTTTCAAATACCACGCTGATGCGCATTTTTTGTCACGTCCTATTCTGTAATCGCAAATATCGATTGCTTCGCTATAGCGTTTTGATTCATATAAAATAGAAGCGAGGAGTTCGTATGCGTGGTCATAATCAGCCCGTATTTGTACTGCTGCTCGTGCCTGTCGCTCCGCATCGCTTAACTCTCCGTGTCGGGCAAGTATGTATGACGCCAAATAGTGAACAACTGCATCTCCTGAATGGACGCGAAGCGCTGTGTTGATATATGAGCGTGCTGTGTCCCAATTGCCTTTCTCCATGCTGACAAGAGCAAGTGACAATAGCGCATTTCTGTTTGTTCTTTGTCGGTCAAGCGCTTGAAGATAATATTTTTCTGCACCTGAAAGTGAGCCTGAGAAGAGGTCTAACTCAGCAAGACCAAAACGCGCTTCTACATCGTTTGGATACGAACTTAGGATTTTGTTGAAAATATCTCGTGCTTCATCAAATCTCGATAAAGCGATAAAAATCATTCCTTTGAGATTTTGGACGCTAGAATAATTGCGGGAATATTTTTCTGCTGACTCAAGATAAGAAAGCGCTAAATCATATTCGCCTAATTGATATGTGCAGAAAGAAAGATTAAACCAAGCATCTCCGTATGCACTGTTTTTTTGCAATGCCTCTTGATAGGCTTCAACGGCTCTGTACCAATTTTCATTGCATTGTGCAGAATAACCGTCGTTGTAATAATCTTGTGCGCTTTTTGCTGCTGAAAAAGCAGGTGTTCCAATGGCAAGGGCAAAAGCGAGAAAGCACCAAGCACTCTTTTTATATAAACCCATTATTTTCCCCCGTCATTATTATCGGCAGAATTATGTCGGATAACCTTTATTACGTTTATGCGGTGTCCTTCCATATCTTGCACGATAAAATCAAAGTCTTTCCAAGAAACTTTTTCGAATCTTACAGGTATTTTTCCAAACAAATCGAACACGAAACCTCCAAGTGTGTCAAACTCCTCAACTGGAAGGTTTGCATTTAGCGTTTCGTTAAAATCATCGAGGTCAATACGAGCCTCACAAAGCCACATATTTTCGCCTGCATCTTCTATGGTTGGCTTTTCGTTGTCGAACTCGTCTTGAATATCACCAACAATTTCCTCGATGATGTCTTCCATACAGACGATTCCGCTTACACCTCCATATTCATCGATTGCAATAGCAATATGAAGATGATTGCGCTTGAACTCACGCAAAAGGCTATCAATGCGTTTTGTTTCGGGAATAAAATACGCTTTTCTGATTATTTTGTTAAAATCAACACTTTCGTGTTTTGAAAACGCATTTATCAAATCTTTTACATAAAGAACACCGACAACGTTATCAACTGACTCGCTGTAAACAGGAAAACGGCTGTGTCCACTTTCCGCGATTTTTACCAGCAATTCGTCCTGTGATGTATCAATCGAAAGAAAATCAACGTCAATTCTCGGAATCATAACCTCTTTCACTGTTGTTTGAGAAAGGTCTTCGATACCGCGTATCATATCTTTCTTGTCTTTGTTTAGTGCAGCTTCAAGATTAGAACTGTCAGAAGAAGCCGAAGAATCATCGGACACTGATTTTGTGTCATCTTCTTTGCTCTTCCCGAAATTAAATAACCCCATTTATCTTCCTCAATTTATAAAAAATATGTCATTACTTGAAAAACAATGTAAAGACATACTTATATTATTTTATATTCGGCAAATTTCTTCAAAGTCTTTTCTTGTAAAGCAAGCATTTCGTCTTTTGGTTCAATTCCACTTTCAACGTGTTCGTCTCCGTGGTCATAGCCGTTAAGGTGCAAAAGCCCGTGAAGCAAAAGACGTTTTAATTCATCGTTTTCGCTAACACCAAAATATTCTGCATTTTTTGGAAGAGTATCAAGGCTTATGATAATATCGCCTGCAGAAAACCACTTCTCTCCGTCTTCGTCTGTGTATTCTTCTCCGTTTTCAAACGAAAGCACATCTGTTGGATTATCAATTTCTCGATATTGTTTGTTGAGCGATTGGATAAAAGGGTCTGAGCAAAACATAATACTTACTTCTTCATCATCATATCCTATTTCGTTGATGACAAGATTCATATACGGCTCAACGCGTGATATCCATTCAGGTTCTTGAAGTCCTTCTTCCATTGAAATAAAAAATCTATTAGCCATTTTTTCCCTCGTCTTCGTTATTTTGAGCGCCTGAAACATTCTGCGCTGGTTGTGAAATTGGAGCGCTTGTGTCTTCTCCGTCTTTTTGTCCTGGATATTTAATTCTTGAATGATAGTATCCCGCAAGAATTTGGACAAAAGAATCTTTTATCTTTTTCAAATCTTTGAATGTTAGCGGACAGTTGTCTAGTTGTCTTTCAGCATTTACTTTTTTGTCAATTAAACTCTGTATAAAACTGTCCAAGCGCGAAACAGAAGGTTTGTCAAGCGATTTGCAAGCCGCTTCTACAGTATCTGCGAGCATAACGATACCGCTTTCTTTTGTTGAAGGAAGATTTCCGTAATATGAATAATCTTCTTCGCGGACATTTGGGTCTTCTTTCTTTGCTTTTTCATAAAACCATCTCACAACAGAGTTTCCGTGATGCTCTGAAATGATTTTTATAACAGCCGCTGGCAAATGTTGCTCTGTTGCTTTTTCTACGCTCAATTTCACATGCGTTCTGATTATCGTAAGCGAAAGCGAAGGATTTAAATCATCGTGAGGGTTTCCGTCTTGCTGGTTTTCAGTAAAATAATCGCTGTGATCCATCTTGCCAATATCGTGATAATAGGCGGCAACACGCGCAAGAAGTGCATTTGCGCCGACTTGGCGGCAAGCATTTTCCGCAAGTTGCGCGACCATAATGCTGTGCTGGTACGTGCCGCTTGCTGTGACGCAAAGATTTTTCAAGAGCGGGGTATTTGTATCGCTCAAATCCATCAAGCGGAAAACGCTTGCTGTATTCAAAAGCGATTCAAGAGGCGTGATGAAGCCAAGAGCGAGGATGCCTGAAATGAAGCCGTTCAGAGCAACACCGATAAGTACAAAAAAAGCATCAGAGAAATTGTCATTGTAAATGATTTTCAGCACGGACATAAAGACCATATTGAGAAAACTCAAAATCAACGAAGAGAAAACCATATCGGTTCTTTTCTCGATTTTTCGCACAATTCTTGATGAGGCAATTCCTGAAGAGAGCGTAAACAAACAAGGAACAATTTGAAACCCTGCAGCTGCATAAACAATCATTGCTGAAACAATTGAAAAATAAACTGCGGAAGTCTGTCCATATAAAATAGCAATCAGAAACACACAGAAAGATGATGGAATCAGAATCGGAATTGTGTAAATTGATGTGAAAAAGTGAAGTTTGCCGCCAAAAACTGTGCAAGCATAAATAAAGACAAGGAAAACTCCTTGCAAAACGAGTTCAGACATTTCAACATCGCGTTTTAAAAGAACAGGGGTAAACAAAAAGAAGTAGAACACAAATATGAGCAACAGCAAAAGCTCTCTGTCTGCAAACGCTCTGTAATCAACATAAGAAGGTGCTTCTGCAAGTTTTTTGAGCTTGCTGTATTCCTCGGCGGTAATCTTAAATCCTTTGTGGATTATCCGCTCTCCTTCCTGAATGCTAACAGGATTTGCAATATCTGGCTCAAGTGTTGTTCTTGCAAATATATTGCGGTCTGCAATAGCGCCCTCTTCAAAATCTTCAAGCCTAAATGATTCGACTGTTTCAGAAGTTGAAGTGTCTGCAAAGTTTAGTGCTGAAACTGCTGCGAAAAAAACAATAAATGCAATCAAAAGCACTTTATGCTCTTTCACAAATCTTTCGCTAACTTCCAAAAGATTTTGAAAAATACTCTTTTTACTGTCCTGCATACTCATACGCCTGTACTATTTTCTTCACCAAAGGATTTCTCACCACGTCATCACTTGTGAGTCTCATTATCTTTATTTCGGATATTTTTGAGAGTAACTCCATAGCCTGAATCAATCCTGATGGAACTCTTGACGGCAAATCTACTTGCGTGACATCACCGGTGACGAACACTTTTGAATCTTCGCCCATGCGAGTGAGAAACATTTTCATCTGTTCCCGCGTTGTGTTTTGCGCCTCGTCCAAAATTATGACGCTGTTGTTTATTGTTCGGCCTCGCATATACGCAAGAGGCGCAATCTCGATAACGCCAGATTCCGACAATCGCTTTACAGTCTCGCGAGGCAAAAGCGTATTCATCGCATCATAAAGAGGACGCAGATAAGGATTTATCTTGTCCTCCAAATCGCCTGGAAGAAAGCCCAAATTTTCACCAGCCTCGACAACAGGGCGAGTCAAAACAATGCCGTTTTTTTTGTGCGTCAAAACTTCCCAAAGCGCCTCTGCCATCGCAAGATACGTTTTTCCGCTTCCAGCAGGACCTTCTGCAAAAACGATATCATAAGAACGAAGAGCGCTCATTAACGCTGCTTGATTTGCTGTTTTGGGAAGAATTTTCTTCAGACTGCCAGGAATATTTATCGAAACGGCTGAAAGAGAAGTGCCTTTCAAGTTCAAAATAGAATGGATAATATCGCCGTCGTTGCCGTCTGCAATTTCGTCTGAAAGACGGTCGATTATAAAACGGAACTTATCAGTGATTTCCTTGTCATCATTTTCAATAGAAATCTCATTGCCTGTGCAAAAAACACTGACGCCCAAATGCTCTTCAATGAGTTTCAAGTTGCTGTCATTTGTGCCGCAAATGCTCTTTAATACATCTGCTTCAGGCACTACAATCGTATAAGCCACAAAAACCTTCGCTTTATTATTGTTTAACATTGTAATGTCAAAGACATCGTTTGACAAGGCTTATGCTTTGCTAATATACTTTTTGCATTATGATTATAGCAGAGATTGGAACGGCTCATGGTTCGTCGCTTGAAAAAGCGAAAGAGTTGATTGACGGCGCTGCAAAAGCAGGTGCGGACGCTGTCAAGTTTCAGTGGGTTTACGCTGATGAAATATTGCATCAGAACACAGGCTTTGTTTTGCTTCCCGGCGGCAAGATTCCGCTTTACGACAGATTCAGGCAGCTGGAAATGAGCGCGGATTTTTTTGCATCCGCCCGCGATTACGCTCATTCAAAAAATATGCTGTTTGCTTGCTCCCCGTTTGGTGTGAGAAGCCTTAAGGAACTCATTGAAATAAAGCCCGATATTATAAAAATTGCTTCTCCTGAATTAAATCATTTTCCAATGCTTGAGGCTCTCAAAAGCGCAATCGACAATGGACTTGAGACCCCAGTCGTGATTTCTTCGGGAGTCTCAAAACTTGGCGACATCGAAAAAGCGCTCGATGTTCTCGATTTTGATTCTGAGAGCGAAAGTGCGAAGCAATTCACTCTTCTTCATTGCATCACAAGTTATCCGGCTCCTGAAAGCGAATACAATGTCCGCCTCGTGAAGACGCTCAAAGATATTTTTGGCATAAACACTGGCATCAGCGACCACAGCCTTGACCCTGTTCTTGTTCCAGTGCTGTCGACCGTGATGGGCGGGACTTGCATCGAAAAGCACATCACCTTGAGCAAGAAAACAGACGGTCTTGACGACCCTGTAGCGCTTGAAATCGATGAGTTTTCGAATATGGTTTACAGCGTCAATCAGACAAAAGCCATTTTGAAGCGCTATGGCGAGGAAGAAGGCGCGAGAATCGCGATAAAGCAGATGCAAGATTTGTATGGCGAGGAGAAAGTCCGAAGTGTTCTTGGCTCTGGCGTGAAGCGACTTGCGAAAAGCGAGAGCGCAAATTACGGCAGAACGAACCGCTCGCTCCATTTTTTGCACGATATGAAAAAAGGCGAAATCATAAAAGAGAGCGACATCGCAGTTTTGCGGACTGAAAAAGTTCTGACGCCCGGGCTTTCTCCTGAATATCTTTCGACCGTCGTCGGCTGTGTTTTGACAAGCGATGTTTCTAGCGGAAGCGGCGTTGAGTGGGGAAACTTGCTGTCGAAATGACGCTCATCTCCTTTTGCGTTGCAGCAGTTCAACGGCCTTAAACAAAATTTTTTTAGCCGTTGCAGGAGTTCAACGGTGCCAAATTTAAAATTTTTGCGTTTTGCAGCAGTTCAACGGCGTCAAACAAAATTTTTTTAGCTGTTGCAGTAGTTCAACGACGCCAAATTTAAAATTTTTGTGTTTTGCAGCAGTTCAACGGCCTTAAACAAAATGTTTTTAGCCGTTGCAGGAGTTCAACGGTGCCAGATTCAAAATTTTTGCGTTTTGCAGTAGTGCAACGGCCTTTTTCGCAAAAAAAAATTGCATTGCTGATTTTTCTTGCGATTACTATATAATATTGAGTGTGGGGTCAAAGATTTTTTCATCAAAGAGTTTTTGAGAAGATAAGGAGCAAAGATAATGTTTGATGTGAGAATTGCGAAGAAAGAAGAAATCGATGATTTGATGACTCTTCGCTTCGAGATGCTTCGTGCCACAAATGATTTGGAGACAGATTTTGAGTTTGACGAGGATTTTGTGAAAAGCACTCGCGAGTATTTCCTTACGGGCGACACGATGACGGTTTTCGCTCTTTGTGACGGGGAAATCGCAGGGTGCTCCTCGCTCAGTTTTTTTTGCGAAATGCCGACTTTCAAGCATCCTCTTGGAAAAACTGCGAAACTGC
>CACYWZ010000015.1 GCA_902778325.1 uncultured Spirochaetaceae bacterium
CGAGCTTCGTTCAAACCAGCTTCGCCCTCAGCGAAACCATATTCTTTAAGTGCCTTGTTTACCTGTGGGATACGGCCTTCGTAATCTTCAAATAATGCCATTTACTTATACCTCCGTTCCTACTCTTTGCGTGGGTCGATGAGTTTCACCATACCCTGATCAGCAGTTACACGACCGTAGTGTGTGCGTGCCTTCTCGATAGCTTCTTTCGGGTCAACGCCAGCTTTGAGAGCGTCCATGAGCTTACCGAAGTTGATACAGTTGTAACCGATAATCTGGTTGTCCTTGTCAACAGCACAAGTCTCAACATATCCCTCTGTCATTTCGAGGTAGCGAGGACCTGTCTTGCGTGTTGCGAACATAGTTCCAACCTGTGAGCGAAGGTTCTTTCCGAGGTCTTCGAGAGAAGCACCGACCTTCAAGCCGCCTTCTGAGTATGCGCTCTGTGTGCGACCGTAAACAATCTGCATGAAAAGCTCACGCATAGCTGTGTTGATAGCATCGCAAACAAGGTCTGTGTTCAATGCTTCGAGCAAAGTCTTTCCGATAAGGATTTCTGATGCCATAGCAGCAGAGTGTGTCATACCAGAGCAGCCGATTGTCTCAACAAGAGCCTCTTCGATGATACCGTCCTTAACGTTGAGAGAGAGCTTACATGCTCCCTGCTGTGGCGCACACCAACCGATACCGTGTGTGAAGCCAGAGATGTCTTCAATCTTCTTTGCCTGCACCCATTTTCCTTCTTCAGGAATTGGAGCCGGTCCGTGATACGCACCCTTTGCGAGTGGGCACATGTGTTCCACTTCAGCAGTATAAACCATAAATGTCTCCTTCATAAAAAAGAGTAAAGTTGTGTAATGCCCATTATAGACTTTTTGATAATAATTAACAACTGTGAATTACAAATTTTTAACCACAAAAGCAAGTTGAAGTTGACACATAATAATTTTTGCTATACAGTTAGCATTAACTAACTAATTTAGTCACTAACCATCTCTCAAAATGATTTTGGAGGAAAATCGATGTTAAACTCTGTTAAAATCAGCGATGTTATCGGGCGCGAAATCATTGATTCACGCGGAAATCCGACTGTCGAAGTTGACGTGATTCTTGAAAACGGCGTTCTTGGCCGTGCGGCAGTTCCGTCTGGTGCAAGCACCGGCGAGAACGAGGCGCTTGAGCTCCGCGACGGCGACAAGGCGCGCTATGGCGGAAAAGGCGTTCTAAAAGCCGTGGACAACGTTAACAAAATCATCGCACCAGCGCTCAAGGGCGACAACGTTTTTGAGCAGCGCGCAATCGACATGAAAATGCTCGCGCTCGACGGAACAGCAACAAAGAGCAAACTCGGCGCAAACGCTATTCTTGGCGTTTCGCTCGCGACGGCGCAGGCTGCTGCAAAGGCGCTCAACATTCCGCTTTATCGCTACATCGGAGGCGCAAACGCTCACGTCCTGCCTGTCCCGATGATGAACATCATCAACGGAGGAGCGCACTCTGACGCACCTATCGCCTTTCAGGAGTTCATGATTCGTCCTGTTGGCGCAAAAACAGAAAAGGAAGCAATTCGTATGGGAGCAGAAGTGTTCCACGCACTTGCAAAGCTCCTGAAAAAGCGCGGACTTTCTACGGCTGTCGGTGATGAGGGCGGTTTTGCCCCGAAGTTCGACGGCATTAACGACGCGCTCGATTCTATCGTTCAGGCAATCAACGACGCGGGCTACAAGCCGGGCGAGGACGTGAAAATCGCGATGGACTGCGCTGCAAGCGAGTTCAGCGTTGAAAAGGACGGCAAGTTCTTCTACAACTACAAAGAGCTTTCAAACGGCACGCCGAAAGACCCGAACGGAAAGTGTTTGAGCGACGATGAGCAGATTGCCTACCTTGAGGAGCTCATCACGAAGTATCCGATTGACTCAATAGAAGACGGACTCGACGAGAACGACTGGGAAGGCTGGAAGAAACTCACAGAGCGCATCGGAGAGCGCTGTCAGCTCGTCGGCGATGACCTTTTCGTAACAAACGTGAAGTTCCTCGAAAAAGGCATCAAAATGGGAGCGGGAAACGCGATTCTCATCAAGGTCAATCAGATTGGCTCTCTCACCGAGACGCTTGAGGCTATCGAGATGGCGCACCGACACGGCTACACAACGGTAACGAGCCACCGCTCAGGCGAGACCGAGGATACCACAATCGCGGACATCGCGGTCGCAACAAACAGCGGTCAGATTAAGACGGGCTCAATGAGCCGTACTGACCGCATGGCAAAGTACAACCAGCTTATCCGCATTGAAGAAGAACTCGGCGAAAGCGCTGTTTACGGCTACAAGAAACTGAAGTAATTTCTTTCAAAACCTATATCTCTTCATTTCCTTTTCGGCAGGGGGAAGTTTTCTCCCTGTCGTTTTTTTTGCGACGAGGCAAATAGCAAGGGGTAGTCAAGTGTATTCGAGCAGACTTGGAGGAGCGAAAAAGTGTATATGTTCTGATTTGTAGAATTTTCTGCCCGTGTACACATTGTATACGGCTCAAAAACGCTTCGGGCAAGCAATATACATATTGTATACGACCCGACTTTGGGTGTTTTCTTTGAATATACACATTGTATACGGCTAGAAAATTCTATTGATAGAAAATATACAATTTGTATACGACTCGCCTGACGCGTTTTCTGCTCGTATACATATTGTATATGACCCGCTTTTTCTATTGAAAGAAACGTATACAATTTTTTTTGCTTTCTCGTAGGCAAGTGTTTTTGTGAAGCGGGGAAAATAAAATCATAAAAACATGATATAATAAAAGCAAGGCTATGAAGAAAGATTTATCTGAACGCGACATCATCACTAAATATATTCTCCCCGCAATAGAGAACGCTGGTTGGAACAAACAGACTCAGATTCGTGAAGAAGTGTCTTTTACAGACGGGCGTATTTTTGTAAAAGGACGGCAGACAAAACGAGGTGCAAGGAAGAGAGCCGATATCATTATCTATTACAAACCGAATATTCCTGTTGCTGTTGTGGAAGCAAAAGACAACACTCATACCGCAGGCGCTGGAATGCAGCAAGCACTGGAATATGCGGGAACGCTTGATATTCCTGTTGCAATTTCGAGCAACGGGGACGGATTTGTGATTCAATACCGAAAGAACTGTGGCTTCTCCGACTCCACTCAACAAACATCGATTACAAAAGAAGTTGATTTGGAGCATTTTCCTACCCCATCAGAACTTTTTGAATGTTATAAAAAATACAATGGGCTTGAAACAAAAGAAGCAGAGAAAACATCACTTTGCTCTTATTTTGCAGGACGAGATTGTTACGCGCCTCGATACTACCAGAGAATCGCAATCAACAGAACTGTGGAAGCGATAGCCCGCGGACAGAATCGACTTCTTCTTGTGATGGCAACGGGAACGGGCAAAACATACACCGCATTCCAGATTATCTACCGTCTTTGGAAATCAGGCTGCAAAAAGAGAATCTTATATCTTGCAGACAGGAACAATCTTATCATTCAGACAAAAAAGGGAGACTTCAAGCATTTTCGAGACAAACTCACGATTATAAAAAACAAGAAAATCGACAAATCTTATGAAATCTATCTGGCACTTTATCAGGGGCTTACAAATTATGATGATGAGACTGATGCTTACAAACAGTTCAGCCCAGATTTCTTTGACTTAATCATTGTAGATGAATGTCATCGTGGTTCTATTGACGAAGACAAGGCTTGGCACAAGATTCTTTCTTATTTTTCAAGTGCGACTCAAATCGGTATGACAGCAACTCCAAAAGAGACAAAAACTCTTTCGAATATCGAATACTTCGGAGAGCCGATTTATACCTACTCTCTCAAGCAGGGGATTGATGACGGATTCTTAGCGCCTTACAAAGTTCTCCGAGTCGGAATGAATGTTGACCTTGAAGGTTATCGTCCTGAGTATGGCAAGACTGATATTGACGGGAAAATTGTTGAAGACCGCCTTTACAATACAAAAGATTTTGACCGCACACTTGTAATCGACGAAAGAACAGACTTGGTTGCAAAAAAGGTTATGGAATATATAACTAATTCTGACTGCATGGCAAAGACAATTGTTTTCTGTGTTGATATTGAGCATGCGGAGCGAATGAGACAGGCGTTGTTAAAATATGCACCGAAAGAAATCACTGCAAGAACTGACAAATATATTGTCCGCATTACAGGAGACGACCCGATTGCAAAGGGGTATCTTGAGGATTTTATAAATCCAGAAGAGTCTTATCCTGTTATTGCGACTACATCAAAACTTATGACGACTGGAACTGATGCGAAGACTTGCAAGGTGATTGTTCTTGATTCGATTATCAACAGCCCTATTGAATTCAAGCAGATTATCGGACGCGGAACACGTGTTCAGGAAGATTTTGGGAAACTGTATTTTACGATTATCGATTTTCGCAATGTAACGGATAGATTTGCAGACAAAGACTTTGACGGCGTTCCTGCGAAAATCAAGGAGACTTCACAAGATGATTTTATTTCAGAGGAAATAATTGACGGTGGAGAAAGTGATATTCAGATTGACGGTGTAACAGGAGAGGAAGTCGTTTTTCCAGAATACAAGATTGACGAGAACTCTGGTGCTCTGAATATAGGAGAGGGAGAAAAAAGCGAATCACCTAAACGGAAAAAAATCTATATTGCAGGTGTTGATGTCAGTATTCTCAGTGAGCGAAAGCAATTTCTTGACTCTGATGGGAAACTGATTACAACAAGTCTAAAGGAATATACAAAAAACGGGCTTCGTACATCGTATCGTTCATTGGACAACTTCTTGCAGGTCTGGAACGATGCAGAAAAGAAGCAAGCAATTATAGAAGAACTCGAAAATCAAGGATTGAGTTTTTCAGAACTAAAAGAAGAGATAAAATCAGACTTGGACATTTTTGACCTCATCTGTCATATTGCATGGGACGCGCCAGCACTCACAAGACGAGAAAGAGCAGAAAATGTGCGCAAGCGGAATTATTGGACGAAATACGGAGAGAAAGCCCGCTCTGTTCTTGAAGCTCTTCTTGATAAATATGCAGAAAGCGGTATTGCTAACATTGAAAGCATGAAAATACTCACCGTTGACCCGCTCAAAGAAATGGGAACGCCAGCAGAAATTGTCAAATTGTTCGGCGGAAAGGCGCAGTATCTTCAAGCAATCAGGGAACTGGAAAACGAGATTTACAGAGCGGCGTAATTCTTGAAGTTTATAATAATTTTTGTTACAATTTGCAACATTTTGATGATTTATAGGATATAATATCTATAAGGAAGGATAAACTATGAATTTTAATTTACAGAAATTTTCAACTGATGTCAAAGAATTCCGTAAGGCAAATAATCTGACTCAGAAAGAGTTTGCTAGTAAATTGGAATTAGATAATCACACTTTAGTCTCACTTTTTGAACAAGGTAAAAGAGCCCCCTCGAAAGATGTTTTTGCAAATTATTGTAGAATTACTGGCCGCCGCTCAGAAGAATACTGGGAAGCAACAAATGAAATGCCGTCAGCTTACTTGATTGGAAAGATTCAGCCGACTGATAAAAAAGCTCTGGAATCTGTTCTTGAAAAAATCGGTATGCGCGAATATCTGTTTGCGCTTTATGATAGGGTGAATAAATGAGTTCCAAAAACGACATCGATTCTATAATTAATAATTTGTCTCAAAGCAATTATACCTTTGATGAAAAACTTCTTGTAAAAGATGAAATTGAACTCCTTAAAAACAGGGCAAGGGATTCTAGAGCCATATACGGATTAAATACACCGATAGGCACAAATATTTTTTCATTTCTTGAACAAAAAGGAGATATTGTTTTTCAACTTCAGGAATTTAAAAAATCAGATTTAGATGCAATGATTATAAAATACTCATCTAAATCATTAAAAAAATATATCGTTATAAATTCTAACAAACCTCTTATAAATCAAGTATTTGCAGCTGCGCACGAATTATATCATTATTCTTACAGCTTTATTGAAAGTTCTCTGGATTCTTTTGTATGTTCATTCAGTAAAAATGATAGAGAAGAAATAAAGGCTAATCGATTTGCAGCAGAATTTCTTTTACCAGAAGAAGCTTTGCGAAATGAGTTGAAATCATTTTTACAATTTGCAGAAGGAAAATTTCCTACAACTCCTCTTTATAAACAAATTGCATTCTGTTTTGTATTAGTAGCGAAATATTGCATTCCTTTGAAAGCAGTTTTATATAGATTAAAAGAAGAGGACATTTCAAATACAGATTATTTACTCAAGCATTATGATGAAGTAAAAAAGATTCTTCTCGAATTTGCAGAAGAAAATGTTCGTGTAAAGGAATTGTACTCAAATAAAAATATTTATATCAACGAACAGCTCTATGATTTAGTTCCTCTTTTATACAACAAAGGCAGATTGGACAACGCAACTGTTGATGAAATCATAAAGAAATTCGGTTTGTCAGAATCTAAAATAAAAGAAGGTCTGATAAACGATGAATAAATATTCTGAAATAAAGAAAGACTCTCCTATCATAATTGATACTTGTATTTTTATGGTCGGAATAGAAAAACGACAGACGAATCCAGATTATTCTCTCGAAAAAATGAAACAGAATTGGATGAATGACGTACTTTCTTATTTTGAAAACATAAAACTTCATGAAATTGTTTATAAAGAACTTGATTCGGATACAAGAAAAATAATAGACGAACATGTTGGTAAAAATATCGAAATTGTTTCAGACAAAGATTTGTTCGATAAAGATCCGGAATTCATGCGCATTTTTAATGAAATCCATGACGATCCATTAATGTACGCGCCATTTTCAAAAACAAAGAATCAAGGTGAAGTACGCTCATTGGCTTATGCCTGTTATTACAATATACCTTTATTTTCTTCAAGAGATACAGATGCTTGTGATGTGTGCAACGAAATAGAAGATTTAAAAGACATCATAGTCATAGGCTTTGAAACAATCCTTGGAATAGCCTATAAAGCTAGCGGCAACAAAGAAAAACGAAAAGCACTCAAAGCTTTATATAAAGAGTTCTGCTCTCCAAAAATAAGGCAAGGAGTCATTCCAAAAACACTAGCTGAATTCTTGGACGAAGAGGAATAACATAATGAGCGAATGGAAAAAAGTTAAAATTGGTGACATCTGCAAAATCGTAAAAGGCACAACCGGAATCGCAAGCGCAGAGCCGGGAGAATATCCGCTTGTAGTTACAGCCGAAGAAAGAAAAACTTGTTCAACATATCAGTTCGATTGCGAAGCCGTATGCATTCCGCTTGTAAGTTCCAGCGGGCACGGCAAAAAGTCTCTCAAAAATGTCCATTATCAAAGCGGAAAGTTTGCGCTCGGAACAATTCTGTGCGCCGTAATTCCAAACAATCCGCAGGAACTGGATGCGCGCTATCTCCATCAGTATCTTCAATTTTACAAAGACATAATTCTTGTTCCTCTGATGAAAGGTGCTGCAAATGTTTCTCTTTCAATGAAAGATATCCTGGCCGTAGAATTTCCCCTGCCACCAATAGAACGCCAGAGAGAACTTTGTAAAAAGTTAGATTTATATAACGAATTGATGAAAGAAATTGAGCATCAAAAAAGATTAGGCGAAGCACTTATGTTTAATATCTTGAAAGATACGTTTGAAGGAAAATAGCAGAATGCAAACCTTGAAAATCCAATCCAAGACCGCAAATTACTGTCTGATAAACTTATCTTTGGTATAATAAAAGAAAAACTGGAGGGAAAATAGGAAATGACACCTGACAACAGACCGAAAATTTTTATTTCATATTCATGGGCAGTTCAAGAATGGACTGTAAAACTTGCTACTCGTTTAATTAATGATGGAGTTGAGACAAAAGTTGATTTTTGGGACTTAAAAGAAGGAAATGATAAGTATAAATTTATGGAATCTATGGTTGCTGATAAATCAATAGATTTTGTTTTAATCTTATGTGATGAAACATATGCTAAGAAAGCAAACGATAGAACCGGTGGTGTTGGTGATGAAACGGTTATCATTTCATCAGAATTGTATGGAAAATCATCACAAACGAGATTTTTACCTTTAGTATTAGATAAAGATGAAAATGGAGATGCAACAGTTCCAATCTATATAAAATCACGAATATATTTTGATTTTTCAAATGAAGAAAAATATGAAGATGAATATGAAAAGTTATTACGACATATTTATAATGAACCTCTAATTCCAAAACCTGCATTGGGGAATAAGCCTGAGTGGCTAAAAAAAAATGCCATTAATATTTCAGAAATAACACGATTTGTTGATACACTTCATTCTTCTTCTAATGAGACGAGAAAAAATATTGCAGTTAGTGAATTTACACAATCATTTATCTCTAAGGTAAAAGAATTTAGGGTAAACACTAATCCTGGTATAG
Source organism: uncultured Spirochaetaceae bacterium (assembly GCA_902778325.1). Taxonomy (GTDB): domain Bacteria; phylum Spirochaetota; class Spirochaetia; order Treponematales; family Treponemataceae; genus Treponema_D. The sequence continues at coordinate 8,441 of CACYWZ010000015.1, forward strand.
ACATAGAGAAATTTTGTTGTGAGACTGAATCAGCTATAAATGAAATGAAACCCTTAAGAGATACTTATTTAGATTTTTTTAAGGAGCTGATTTTATCAGAAAAAAATATTATAGATTTTTTCTGTCCTTTTATGGAAAATTTGTATAATTCTTTACTTCTTCTTAAAATAAGTGGTAATTCTTATGATTCAAATGATGAAGCTATTCTTGAATTGTATCAAATCTTTATTTGGAATATTTTTGTCTCAAGCATAGCTTATCTCTTTCATTATGAGAAATTTAAGGAAATACATGATATTTTAAGTACGACTTATTTTTTAATTGATGGTGTAACAACATTAAAGCGTCAAACTCCAGAAACATTTCTAAGATTCCGTTCTCATAGCAGAATATTTGATAGTTATTATGAAAGGAAAGACAGATTATTTTCTAAAACAGCGGATATAGTTTCTCATCAAATAAAAGAACCTATCCTTACAACAGAAAGATTTGCACAAACAGATATTCTTTTATCCCAACTTTCATTTGCTTTAAAGAGTTCTTCCATTGATGGTTGGGGCTGGTTTGCACTTTCATATGTATATTCAAAAGAAACTGACGATATGTGGATTAAATTATCATCAAAAAAGTATTGCCAGAAAATTCTTCCTTTATTTGGAGTAAATACAATAGATGAATTTAAGCAATTAATAAAAGATAATCCTGTTAAGGAGAGATATGGATATTCTAATTCTTGGACATGTATACCAAGGATTCCACTTGGATTTAGAGATTATGAAATTGCTTCCTTGAATTAATATATTGAGAAGCAATAGTAAAAAAAAGATGAACGATCGGGGCGTTGCGGGGTGTCCCCGCAGAAGCGGACAAGCAACAAAGCGGAGAGAATCGGCACTGCTTGCAGGGACGATTCGTGGGGCGACTTGCTTGGGAGCGAGGGGAAGGCTTTTCCCTCCTACTATAATAAAAAAGGAGCGAAGCAAATGCCAAACGAACTTGTAAAACAAATATTGTACATTCTCTATAAAGCAGATGAAGAAGATGTAAAAGTTAATGCACTACTAAAGGACGAGTCTATCTGGCTTACACAAAATTCTATGGCAGAACTGTTTGATGTTAATGTTCCTGCGGTTTCAAAACATCTTAAAAATATATATGAATGTGGGGAATTGGAGGAAGCTTCAACTATTTCCATTTTGGAAACAGTTCAAAAAGAAGGAACAAGATCCGTAAAAAGAAATGTGACCTTTTATAATCTCGATGCCATTATCTCTGTAGGTTATAGAGTGAATTCTGCAAAAGCTACAAAGTTCCGCATTTGGGCTACAAATGTATTAAAGGAATACATCAAAAAGGGCTTTGTGCTGGATGATGAACGGCTAAAGCAGGGCGAAAATGTTTTTGGAAAGGATTATTTCCATGAACTTTTGGAAAGAGTCCGCTCAATTCGTGCAAGTGAACGCAGAATCTGGCAGCAGATTACTGATATTTTTGCGGAATGTTCCATTGATTATGATAAAAACTCTGAAATTACAAAACAGTTTTATGCCACTGTTCAAAATAAGTTTCATTTTGCTATTACAGGCCAGACTGCGGCAGAAATTGTTTATGACAAGGCCGATCATAAAAAAGAGCACATGGGTTTAACTACATGGAAGAATTCTCCTGATGGCCGCATCTTGAAATCTGATGTGAATATTGCAAAAAACTATCTTTCTGAAAAGCAAATCCGTCAGCTGGAAAGAGCTGTGAGCGGTTATTTTGATTATATTGAGGATTTGATTGAACGCGAGATTCCTTTTAATATGGAACAGTTTGCGGCAAGCGTAAATGAATTTCTTGAATTCCGAAAGTACGATATTCTTGAAGGAAACGGAAGGATTTCAAGAAACAAAGCTGATGAAAAAGCCTTTAGTGAATATGAAGTTTTCAATAAGACTCAAAAGATAGATTCTGATTTTGATAAGTTATTAAGAAAGATTCAAAAGAAATAATACAAAAAGTTCTTTAGGAGGTAAGAGCACAATGAAACCTGAAATGTGTAAACAAGAAGAAAATCTAAATCTAGCTTTTTCTATTTGTATACAATCATTTATGCCGCTAATTTTTATTTTATTAGTTGTTCATTTTAATTTTATTTTTCTAGAAAGTGATAATTTTAACTTATGGACAAACACTTATAATTTTAATGTCACTAAGTTTTTCCAAAATAATTATTTATTGTTATTCATTTATTTTATTTATATTGTTTTTTTATTTATTGGCTTCAGCACAAAACATAAACTAAATAAAATAGTTAAAAATCAGCAAAATGGTGGCTATAGTGTAGAATCTGTTTCAAAACATGAAAAACAAAGTTTAAATTATTTTTTGACTTATTTGTTTCCATTATTAGGTAATACGCCATCTAACATTAAAGACTTCTTAGCATTTTTATTATTATCAATAATAATAGTGTATTGTGTTTTTAAAGAAAATCTTTTTTTTGATAATATTGTTCTAACACATTTCTTCAACTATTTAGTTTTTGATTTTTCTTGTAAAGAAACAAAGGAAAAATGTATAGGTATTACAAAGAACACAATACCAACAGAAGATCAAAATATTAGGTTTCAAAGGATATATAAAAACGTTTATTATGTGGAAGTGATAAAAAAATGAAGATTGAAGAATTAGAAAAAAACATAAAAGATAATATCTTTACAACACCAAATTACCCCGAATTAGAAATCTATGTTTTATTACATGATTTAAGCAATCCTGAAACTAAATATTTATCTTCAGAGAATGAAGTCAGGGATGATATCAAGAAAGAGATAGAAAATAATATTTCTTCTTTTTTCATTAAATACAAGGATGAATTAAATGGTGCATTATTAGAACAAGAAGATTTGGTAAAAGATAAGAGGGGTATTTATCGAATAAAAGAAGATAAACAGTTCGCTCCTTTCAAAACTATTATAGCTAAACTAAAATCTGATAATAAACTCAAATTAGAAGAAGCAGACAAGATAAAAGGATATTTATTTAAGTTTATTAATAGAAATAAAAGCTTATATGTTTTTTCAAAAGTTCATGAAATCAGCATGTATAATATAAAAAAAAATATTATCTATGCAGAAGAAGACAATTATTTTAAGAAGTTTAATAAAAAGTTAGTTCGAATTGAAACTCATGTAGATATTATTTTTTTCGAAGAAAATATACTCACAGATAAAATAAAATATTTAGAAAAAGATTTTTGTTATGAAAATCATGAAAAAAAAATTGCTAATAGCATGATGTCAGAATGGAAAAAAAGGCAACTAATAGAATACGATGATAAAAATCTAGCTTATTGGATAAGCAAACATCCTAAGTATATAAAAAAATTATTAGCAATTAAAAACTCTGTTATTTTTAAAATGAATAAAGATGATTTGATAAAACGTATTTCAGAAGATACCTTTTATAAGAAAGAAATATCAATACAAGATAAGAAGATTATTATTAAATATGAAACAAAATTTAAGAGTTTTCTAACGATGATGAATGATGAACGAGTATATTCTTCGTTTTCTTCTACAACATATTTAAGTGATGATAAATATGTACAAGGAAACTAAAAGGAGCAGAACAAATGCCAAACATTGGTGGAATTATAAAGACATTGCAGAACATAATGCGAAAGGACCAGGGAGTTTCTGGTGACGCGCAGAGAATAGAGCAGCTGGGCTGGATGATTACGCTTAAAATCATTGATGACAAGGAAGCCGAAATGGAACTTATCAGCGATGATTATGTTTCTGTGATTCCGAGTGAGTTCCAATGGAGAAACTGGGCGGCAGACAGTGAGGGAATCACTGGAGACGCACTTAAGGATTTTGTTGACAATAAGCTTTTTCCCGGCTTGCAGAATCTGGATGTTTCTACCGGCAACAAGCGGGCTGTTTTGATTCGTGATATTTTTGCGGGCACTAACAACTATATGAAAAACGGCACGATAATCCGTCAGGTTGTGAACAAACTCAACGAGATTGATTTTAATGCCAGCGAAGACCGCCACATGTTCGGAGATATTTACGAAGGACTCTTGCGTGATTTACAGAGCGCGGGTAACTACGGAGAGTTTTACACTCCGCGCGCTGTTACAGAAATTATGACAGAGATTATTAATCCTCGTCTTGGCGAAAAGGTTCTGGACCCGGCTTGTGGCACCGGAGGCTTTTTGACAAGCGCAATTGAAAATATCAGAAAACAGGATGTTCATTCGGTTGAAGATTTGAAGGTGCTTGAAGAAACAATTCGAGGACAAGAATTAAAGCCGCTTCCGTTTATGCTTTGTGTTACAAACCTTATTCTGCACGATATTGAAGTTCCGAATGTTATGAACATGGACAGCCTTAACCGCGAATACACAAGCATCGGCGCAAAAGACAAAGTTGACATTATTCTTGCTAATCCACCTTTTGGTGCAAGCGTTTCCGATGGAGTGGAAACTAATTATCCTGCTAATTTCCGTACAACGGAAAGCGCAGACTTATTCTTGCTTTTGATGATTCGCTATTTGCGCGATGGTGGCCGAGCTGCGATTGTTCTGCCTGACGGCTCGTTGACAGGCGACGGCGTAAAACAGAGAATCCGCGAGGAGTTTTTGACTCAGTGTAATGTGCATACTATTGTGCGTTTGCCTAACTCTGTTTTCCAGCCTTATGCTAGTGTTGCGACAAATCTCTTGTTCTTTACAAAGGGTGAGCCTACTAAAGAAATCTGGTACTGGGAACACAAACTTCCAGAAGGGCAGAAGTCATATTCAAAAACAAAGCCGATTCAAAAAAGCGAATTTGATTCGCTCCTTGCATGGTGGAACAACAGAGCAGAAAGCGAACTCTCTTGGAAAGTCCCTGTAGAAGAAATTAAAAATGGCGGTTGGAATCTTGATATTAAGAACCCGTTTGTGAAAGAAGAAGAAGTTACACACACAACTTCAGAACTATTAGAAATGTTAGACAAATCTTTTTTGAAGAGCCAAGAGTTATTAAAAGAATTGAAAAGAGAGTTGAACTAAAGCACATATACCCTTTTCGTGAAAACACAGACTTTCGGAATCACTAACTCAAGACAAATCACCATTGAAAGAGCACAGTGAGAGCGTGCAAAAGCAAAGCCTCTATAAAGGCTTTAGCACACCCAAAAAGCACACTCAGAGCATATGTAAACAGACAGTTTGCAAGTTGTAAGCAGTCTGTTGTCGATTTGTAAATAGCCTTTTTGCAGTTTGTAAACAGTCTGTTTTCAGCTATTATGCTACGGCTTTGCAACAACTCTTCCTTATAATATGAAAAACCTCAATCAACAGGCTTTGCTCCAATGGGTGCTTTTGGGGAGGAGTTTGAAAGGAGTAAATGGAGTAAATATAGAACAAAAACAAAAAAGGGTGTATTCTTTGCTATCTCAATAGAAATCAACAATTTCGCATAAGGAACGCACGACGATATGGAGTTCATAAGAAACCACCAACTAAACATAATGCTCTTTCTTACGGGAGTTTGCGCAATTCTTTCGCTTCTTGTGGCAATTTCAAAAAGCATTCCGTTCAGAAAAAAAATGCCGATTCTGATGATAGAGGTGGCAACGACGGCGCTTTTGATTGCAGACCGCTTCGCCTATCTTTATCGCGGAAACGTCAGCACGGTCGGCTACTGGGCGGTTCGGGTGTCGAATTTTCTTGTGTTTTTGATGAGTCTTATTATCATTTTGGGCTTCAACCTTTATCTTTTTGATTTGTATATGCGAGAGACAAAGCTAAAGGAAACACCAAAAAGGCTCGTGGTGTCGCTAAGGATAATTATCGCAGGGATTGCCCTCGTCGTTATTTCGCCGTTCATCGATTTTTATTACACATTCGACGAGATGAACCGCTATCACAGAACAGCGTTTATGCCGCTCAGCTACTTTTTCACGCTCATTCCGCTTGTGCTTCAGACTTCTCTTATTCTTTCTCACGCAAAGAAGTTGCAGCTCAACACAGTCGTGCCACTCGTGCTGTTTGCCACAGTGCCGATTATAGCCTCTGTCATACAGTTTTTCGCCTACGGGCTTTCGCTTACGAACATTTCAACTGTCGGCTCATCGGTGATTCTTTACGTCTTTGCGCTAAGGAACTTGAACGAGTCTGTCGCAAGAGCGCACCGTCTTGAAATCCAGCTTCTCGAAAAGTACAAGGCAGACCTTGAAAAAACTGTTGAGGAGAGGACGCATGAGCTAAAGATTGCGAACGAGAAAGCGGAGAACCTTATCCTGAACATTTTGCCCAAGGAAATCGCGGACGAGCTTGCCGAACACCCCGACAAGACGATAGCGACGGAATATCCGAACGCGACGGTGCTTTTCACTGACATCGTGGGCTTTACGAAAATGAGCAGCACGATGACAGCGCGCGAAACCGTCAATATGCTAAATCACATGATTTCGATTATTGACGAGAGGGCAAAGCAGGCGGGAATCGAAAAGATAAAGACAATCGGGGACTCTTATATGGCGGCTTCGGGCTTGACGGCGGAAAGCGAGAACGACGGCGCTGAGCGTATGATTGAGTTTGCAAAGAACATTCTTTCGGACATCGAGGCTTACAACAAGACAGCAGCGAGAGCGCTCAAGGTGAGAATCGGGATAAACTCAGGGAATCTGGTTGGCGGCGTTATCGGAAAAACGAAGTTCATCTATGACGTTTGGGGAGACACGGTGAACGTGGCAAGCAGAATGGAAAGCACAGGAGAGCCGATGAAAATCCACATCACAGAAAAAACGCTCGAGCAATGCAGAACAAACGCGCCAATTTTTGAAAAGGTGGAGATGGAAATCAAGGGCAAAGGGAAAATGAACACATATTTTCTTTGATTGAAAAGGAGATGCTATGAATATTTTTGTGATTAGACACGGAGAAACTGATTGGAACAAGCAATTCCGCCTTCAAGGACGGACAAACATTCCGCTGAACGAAAACGGTCGAGAGCAGGCAAGAAAGACAGCGGAGGGCTTAAAGGAGATGGGCATTTCATTTGACACTGTTTACTCAAGTCCGCTTATCCGCGCTGTTGAAACAGCCGAAATTCTTTCGGGCTTTCCAAGAGACAAGATAAAGACGGACGAGAGAATCATCGAGTTGTCGTTCGGGAGAGCCGAAGGAACAACGCCCGCCGAGCGCAAGGGGAATGCTGAACTTTCGGCAATCACCAACTTTTTTGAAGCTCCAGAAAAATATCAGCCCGAAAGCGACGCCGAGAGTCTTCAAAGCGCGATTTCACGCACTGCTGTTTTTTGGGAAAGCGAGATAAAGGCGCTTGAAAACAAGTGCAATAATGTCCTTGTGTCAACACACGGAGGAACGCTGCAATCACTTTTGCTCCACGTTGACGGTCGGAGCATTGCGCAATACTGGGACGTGAAAATCCCGAACTGCACGGTTAATCTTGTTACGCTGAAAGACGGAGTATTCTACGTTGAATATACAGCAAAAACATTTTACAAAGGTGGATTTTCAGGGGGAGCAGACTTTTTTGTCAAATAGGCTTTCAGATAAAGCCGCTTTGTGATAAAATGCTCAATTGAAAGGAAGGACAACATGAACGACAAAGCAGAAGCAGTTTATCAACGTTTGCAGCAAATGTATGAGATTATGTCGCAATCAGATAGCACCGAAGACATCGAAAAGGCAATCTTTGCCTTTGAAGATTGCGAAACAGATGCCGATTATGACAGCTGGCTCGAAAAATACAATTACTACTGCTGACAAAAAAGAACCCGAATCACTTTGAATCGGGTTCTTTTTATTTGCTACTTCACCTTTCTTATGAATGAATCGCGGTATCCGCGGGACTTGAAGCGCTCAAGAACAGTTCCATATTCATCAACGCCCAAAGGCCCAATCATAATCTGATACGAGTTCTTTTTCACCTCAGACGGCACAATCTCAATCGGGTATTTGTTTGAATATGTGCTGACAATGCCCTTGATGTTCGACGTGTCAGAAAGGGAGGCAATCTGAACATAGTAGCCAGCCTTCAACTTTTGCACATTATCAACGATGTAATTGTCAAAGCCAGTTCCCGAAGTCTTTGTGTTCTCGGTGTTCTTCTTTGAGCCTTTTTTGCTATCGGCTTTAGCGTCTTTCTTTTCGTCAGCGCCCTTCTCGCTCGCGGCCTTGCTTTCGTTGTTGTTCAATTCCGCTTTGGCATCTTTCGCGTCTTTCAGCGCTTCTGCCTTCGCTGCCGCTTCTCGCTCGCGATAAGCCTTCGCAACAGCCAAACGCTCGTCTTCAGCCTTTTTTGTCGCCTCAGCCTTTTCCTTGTCGCTTTCTGTCGGAGGGTTATCAGACGCTGGAACAAGAACGATTGCACCGCTTTCAACGCCGCTCATCAAATCCACGCCCTCAAGGCTTGGAACTGTTTCGCTGACAGCCTCAGTCAACTTATTCTTTGAGTCCTCGCCAATCTTTGGCGCACGACCGTCAACAGCCTCTGCCTTTGCGCTTCCCGCTCTCTCAAGCTCTGGCGCGCGTCCGTCAACAGCCTCAGAACGTGCCTTTTTGCCACTCGAAAGAGAGGGCGCATTGGAATCGACAACCTCAAAGACTGGAGCAGTGTTTTCTTTCTGGTACAGCTCATCGTCACTAAGCGCACCTTTTGCTCTTTTCGCGCCATTCTTTTCGATGTCGCTTGAAGTCGCTGTCGACGGCTCTTTATCGCTGTTCACAGAGGCAATCGCTTCGTATGGTGGAAGCTCGTCAGTTACAGCCTCACTAGCGCTATTCTCCGCAACACTCTTTGCGAGGGCATCGCTGACAGGCTCGCTCTTTTCGCTATCAACAACATTCTTTCCATCGTCTTCGCTCAAAGGAGCCGGAGAGAGGGCGATTTCATTGCCCTCGTCTTTTGTAGCGTCTTCGCCATCATCGCTGTCGCCAACAAGAGAGACAACCTCAGGCTCATCAGAAACACTGCTGACAAGAGAGTCCTCACCCGAAAGCGAAGGCTCTGGCAATTCAGCCTTTCGAGTTGCTGTCGATGGCTCAATATCGGTGTCGTCTGCGATAACAGCGCTTCCGCTCACAGCCTCATCAACTTCCCCTACTCGCTTAGTAATCTTCACTTGAACATTAGCGCCGCGCCTTATTCCAAGCCTGTCCGCCGCTTCTGGCGACAAGAGAATCGCAACGCCTTCGGAAGGGTCAATTGAGCCCAAAACAAGAACGTTAATCGTCGTTCCCGTGTACGGATTTGTGACACTCACGCTGTCGCCCGGAAGATAGCCGACAGTCTTTGCGAAAAGCCCTTTCGGCATTGAGCCTGCGTCGGCTACAACCGCATGACCGTCCACAGAAGGACGCGCCGCAGCAAAAAGAGTTGTCGTGCTTACGAAAGCCGACACAAGCGCACAAAATGCAATCTTCTTTATCTTCTTCATAACAAAATCCCTCTTTTATTTGATTTCGCGCATAATTCTTGCCGCAACCTCTGAGGCAAAACTTGAAACGCGCCACGCTCCGTCGCTTGCTGCCGACGCTTTGACCTTTCCGCTTCCGCTATCGACTTCAGCATTCGTCTTTACGTCCACCGTTTTCCACGAAATCTTGCTGATATTCGAAAGCAGCACAGCGTCGGGGTTTTTCGACGCCAGCAAGTCGATATAATCCACATAAACCGTAACAAAATATTTCACCGAGCCATAAAAAGCCTCGTCAGAGCTCTTGTAAAAGATTTGCTCATCATCGTCCGTGCCGATTTGAGAAAGCGCAATCGGAGAATTGGACACAACAAAACCGTTGTCAAAAAAGTAATTGAGAATCGAATCCTCGATTACACGCGTTGTTTCATAAATCCTCGTCTGAGCGCTTGCATGCTGCACAATCTGAACCGAAAGAGAAGCTGCAAAAGCGCTTGCTCCTGCTATCAAAACAAATGCAAAAGCGACGCACTGGCGAACAAATTTCATAAATAATTCCTTTTAGTTAAAAATTTTGTATTACTCATTCTATATCGGCGACACGCTTATTTTTGCGCACAAATTCTTTTTTGGCGCTCCCCTCCCCTCTTTATCGCCTCTTTTTTGCGAAACGGCAGAAAGAGAAAGCCCCGCACGAGCATTGTGCAATGTGAAGAGCAGGTGTACAGCACTTCTCCTCTAATGTTACAGGAGAGCTTCCTCTAATGTTACAGGAGATATTCCTCTAATGTTAGAGGAGAAATCGAAGACGAGAGTCGTGCGACAACGAAGACGAGCGGAGAATATTCTTGAATATGTGTGATTGATGAATAAAAAGTTGTAAGGTATAATTGGCAATATGTTAAACAGAAGCGATACAAATTTGTTCATCGTCGGTGCAGGTTTTGCGGGTCAGATGATTGCTCAGGACATTGCAAGAAAAAAGATTTTCGGCAAGGTTAGCGCATTCTTGGACGACGACAAAGATTTGATAGGAAAGAAAATTGACGGGATTCCAGTTCTTGGCCCGATTGATGATATTGCGCCGATTGCGGCTCAAAACGCAATGAGCGAGGCGATTATCGCCATGCCGAGCGCACCGGGCGAGCGAATCCGCGAGATTTATGAGCTTTTGAAGAGGAGCGGCATTCTGCACATTCGCATTTTGCCTGCGATTAGCCAGGTGGTGAGCGGAACGGCTCATCTTGTGCAAATCCGCGATGTGAATATGCTCGATATTCTCGGTCGTACTCCGATTATTTTGCCGCTTGGCGAGAGCCTCAAGTATCTTCGCGGAAAGCGCGTCATGATTACGGGCGCGGGCGGCTCTATTGGCTCGGAACTTGCACGGCAGCTCTTGTCTGGCGGTGCGGAGCGTCTTTATCTTTTTGGGCACGGCGAGAACTCAATCGTTAATATTTATCGCGAGCTTCACGTTTTGCAGACTGAGGGCGTCGGCGAGAAGGCGCAGGTTGTGCCGATTATTGGCGACATCAAAGACCGCTCGTATATGCGCTACATTATGGCAAAAACTAGATGCGACGCTGTTTTTCACTGCGCGGCATACAAGCACGTTCCGATGATGGAGGACAATCCTGTTGCGGTCATCGAGAACAACGTGTTCGGCACGAAAAACCTCCTAGACGCGTGTCTTGAAAACGGCGTGAAGAAGTTCGTTCTCATCAGCACAGACAAGGCTGTTGCTCCTGTTTCAACGTACGGTGTGAGCAAAATGCTTTGCGAAAAACTCTTGCTTGACGCGGCAAAAAAGGCTAAAAACGGGCAATCGTATATGTTCGTTCGCTTTGGAAACGTCCTCGGAAGCCGTGGCTCTCTCTTGCCGATTTTTATGGAGCAACTCAAGGCAGGACAGCCTCTCACTGTGACGCACCCAGATATGGAGCGATACTTTATGACAATTCCAGAGGCGTGTTCGCTTGTCTTGGAAGCGGGCGGCGTTGGCGAAAACGGGAAGTCGTATCTTTTGGATATGGGCGAGCCGATAAAAATCATCGACATTGCAAAGCAGGTGATTCGATTTGCGGGCTTTGAGCCTTATCGCGATGTGGATATAAAAATCGTTGGTCTTCGAGAGGGCGAGCGTCTTTTTGAGCCTTTGTGGCTAAAAGAAGAAGAGCCGAAGCCAACAAAGTGGGAGAAAATCCTTGAGCTAAAGAATATTGAGCCGACGACGTTTAAACTTGATGAGCTTTTGAAGGAACTCGCTCCGATTTGCTTGGGTTTTGAGCAAGAAGAGGGAACGATTGATATTGAGAAGTATCGCAACAAGGCTCTTTTGAACGAAATACTATGCCGCTCTGTGCCGACTTTGGCGCAGTTCCAGGAAGAAATAAAAGCACATAAGGACGAAATAAATGCAGACAACAAATAACGGAACAATCAACGACGCTTTGAAAGTGCCATTTCAGATTCCTTCGATTGACTCACACGAAGAAGAAGCGGTTTTGCGCGTTTTGCGAAGCGGCTGGCTCACGACGGGAAAAGAAACGCTTGCTTTTGAAAAGGAGTTCTCGCACTACGTCAGCGGAGGAAAAGACGATGTAACTTCTCTTGCGGTGAACTCAAACACAAGCGGAATGATTTTGGCGATGGACGCAATGGGCGTGAAAGAAGGAACTGCGGTTATCACAACGCCGTACACGTTCATTTCGACTTCAATGTGCGCTCAGCATCTTGGAGCAGATGTGCATTTTGCGGACATCGAAGCGGATAACTACAGCATTGACCCGAACAAAGTCGAGGACATTTTGAAGAAGGACTCGGCTCATAAAATCCGTGCGATTGTGCCTGTGCATATTGCGGGAAATGTGTGCGACATGCGCGCGCTCAAGGCTTTGGCTGAAAAATACGATGTGCGCATTATTGAGGACGCAGCTCACTCTTTGCCGAGCAAGACGAAAGACGGCTTTGCGGGAACATTGGGCGACATCGGTGTGTTTTCGTTCTATGCGACAAAGACGCTTTCGACTGCTGAGGGCGGAATGGTTACGGCGCGCAATCCCGATTTTATCAAGCGAATGACGACGATGAGAATGCACGGAATGGACAGAACGACTTGGGACCGCTACACAAGTCCTCGCGCGTCTTGGGAATACGACATTGTGGAAGCGGGCTACAAGTTCAATTTACCCGACATCTTGAGCGCAATCGGTCGCGAGCAGCTCAAGAAACAAGAAACATTCCTTGATAATCGAACTGTTATCGCAGATATGTACAACGATGCTTTCAAGGATTTGGACTTTATTGAACTTCCGCCGAACGACGACGGAAACTGCTGGTATATGTATCTTTTAAGACTTAATCTCGATAAGCTCGATTGCGACCGCACGGCTTTTGCAAAGGAAATGCAAGCTGCGGGTATCGGCATTTCTGTGCATTTTATTCCGCATTTCCACTTCACATACTGGAAGAACCGAGGGCTTTGCGCAGAAGACTTCCCGAACGCAGAAAAGGCGTATCAGCGAACGATTACGATTCCGCTTTATCCTGATATGAGCGTTGAGCAAGTGGCTCGCGTTGTTGAAACAGTAAAGCAAATCGGCTCTGCTCATCACAAATAAAGGTTTTGAAAAAAATGCGCACACTCTACAGCGACTTTGAGCCTGGAAATCTCTTGCACCTTGCCCTTGCCAGAAGCTATGAGCGAGGAAACTTTTCGGGCGTTTCGCTTGAAAAGCCGCTTCCAAGCGGATATTACTTTTTTACAGCAAAGGACATCGATAACAAAAAAGTACAGATTAACGGAATCGATTTTCCGATTCTTGCAAGCGATAATGTTGAGTTTCAGGGCGAGGCTGTTGCGATTGTCGCAGGCGAAGACGAGAAAACTTGTCAGGAGATTGCTTGCTCTGTCAAAATCGATTTCACGGGAGATGTCCAAATCCCAAAATACGAAGAACGAGGGATTTCCTGTATAAGCGAGCGCGAAGAGGGCGAAGAGAGTGCAAGAAAAGCCGCATTTGAGAGCGCGCAAAAGACAATCGAGAACACATGGAACATCACATCGACTTTTCGCGCTTCGGGTGAGAGAACAGGCGCAATTTGCCAGATTGCCCGAGACGCTGTAATAATCAGCACTCCAAGCGAGGACTCAGAGTTAATCAGGGAAGCGGTGAACAGCGTTACAAGCCAAAAAGTCATCGTCAACAAAATGCCCTCCCCTATTCAAAAAAGCACAAATGCGCTCTGGTGCGAAGCCTATTGCGCTGCTGTCTGCACAGCGATTTCTGTTATTACGGATTTGAACACGAAGATTGTTTTCACCAAAAAGGAGCAGGAGTTTTTGGTGGACAATCCGCTAAAGACTCTCATAAAGACGAAATCAGCAATCGATTCAGAAGGCAAAATCAGTGCGTTTGAAATCGAAATCGAAGCGGACACTGGCTTTTCAAATCCGATGGCTTTTGTCATAACGGATTATCTTGCAAACACAGATTTCAGCGTTTACGACATTCCGCTTTTCAAAATCAAGGCATTTGCACTTTCAACAAGGGCAATTCCTGCAGGATTGAACACTCACATGATGTCCGCTCAGGCGTTTTTTGCATCAGAAAACCAGATGGACGATATTGCGCGAGAAATCGCAATGTTCCCGACGGAAATCCGAGAGAAAAACTTTGCAAGAGCAAAAGATGAGGACGGCGAAAAGACAAAAATCGCCTCGATAATAGACGCGGCGGCAAAAAAAAGCGATTTCAACAGAAAATACGCTGTCTACAAACTCAACGCGCTTCGCCGTGTTGACCCTGCCGCAAAAAAGTGCCTGCCGTTTTCGACAGCACTCCGCGGTATCGGAATCGCCTCAGTTACGGGCGAATCGTACAAAAATCGGGACGATGAAAGCATAACGAAAGCCGCTGTCGTCGTTGAACTTGAAGTAGACCCATGCACTTTCAGGCAGAAAATCCGTGCGCTTCATCTCATTATCGACTGCGGAAAGATTGAGAACGTCAATGCGGCGATTGCAGTCTTGAAGAGAGACATTCACCAAATTTCGCGCTCACTTTCAGCGGACGACACAATCGAGATATGCGAAACTACGATTTCGTTTGTCTCGTCAGAGAAAAAAGGCTCGCACATCGGCGAAATCTTGTTCAACGCAGTGCCGGCTGCATACACAAACGCGCTTTCGCAAATCTTGCAGTCAAAAATTACAAAGTTTCCGCTAAGCACAAAAGATATTTTCTGCTTGTACGAGCAATCAAAGAAAAACGCTTCCGCAAAAGAAGAAAAGAAGGAACAAAATGGAAATAACGATGACACTCAACGGGCATAGCATAAACATCGACACAGACACAAACACATCTCTTTTGGAAATGCTCAGAAAAGAAAATCTTATGTCTGTCAAATGCGGCTGCGAAAAAGGCATTTGCGGTGCTTGCACGGTTCTTCTTGACGGAAAGGCAGTGCCTTCTTGCCTTGTTCCTTCTCCTGTCGCAAACAATGCATCTGTCGAAACGCTCGAAGGCTTTATTGAAAGCGATGATTACAAAGACATCATCTCAGGCTTCGAGCAGGCAGGAATAAAACTTTGCGGCTTTTGCAACGCCGGAAAAATCTTTGCCGCTTACGAGCTTTTGAACAAAAAGAACAAGCCCGAAAAAGAAGAAATTATCCAAATGACAAAATCATTCCCATGCTCCTGCACCGAGCCTTCTCAGTTGGCAAACGGAATACTCTTTGCGCTTGCAAACCGCCACAGACGAAAAGCACTCAAAAAATCAAGATTATAAAGGCATGCCGCTATGGAAGAAAACACACCAATAATGTACCGCGCAGAAACAATCGATGCCGCGCTCTCGCTCGTGAAAAACATCTCTGGAATCCAGATTGTCGCAGGAGCAACGCATGACACAAAAATAAAAGGCGATTTTTTTTCATTGCGCCACATTCAAGAGCTTTGCGTAATCGACAAAAAAGAGCGCAACGTCGACGTAGGCGCGGCAGTCCCGCTTTCAGCCCTTCTCGAATTGGGAACGCCGAGAATCCCGCAAGTTCTCTTTGACGCGCTCTCGTCAATCGCAAATCCGTTCGTGCGAAATCTTGCGACAATCGGCGGAAATATTTGCGCTTCTGTCTCAGGCTTCAAGCACACGCTTTATGCGCCGCTTCTCGCCCTTGACGCAAGAGTCGAAATCAGAACGCCCTCAGAACTTCCGCACAGCATTGCGCTTTCAAAAATCTCGACGTTTCCCGAAAAGTTTTTGCTCACAAAAATCAGGATTCCTCTTGAAGACTGGGACATTTCAGTTTTCCGCCGCACTGGTCCTTCAGGCAGATTAAACGAAGAAAGCGCTTCTTTTGCGTTCCTTGCAAAAATGGAAAAAGACGTTTTATCAAAAATCGCAATCGCGTTCGCAGGTTCTATTTGCTTTCGCAACAAAGAACTTGAAAATATCATGCAGGGAATAAAATTGCCTCTTTCTGACAAGCAAATCGAGGATTTGACAAAGAAAGCCGAGGAAATCCTTTTTGCCAGCGAAGAAAAAAAAGTTGCGCCTCTGCCAACTTTTCTCAGAAGCCAGTATTTAAATCTTATTCACTATTCGCTTGAGCAGCTTTCATAAAAAAGAAATCTTTTTTCTCTAACCAAACTCTGAACAAAAAAAATTTAATTCTTTTTTCTTTACAACAATTCACACCAGAAAAAAAATAATTCTTTTTTCTCTAGCCAAAATCAAGCCAAAGAAAAAAGAATTATTTTGTTCAAAACACATATTTTTGCGACAAAAAAAGAAATCTTTTTTCGCTATTCATGTTTGACTCATAAAAAAAAGAATTCTTTTGTATTTATTTTTTGTTTCGCAAGAAAAAAAGAAATATTTTGTAGCACAAAAAAAAGGGCATCTCTGCCCTTCTTTTTTATTTTATGAGCATCGCGTCTCCATACGAGAAGAATCGATAACGATTTTCGACAGCCTTCTGATATGCGCTCAAGATATGCTCACGACCAGCAAACGCGCTAACAAGCATAATCAAAGTGCTTTCTGGAGTGTGGAAGTTTGTGAACATCTGGTCAACAACCTTGAATTTGTAGCCCGGATACATAAAAATGCGAGTGCTTCTAGTTCCCGCTTTTACGACTCCGTCATCATCACAGGCGCTCTCAAGAGTGCGGACGCTCGTCGTTCCGACAGCAAGGATTTTTCGTCCCTCGCTTTTCGCCTCGTTTATTTTCCGCGCGGTATCCTCGCTCACTGTGTACCATTCTTCGTGCATTTTGTGGTCTTCGATGTTGTCAGAGCGCACTGGAAGGAACGTTCCAAGTCCGACATGAAGCGTTACCCATTCCAAATCGATTCCCTTTGCCTTGAGTTTTTCCAAAAGCGGCTCGGTAAAATGAAGTCCCGCAGTCGGAGCGGCAGAAGAGCCTGTTTCTTTTGCGTATACGGTCTGGTATCGCTCGCTGTCGGTGTCGTCGTCCTCGCGCCTGATGTAAGGCGGAAGCGGAATGTGTCCGTTTCGCTCGAACCAAGCCTCGTCAATGTTGAACGGGAACGAAATCGTTCTAAACTCTGTTCCCTTGTCCGCTTCGTTATCAACGATTACGCCGACTGAGCCGTCTTTGAAGGTGTATTCACCACCCGCTTTGACTTTTTTTGCGCCTTTGACCATCGTGTTCCAAGTTGTTCCGTCAGAAGTCATCTGGTTCAAAAACAAAAACTCCTGCTCTCTGCCCGATGAGTTTTTTATTGCATAACAGCGGCTTCGCCTTACGCGGCTATTGTTGAAAACCATCAGCGTGCCCTCGTCGACAAGGTCAACAAGGTCTGCCATAACATGATGCTCAACGTCGCCTGTAGTGCGGTTCAAAAACATAAGTTTGTCATCGCCTCGCACTCCTGAAGGCTTTTGCGCAATCAAATCTTCTGGAAGGTCAAAATAAAAGTCTTTGGTTTGCATCTGAAATAATCCCCTTTGCATTGTTTTTGTTTGAGCTCGAAAGTCCCAAATGTGCATAAGCCTTTTCTGTTACCATTCTTCCCCTCGGTGTTCGAAGGAGGAAGCCGCACTGAATAAGATAAGGCTCATAATAGTCTTCGAGCGTGTCTGTGCTTTCGCCGATTGAAATCGCAAGCGTCTCAGCGCCCACAGGCCCGCCTTGAAAATTGTTTATGATTGAAAGCAAAATCTCGCGGTCGTAGCGCTCAAGCCCATATTCATCAATTCCAAGCGCGCTAAGTCCGCTCACAACTGTTTCTTTCGTGATTTTTCCGCCTGAATAAACGTCGGCAAAATCTCTCATTCGGCGAAGGATGCGGTTTGCGATTCGCGGCGTTCCACGAGAGCAGCCAGCCATAAGAAGTGAGGCGTCATCGTCGATTTTTGAGCCAAGAATGGACGCGCTTCGCTTTATAATCAGCGAAAGCTCTTCCCTCGTGTAATAGTTGAAGCGCTGCACAATTCCAAAACGCGAAATCAGCGGGCTTGAAACCATCCCCGCCTTTGTTGTCGCGCCAACAAGCGTGAAACGCGGAAGCGGAATGCGAACGGTTCTTGCAGCTGCTCCCTGCCCTATTACCCAATCGAGTTCATAATCTTCCATTGCGATATAAAGCATTTCTTCCATTGCGGGCTTCAATCGGTGAATCTCGTCGATGAAAAACACTGTTCGCGGTGTAATCGTTGACAAAATTCCTGCCAAATCTTTCGGCTTGTCGAGAGCAGGCGCGCTTGTCACCTTGAAATCAACGCCAAGCTCGTTCGCGGTAATCTGCGCAAGCGTCGTCTTTCCCAAACCAGGAGGTCCAATAAGAAAAACGTGGTCAAGGCTCTCGTCTCTTTCACGAGCCGCTTTAACAAAAACACCAAGATTTTTTTTGATATCTTCCTGTCCGAGAAACTCATCAAGAAGTTTTGGGCGAAGAGAAAAATCCTGACTGTCGTCCGCGCTCGCAATTTCTGCATGCACTATAGCCGAAAGAGCAGAATTATCACGAGGAACGCTCAATCGAACTGAGCCTTGAGCGCTCTCGCTTTGAAGAGCCAGCTCGGACGCTTCAATCATATCAAAATCGCTTGTGTCTTTTTTGGAACTTTTTCTCGCGCTCATCTTGCCATCTCCACGATAGCGCGACGGAAAAGAGCGTCCTCTTTTTCTGTCGGAAGCATTTTGTTGAATGAGCCATCAAGTGAGAGCTCTTTTGAAAGGCGCTCGATAACACTCTCTGCGTCTCGCTTGTCATAACCCATAGAGCAAAGAGAATCCACAACAGCGGAAAATGGCGAAGACGAAGCCTTTGCACGAGAAAGGTCAACGCTTTCAAGAGAGAGTTTTCCTTTCAAGGTCAACATCATCTTTCCAGCTTTTTTTCCAACACCAGGGATTTTTGAAAGAGAAGCAACATCACCGCTTTCCATCAAATCGCTCAAAGACTGAGGCGTGACATTCGACATAATCTTGAGAGCGCCCTTAGGTCCTATTCCCTCCACTTTCACAAGCGCAAAAAAAAGCTCCCTCGCCTCTGCGCTCGAAAAGCCATAAAGATTCATCGCCGAATCAGTGTGCTGCATCCATGTAAACACACGCGCACTCTCTCCAACACGCCCAAGTTTTTCGATGCACGTGTCAGGAACCGAAATATCCCACTCAATGCCGTTTGTTTCCAAAAAAACGCGCTGGCTTGCTTTATAAGTGATTTTTCCCGTCAGACTATTAAACATACCAAGGAGAGTATAACAAACTCTTTGTGTTTATAAAAGGGAAAGAAAATGGTCAAAATAAAAAAAATTGCAAAAAATGCAAAAAAAAATTGATAAGCCTATTGACCAAAAAATTTGTTTTATGCTATAGTCTACAACGTAAGCGACAAACACAAATCGCTAACAACAAAATAAATAAACGGGCGATTAGCTCAGCTGGTAGAGCAGCAGACTCTTAATCTGCGGGTCGCAGGTTCGATCCCTGTATCGCTCAAGAGATTTAACTCCATCGTGTCGGATGCTGGTTAAAACCGTTTATGCGAGAATGGTGAAATTGGTAGACACGCTAGACTTAGGATCTAGTGCCTGACGGTGTGTGGGTTCAAGTCCCTCTTCTCGCAACACTTTTGCGGCAATAGCTCAGTAGTAGAGCGCCACCTTGCCAAGGTGGATGTCGAGGGTGCGATCCCCTTTTGCCGCTCTAAACTGCAAATGCGGTTTTAATACACATTTATTTTTGCGGCAATAGCTCAGTAGTAGAGCGCCACCTTGCCAAGGTGGATGTCGAGGGTGCGATCCCCTTTTGCCGCTCTTAGAGACAAGCGATTTGGGGATTTGCTCTGAATCGCTTTTTTTTACTCTATTTATTTTATTTTTCAAGGGGATGCCAGCCGTGACTGTAACTAAAGAATTCACCAAACTGGAAAAATCAGCCGCCAAATTGACGGTAACTATCGCGCAGAAAGATGTAGCTGAGAACTACAAAGAGTCGATTACAAAATACGCAAAAAACGTGCAGCTTCCAGGCTTCCGCAAAGGGCATGTGCCAGTTAAGGTGCTCGAGACAAAATTCGGAAGCGATTTGAAGAATGAAATCGCAGTAAATATGATTGACAAGGCTCTCAACGAGCTTTTCTCAAACACAGAGGACAAGAGCTTTGAGCGCCCAATGATGTATTCTCAGCCTCAGCTTGAGGATTTGCCAGCTCTTGATACTGAAAAAGATTTTACTTTCACTGTAAAATATGATATTTTCCCAACTGTTGAGGTAAAAAACTTTGACGGCGTTGTTGTAAAAGAGCCACAGGTTGAACTTGGCGACAAAGAGCTTGATGAAGAGCTCAAGAACGTTCAGGAACGCAATGCAGTCGTTGTTGACAGAAAGGACGACGATGCAGCGGAGAAAGACAACATTGTTACAGTGTCTTACTTCGAGATTGGCGATGACGGAAAAGAAGTCGAAGGCTCAAAGCGCGATGATTATGTTTTCACAATCGGCGCAAACCAGAACCTTTACAAACTTGACGATGACATTCTCGGAATGAAGAAAGGCGAGACAAAGCTCATCACAAAGACATACGCTACTGACGATAAGAACGAAGAACTTGCAGGAAAGACAAAGAAATTCAGCGTAACTGTTTCTGCTATCAAGATTCGCAACCTCCCTGCCCTCGATGATGACTTGGCACAGGACGTCAACGACAAGTACAAGACTCTCGACGACATGAAGAACGATATCCGCCACAACATGGAAATCGCTCGTGAGAGAAAGATTGCAGAAATCAAGAGCAACTCTCTTCTTGAGCAGCTCGTTGAGAAGAACCCAATCGAGATTCCAGCATCTATGCTTCAGGCAGAGCTTGACAGCCGCTGGCAGATGATGGCTCGCCAGTTCCAGACAACTGTTGAGCAGCTCGACAAGATGGTCGAAGCAAGCGGTCAGAAGAAAGAAGACATGCTTGCACAGTGGACAGGCAACAGCGAACTTAACTTGAAGTGTCGCTTGATTATTGACGCTCTTATCCGCGAGCGCAAAATCGAGGCTTCAGACGAGGAAATCGAGGCTGAATTCAAGCGCATCTCTGACGAGACAAACACTCCTATCGAGGAAATCAAGAAGAACTACGAAAGCCCACGCGCAAAAGAGTTCATTGCAGACGAAGTTCGCGAGAAGAAACTCTTTGAGCAGCTTTACAAAGAAGTCAAAGTTGAAAAAGGCGACAAGATTTCTTTTGCCGACCTCTTCAAGAACGAATAGGCTTTTGAAAAAACAAGCATAATAAGAACTGCGCTAGAGTTTTCTGGCGCAGTTTTTTTTGTTTTCAGTGATATTCAAAAGCTCTTGAACAGTTTTTCAAAAAAATATAATATAATGCCCACGGGAGCTGAACGTTGATTCGGCTGAGAGGGAACTTCCTGGTTCTGACCGCACCTGATCCAGATAATGCTGGCGTAGGAACGTTAATATTATTTATTTTCGCTTTCATTGTACGTCCGCATTTTTGGGCGTATTTTTTTTATCTAATCTCTAAGGAGTCGTTTTATGAAAGCGAGTGTTGCTATTCAAGTTCTGCCAAAAGTTGATTCTGACGAAGAAGTTTGCAGAATTGTTGATGAAGTAATTGCCTACATCAAAAGTACAGGGCTGAATTATTTTGTTGGTCCTTGCGAAACAGCCATTGAAGGAGATGACTACAATCAGCTGATGGAAATTGTAAAAAACTGTCAGCTTGTTGCCATTAAAGCAGGCGCTCCGTCTGTCAGTGCTTATGTAAAAATTGGTTATCGCCCAAATGGAGAAGTTCTCTCAATAGAGAAAAAGACAAAAAAATTCCATGAAAAATAATCAGTTAAAATACAGAGCTGCACCTTTTATATTTATTCTTCTGATTCTTATCATCTGGCAGATTTTAAGCGTATCTGGATTTATTCCAGGCTATATGCTTCCATCGCCAATAAAAGTTGTAAAAGCTTTTTGCAAAGATTTTCCGCTTTTGATTTATCATCTAAAAGTTACCCTTGCAGAAGCTTTTGTGGGAATATTTGTAAGCATTCTTTTTGCTTTTGTTTTTGCGATTCTGATGGACAACTTCACTTTTATTCACAGGGCAGTATATCCTGTTTTGATTGTGAGCCAAACAATCCCTACAATCGCAATCGCTCCGCTTCTGATACTTTGGTTTGGATACGGAATGTCGTCAAAAGTGATTTTGATTGTGCTTACATGCTTTTTTCCAATCACAGTAAGTCTTTTGACAGGCTTTGCTTCTGTGGACAAAGATATGATAAGGCTTTTGGAATCAATCGGTGCAAGCAAAAATCAGATTATGAAATATGCAAAATTGCCTTCGAGCGTGAAAAGTCTTTTTTCTGGGCTCAGGATTTCAATTTCTTATTCCATAATCGGTGCTGTAATTTCTGAATGGCTTGGCGGAATGCGTGGACTTGGTGTGTACATGACGCGCGTAAAAAAATCATTTTCATACGACAAGCTTTTTGCTGTTATCTTTTTGATTTCAGCTTTAAGTCTTGCGCTAATAAAATTAATCTCGGTAATCGAAACAAGGATTTGTAAATATGAAAAATAATACTCTAAAACCTCTTTTTGTGTTTTCTCTTTTTGTTTGTGTTTTGCTTGCTGGCTGCAAAAAACAAGAAAGCAAAAAAATTACATTTGTTTTGGACTGGACTCCGAACACCAATCACACAGGGCTTTATGTGGCTCAAGAAAAAGGCTATTTTGCAGAGGAAGGTCTTTCGGTGGACATCGTGCAACCTTCTGAGGACGGAGCTACAATGATGGTGGCTTCAGGACGCGCGCAGTTCGGAGTTGGCTTTCAGGACTCAATCGCGCCTTCACTGCTTAACGACGAAAAACTCCCTGTGACTGCTGTGGCGGCTTTATTGCAGCACAACACTTCAGGATTGATTTCGCTAAAAAAAGCGGGAATCGACAGACCAAAAAATCTTGAAGGCAAAAAATATGCAACTTGGGAATCTCCGATTGAGCTTGCGACAATCCGAAAACTCGTTGAAGATGACGGCGGAGACTTTTCAAAAGTAGAGCTTATTCCTTCAACTGTTTATGATGTTGTGACCGCGCTCAACACAGAAATTGACTGCGTTTGGATTTATTACGCGTGGGACGGCATAAAACTTGAGCTTGACGGTGTTGACGCAAATTATCTTGATTTCAGAAAGGTTGATGATACTTTTGACTACTACACGCCAATGTTCATTGCAAATACTGCTTTTCTTGAAAAAGACAGCGTCAGCGCAAAAAAGTTTTTGAAAGCTTTGCGCCGCGGATACGAATTTGCTGTGGAAAATCCTGATGAAGCTGCTGAAATTTTGTGCAAAGCCGCTCCTGAACTCGACAGAAACTTGGTTTTCAAAAGCCAAAAATGGATTTCAAAAGAATACAAAGCAGAAGTTGAGCAATGGGGATACATTGAGCCTGAGCGATGGAACAGATTTTTCCGCTGGCTCAATGAAACAAAACTGCTTGACGGAACTTTGCCTGAAAACACAGGCTTCACGAACGCTTATTTGAACTAGCAAAAAGGAAAGCAAAAGTGGAAGAAAAGTTACTTGAAATCGTGAATGTGAACAAGAGCTTTGGTGAGCGACAAGTGCTAAAAAACATCAGCTTTTCCTTGAAAAAAGGAGAGTTTATCTCTCTTGTCGGGCTTAGCGGGAGCGGCAAATCAACATTGCTCAATATCATTGCAGGACTTGAAAAAGCAGACAGCGGCAATATCATTCTTGAAAAAAAAGATATTACAAATCAAAAAGGAACAGTGAGCTACATGTTCCAAAAAGATTTGCTTTTTCCCTATTACACGATTTTGGATAACGTAATTCTTCCGCTTGTAATTCAAGGAGAAGACAAAGCAAATGCCAAAAAAAAGGCACTTCCCCTTTTCTCGCAGTTCTCTCTTGACGGCACACAAGCGCAATATCCGTCAGAGCTTTCTGGCGGAATGAGGCAGAGAGCCGCATTTTTGCGAACGTATCTCACATCAAAAAAAGTAATGCTTTTGGACGAGCCGTTCAGCGCGCTCGATATGATTACAAAAAATCACATGCACGAATGGTATTTGAAAAGCGTTCGGAAACTTGGACTGACGACACTTTTAATCACACACGACATTGAAGAGGCAATTCTTCTTTCTGACAGAATTCTGATAATGAACAATGTGGACAAAAATGAAGAAACAAACATCATTGCAGAGCTAAAAGTTGACTGTGAAAAAAATCGGACAATGGACTTTTGCTACACAATGGAATTTGCCGAGATGAAGAAGAAAATTTGCAAAATGCTGTAATTTTTTTTGCAATCTGAGAAAAGCAACTCTCGGAATTTTTCCGAAGGCTATTTTTTTTAAATTTGGCTCTCGGAATTTTACCAAAGCCTGTTTTTTAAAATTTGCCTCTCGGAATTTTACCGAAGCGCATTTTTTTTTAAAAGTTGGCTTTGATTATTTTAATCAACACTGTTTTTTGAAAAAATGGCTCTGATTATTTTAATCAAACACATTTTTTGAAAAAAGCGGCTTTGATTATTTTAATCAAACACATTTTTTGAAAAAAGCGGCTTTGATTATTTTAATCAAACGCTGTTTTTGAAAAAGTGGATTTGATTATTTTAATTAACGCTGTTTTTTCAAAAAGTGGCTCTGATTATTTTGCGAAAAGGCTAATTTTGCGATTTTTTGCCTTTCGCTCTCCTATACCCTACTTGCTCATGGTGAAAGTTCAAAAAGATAATCTTTCGAAAAGCAAAATTAGGCGATAGTAAAAGATTTTCGTTTCTCTGGTGGCAAATTTCCAAAAAAGAAAAAAACTAAAAAAAAATTTGACAGCAAAAATAATCTAGGTTTATTATTTAGTTAAACGATTAACCAAATATTTGTTTAATTTGCCACGTTTCATTTTTGATTAATTTTGCGCACTGTTTTTGGAGGTTTATATGGGCAAGGACTGTTCATTAAAAAAGAGTTTGCCACTTTACGCTTTGCTGCTTCCCTCAGCAATTCTGCTTTTCTGCTTTGCATATCTGCCGCTAGGTGGGCTTGTAATGGCTTTTAAGAATTATTCGCCTTCTCTTGGCATTATAAAAAGTCCTTGGGTAGGCTTTAAGCACTTCATTCAGTTTTTTAATTCGTATCAGTTTGTAACGACTATAAAAAACACTCTTGTTCTCAGCATTTACGGGATTCTCGTAGGCTTTCCGCTAGCAATTCTTCTTGCTCTTATGTGCAATCAATTGCGAAATGGCTGGTTCAAAAAGACGTTTCAAGTGGTGACTTATCTTCCTCACTTTATTTCGACTATGGTTATGTGCGGTTTGATTCTGATTTTTCTGTCTCCAAGTAATGGGCTTTTTGCAAATATTGCAAAACTTATTGAGTTTCAGTTTCCAAATTTGATGGCATCGTCTTCCGCTTTTAAGCATATTTATGTCTGGAGTGATGTCTGGCAGCACTTGGGTTGGGATTCTATTATTTATCTTGCCGCTCTTTCTGGGATTGACCCTACTTACTATGAAGCCGCTTCGATTGACGGTGCGAGCAGGTTGCAGAAAATCGCTCATATAGATTTGCCTTTGATTCTTCCTACGGCAATGATTCTTCTTATCATGAGGGCGGGAAGTATTCTTGGTGTTGGTTTTGAAAAAGTTTTTCTTTTGCAGAATGTTCAAAATATTATGTCTAGCGAAATCATTTCGACTTATGTTTACAAAATGGGTCTACAGGGCAGTCAGTACAGTCTTTCTACGGCAATCGGGCTTTTTAATACTGTGGTGAATATTGTAATTCTTCTGCTGGTCAACTTTATTTCTAAAAAAACAACTGAAACAAGTCTTTTATAGTTCGGAGGAAATTATGAGTGAAGCACACAACGATATTATTACGAATGTTATTTTTAACGCAATTGCATTGATGATTATAATTTTGATTGTCTATCCGCTTTGGTTTATCATCATTGCTTCTTTCAGTAATCCTGCTGATATTGCAAACGGGGAAATCTGGTTCTGGCCTAAGAACTGGGATTTGAACGGTTACCGCGAACTTTTTAAGCAGCGACAGATTTGGCTTAGTTATGCTAACACTATTATTTATACTCTTGTTGGAACTTTCATTGCGCTTGCTGTAAATATTCCCGCAGGTTATGCAATGTCACGAAAGGACTTGTATGGGAAAAAATGGATAAACATTTTTTATCTTATTCCTATGTTCGTGAGCGGAGGTCTTATTCCGACTTACTTTGTCGTAAAAGGTTTTGGTCTTTTGGATTCTTTTTGGGTTATGGTTCTGCCATTTTCTGTTTCAACTTACAACATTATTGTTGCAAGAACTTTTTTCCGCTCTTCATTGCCTGAATCTTTGTGGGACGCGGCTCAGATTGACGGCTGTGGAACTATCCGCTTCTTTTTCCAATTTGCCCTTCCGCTTTCAAAATCGGTTCTGGCTGTAATAGGACTTTGGACTGCTGTTGGTCTTTGGAACTCTTGGTTTAATGCTCTCATCTATCTTAACAATGAAAATCTTATGCCTCTTCAACTTTTGCTTAGAAGAATTCTGATTTCAAATCAATCTCTTCTTGGTGCTGCAACAGGTTCTATGGCTCAGGAACTTAGGAAACTTTCTGACATGATGAAATATGCGGCAATTGTAATTTCTACTCTTCCAATTATGTGCCTTTATCCATTCCTTCAGAAGTATTTTAACAAGGGTGTGATGATAGGTGCAATCAAGGAATAACAATAAAGGAATAAAGTTTTTAGTTAAGTAGTTAACTAAAAAATAAAACGCATACATAAAAATGGAGGTATGTTATGCAAACGAAAAAATCTATTTTTACGGCAAAAGCCGTGTTGGGTGCAGTTGCAATTTCAGCACTTTCTTTCTTGAGTGTAAGTTGCGGAGAAAAGTCATCTTCTAAGGCTAAGGCTGACAACGAGTTTGAAGTTGCCACGGTACGCTGGGCTGACTGGGGAGAAAAGTATCATGAGGGTTTTCCTGATAAAGCGGCTTTGGAAAGTGGAATTTCTGTAAAGTGGAGAACGATTTTAAACGCTGACTGGGCTGACAAAAAAGCGGTAATTCTTGCAGGTGGCGATTTACCTGACGCATTTTTAGGCGAAATCTGCTTTTCGGAAGGGGAAATTCTTTCAAATAAAGGTCTTTTTATACCGCTTGAAGGATACATTGACCAATATATGCCTAACTTCAAAAAAATTCTTGAAAACGATTCTAACATGAAAGCGCTTGCAACTTCTTCTGATGGTCACATCTATGGGCTTCCAGCAAAGAAGGTTCTCCGTCTTTCTGTCTGGAATCAGATGTTCATAAATAAAACTTGGCTTGACAACTTGGGCTTAAAGGTTCCTCAGACTTACAAAGAATACAAGGAAGTGCTTAGGGCGTTTAAGGAAAAAGATGCAAACGGAAATGGAAATCCAAATGATGAAATTCCTTTTGGGCAAGGATATGCAAATTCTGTAATGTTCTTCTGTCTTCCATTTGGAACAACAGTAGGAACTGACAATACTTCAATGATGGCTATCCGCAATGGGAAACCTGTTTTTCTTCCTGTTACACAGCAATACAAAAAAGGTCTTGAATGGATGCATGAGTGCTATGAAGAAGGTCTTATTGATGCAGAACTTTTTACAGAAGACGGTTCAATGCGTGATGCAAAACTTATGTCAGCAACGCCTGTTGTTGGAAGCGCTCCTGGTTGGACTGCAGATTCTACTTTTGGCACAAACTCAGAGCAGTACATTGCACTTCCAGCCTTGTCTGGTCCTGACGGGAAAAGATATATTTCCTCAGACCCTGACCATGCAGGTTTTTCACGCTATGAATTTATGATTACAAAGACTTGCAAAAATCCTGGTGCTCTTCTTGCTTGGGCAGACAAATTCTACAGCGAAGATGCTTCCATTCAGAACTTCTATGGTTCAGAAGGTGTTGGAACTAAGAGAAATTCTGACGGAACTTACACTGTTCTTGAGCCTCGTGACGGAATGTCTGCTGATACTTACGCATGGGTAAGTTCTCTTCGTGATTTTGGACCAAAATATGTAGGTGATGACTTCAACAAGAAAATCCAATATGCAGGCGCAAACGGTGATGCTGCAAAACTCGCCCTCAATGATGAAATGAAAGAGTATGCCCTTCCCGCCTTCCCTAATGTAAGTTATACAGTTGAGCAACTTGATGATTTGCGAACTCTTTACGCAGACTTGAGCGCTTATGTCTCAACATTCCAGGCATCTTGGGTTACAAACGGTGGCATAGAAAAAGAATGGGATGATTATATTGTGACTTTGAACCGCATGGGACTTGAAAAATTCCTCAAGATTCAGACTGACGCATATAACACATATCAAAAGAATAAGTAAAAAGATTTGAAAACTTTCAGGAGACGCTTGTGAAACCTTTGTATCAGATAAAAACTCAGCCAGAAGCTGAAAAATCAAATGTAATTCAGTTAGAAAAACTTAGGATAACATTTTTAACTTCAGCGTTAGTCAGGCTTGAATGGAGCGAAAAGGAAACTTTTACAGACCTGCCCACTCAAGTAGTTTTGTTCAGGGCTTTTAAAAGCGTTTCCTTTTTAAGGCAAGACTTGAAAGAAGAAATCTGTCTTGAAACGGATAAACTCTCTATCCATTATAAGAAGGCTGACAATCTTCGAGATGCACTTTTCATCACTATGAAAAATCCTGTTGCAAACTGGAATGTAATCACAGGTCTTAATGACCGCTGGAGATATGGAGATGATGTAAATGCTCTGCCAGGAACTGCTCGCACACTTGATAATGCAGATGGAGACGTTCCTCTTGAAAAAGGGATTATTTCTCAAGATGGTTTTTCAATTCTTGATGACAGTAAAAGTTGTCTTATAAAAGATGACGGCAGCATTGTGCCAAGAAGCGAAAAAACTTCTATCGATATTTACTTTTTTGGTTATGGTCACAATTATAAATCTTGCCTTTTTGATTATTTTCAACTGACAGGAAATCCTCCTCTTCTTCCTCGTTGGGCTTTGGGAAACTGGTGGAGTCGCTATCACAGATACACAGAGCAAGAATATATTTCGCTGATGGAAACTTTTTCTAGGGAAAAAATTCCTCTTTCTGTAGCGATGATTGACATGGACTGGCATGTGACTCAAATTGAAAAATCTATTGGAAGTGGCTGGACTGGCTACAGTTGGAATAAGGAACTTTTCCCAAATCCCAAGAGATTTCTTTCGGAACTTCACAAAAAAGGTCTAAAAGTTTCACTTAATGTTCATCCAGCAGAAGGTGTTGGTCGCCATGAAAACGCTTACAAAGAAATGGCAAAGGCAATGCAACTTAAAGATGACGGAAAAACAATACCTTTTGACATTGCAAATCCTAATTTTGTGCAAGCATACTTTGAAAATCTCCATGCTCCGCTAGAAAAAGAAGGCGTTGACTTCTGGTGGGTTGACTGGCAACAAGGAAAAGAATCCTCGGTAGAAGGTCTTGATCCTCTCTGGCTTTTGAATCACTATCACTATCTTGATAACGCAAAAAGTGGAAGACGCTCTTTGATTCTTTCAAGATATTGCGGGTCTGGAAGCCAACGCTATCCTGTTGGATTTTCTGGTGACACTATAATTTCATGGAAAAGTCTTGCCTTTCAGCCATATTTTACAGCCTCAGCAGCAAACATCGGGTATGGCTGGTGGAGTCACGACATTGGCGGTCACATGATGGGAACTTATGATGAGGAACTGCAAGTTCGTTGGGTTCAATTAGGAGTTTTCTCTCCTATAATGAGGCTTCATTCTTCCTCCAGCAGATTTAATCACAAAGAACCATGGAAATACGAAGCGACAAAAGCAAATATCATAAAAAAAATGCTTATCTTGCGTCATCAGTTAATCCCTTATCTATATACGATGAATTGGCGTTTTTATGAGAGGAAGTTGCCTCTTGTATTGCCTCTTTATTATGAATATCCCGAAGAAAAAGAAGCGTATTCTAAAGGCAATGAATACTTTTTTGGCTCAGAACTGCTTTGCGCTCCTATTACAAACAAAGAATTTTCTGATTTGAAACTTGCCTCCATTGAAATATGGCTTCCAGATGGGATTTGGACAGACATTTTTACAGGTCTTGTTTATAGTGGAGAAAGAAGCCTTTCGATGTATCGCCCTTTGGATAACTTCCCGATTTTATTGAAAGAAGGAGGCATTCTTCCTCTTGCAGCAAAGTCGTCGGTAGAAAAATCTGAACTTTATCCACAAGAATTAGATTTGTATATTGCAACAAGCAACAGAGAAATCAATAATTCTTTTGTGCTTTATGAAGATGACGGAGAATCTTTTTCATATCACGATGGAAAATATGCCAAGACAGAATTTATTTTTGAAGGCGGAAAAAAACGCAAACTAAAAATCTGTCCCGCAAACGATAAGTTTAACATTTTGCCTGAAAAGCGAACATATAATCTTCACTTTTTTAATTCTGACGAGCCTAGTTTTGTTTATGTGAAAGAAAATGGAAAAGAAAGAGAAGCAGACTTTGAATATCAGCCTTTGCTAAGAAAACTTTGCCTAAAGATAGAAGTCTCTTCAAGTCAGGAGGTGGAAATTTATTTTGAAGATGGAAAAAGAAACAATCAGATAAGAATTGAGCGCTCTGCAGCAATTTTGGACAAGGCTCAAATTGATTTTTCACGGAAGGAAAAGATTTTCCAGATTATTGAAAAATATGAAGCAAATCCACTTAGAGTCTGCCAACAACTTCTTATGATAAAAGAAGAGGAAAAAATCATAGAAGCACTACTAGAAATTCTTGAAAACAACTAATAAGGAAGTACTATGAATAAGGAAAAGTGGCTTCAAAGCCTTTACAGTGACACAAGTGAAAATTTCGTTAGTAATCCATATCCTAAAAAAGGAGAGAAGATTTCCATTTCCATACGATTTCTCAAAAATGACAGCGTCCGACACGTTATTCTTCGCTCAAGAGAACTTGGCGTTGAGCATCTTTATGAGATGAAAAAAGATTATGAAGAGAAAAATCTTTGCTATTATTCTGTGGAAGTTCAGATTTTTGATTCATATTTCAACTATCATTTTTATCTTGTCACAGAAAAAGGAATCTATTATTACAGCCAGTATCAAATCAGTGATTATATTCCGTCAGAGGAGCATGATTTTGTTATTCTCTGCGATTATGATGCACCAAAATGGGTAAAAGAGAGCGTTTTTTATCAGATTTTCCCAGACCGCTTTTGCAATGGCAGACCTGACTTAAATGTAAAAGATGGCGAATATTCCTATCAAGGATTTTTTACCAGCGAAGAAAAATGGGAAAGCGCTCCCAAAAAATACTCACAAGGACATAATCTTGATTTTCATAATGGCGATTTATATGGAATCATACAAAAGTTAGACTATCTTGAAGAACTGGGGATTAGCGCAATCTATTTGAATCCTATCTTTCTTTCCCCTTCAACACACAAGTATGATGCGCTAGATTATTTCATAATTGACCCCCATCTCGGAGGAGAAAAGGCATTTTCAGAATTGATAAAAGAAGCCCATAAAAGAGGAATTAAAATCCTTCTTGACATTTCGATAAACCACACAAGTTCAAGCGCAAAATGGTTCAAAGAAGCATATAACGACAAAAATTCCCCATACCGAGAGTTTTATTTCTTCAATGATGATAATTCATACGCTAGTTGGTTCGGTATTCAGACAATGCCACAGCTCAATTACAGTTCGCAAAAACTCAGAAACACTATTTACAGGGAAAAAGATTCCGTCTTGAAAAAGTGGATGTTGCCACCTTTTGGAATTGACGGTTGGCGTTTTGATGTGGCAGACTGCCTTGCTCGCAATGAGCGAATTGATTTGCATGACCAAGTGCTCAAAGAAATCAGACAGGAACTCAAAAGCGTAAAAAAAGATGCTTATCTTCTTGCAGAAGAATGGGCTGATTGCTCAGTGGACTTAAAAGGCGACAAATGGGATGCAACAATGAATTATTTTGGCGTTGGTCGCCAACTCAGAGAATTTGCAGGTGCAAAAGATTTGTATCTCGAACGAAACGATATTCTGCGAGAAGTTGACTTTCCTTTGACTGCGCCACAACTTAGTGCAAGAATAAAGCAGTTTCTCACCATCGTTCCAGGCTCAATTCAACTCCAGCAGTTTAATCTTGTTGACAGCCACGATGTTGTCCGCCTTCACAATATAAAAAGCGTAAGTGAAGATGCCCTAAAAGCCGCTATCGTATTGCAGTTTACTTTGCCAGGAAGCCCATGCATATATTATGGAGACGAAATTTTCCTTGACGGAGGAGATGACCGAAAAGAAGACTCAGGCTTTCGCTACCCTTTCGACTGGGAGTGGCAGAAAAAAGAAAAAGCGCAAAAAACTCGCTCTTTTTACAAAAAAATCATAAAACTAAGACGAACAGAAAAAAGCCTTATCAATGGCTCTTTTGACGTAGTTTTTGCAGACGGCTTTACTATCATTACCGCTCGCTTTACAAGACGAGAAGTGATTTTTACACTTGCGTCAATGGAAAAAAATGACCGCAATGTCGTTTTGCCTTTGGAAAACTTTGGCGTCAAGGCGGTTTTGCACACAAAAGATTTATTAGGAAGCGAGTTAACTTCAAGCCTTTGTGAAGATGGCAAAAATCTTCAAGTTTTACTGAGCGCAGGAAAAACTTATTTGCTTAAATTTAGTGCTGATTAGATAGTTTATTAAGTCCTTTTTGGCGGAACAAGCGAAAACTGTTCCGCCTCTTTTTTTGAAATACGAAGAGCGCTATAATAAATCATATTTGGGGACAACATGGCTACAATTAAAGATATTGCTCAAGAAGCAGGCGTAAGCACTGTTACAGTTTCAAACGTAATTAGAGGTGCAAAATCTCATGTTTCGCAAAAAACATACGAAAAAATCACACAACTCCTAGAAAAACATCATTACACGCCCAACATGGTGGCAAGAACTCTCGTTACAAAAAACTCTCACCTTATTGGCTTTATAAATCACTCAGAATCCTTGAGCAAAGGCGAAATCCAAGATGACCCTTTTTTTGGACTTCTTTTGCGTTCAATCGAGAGGGATTTAAGCCTGAAAAACTATTACTTGATGACAAAAACCGTTACAAACGAAGCAGAGTTTCAAAACATTTGCGACAATTGGAATCTTGCAGGTCTAATAGTCTACGGCGTTTTTGAGGGGAGTTTTTTTAACAAACTTTCCCAGAGCAAAATCCCTTGCATCTTCATCGATTCCTATATTGCAAATAATTCTTGCTACAATGTTGGACTTGAAGACTACAAAGGAGGCTACAATGCGACAAAATACCTCATTTCAAAAGGACACAAACAAATTGCTTTCGTCTCGCCAATAATTTTTGACACAGGCGTTGTCCACGAGCGATTTATGGGCTACAAGGACGCACTAAAAGATTTTGGAATTGACTTCAATCAAAATAACGTCCTTCAAGTTTCAACACTTTCTAGCGGAATTGCGCTCGGAGAAAAAATCGCACAGCGAAACGACATCACAGCAGTCTTTGCCACAGCAGACCTCCTCGCCCTTGGGATAATGGCAGGACTTCAGCACAAAGGAAAAAAAGTTCCAGAGGACATTTCTGTTATGGGCTTTGACGATATTTTTGAAAGCCACCTCTTTGTCCCCGCCCTTACAACAGTGCGGCAAGATGTGCGAAAGAAAGCCGAAAGCGCAGTGAACAACCTTATTGATGTGATTGAAGAAAAAGAAGTTGAAAAAAACACGATTCTCCCAATTCAAATAGTGGAGCGTGATTCTGTAAAAACGATTTAGGCAAAAAAACATTTTTTCTGCACTCGGAATCTTTCCGAACGCTGACTCTTTGCAAAACTTACTCTCGGAACGGCTCCGAACGCTTCTTCATTGGGAAAATGAACATCGGAGCTGCTCCGAACGCTTTTTCATTGGGAAAATGGACATCGGAACTGCTCTGAACGCTTTTTCATTGGGAAAATGAACATCGGAACGCTTCCGAACGCTCATTCATAGAGAAAGAGGCTGTCGGAACTGCTCCGAACGATACTTCATTGCTCAAAAAGCGTTTTTCATTTTGTTTGCAAAAGAGCGCAGACGTTTTGCGGCGTTATGACTGACAAGGCGGTTTCCCGAAAGATAGCTTTCCGTGTGCTCCAAGCCGAACACCTCGATTTCAACGGGCTTGTCTGTTCCGTCAAAAAACAGCTTTCCGTTGTAGCGCTCAAAAAAGTCAGCGATTGTGTAATCGTTTTGGAACGTGTTGAAGCGGAACGTAATTTTTTCGCGCACCATTAAAAGCTCAATGTACTGCTCATAGCCGCCGCCCGTTTTGCTCCCGCCAGTTTTCTTAATTCCGATTTTTGCCGAGGCAATAGCGTCTGCGCCATATTCTGCATATTTTGTTCTCACGCCGTTTTCGGTCAGTTGAGCTGAAGCGAACGCTGAAGCTGAGAACGTAGTGAAAATGAGCGCAAGAAAGGCGAAAATCGCGATGTTCGCTGCGATGTGGAGTTTTTTGAAGAACAGCGATTTTTGCACAAAAAGGCGAATGCAGACAAAAAACAAAATCATTGAGGGCAAAATCAAAATGTTTTGGTCGTAATAATAGCCCAAGATTTCTTTGTGCCGCTCAAGAAAGGCGTAGTGAAGATAATCCATAATCGTTGAATAGGCAATCATTACGGCAAAAATTGCGAGGATGCCAAGCGCTCCGATTTTTCTTTTTGGTGTGTTCTCTTTTGTGTTTTCCATTTTTTCTCCAAAATTGACTAATGATTTTCCCATTCCCAAAGCCCGCTTCGAGAAGAATAATGCCATTCATCGAACGTTGAGTATCGCACGCTGAGCGAAAAGCCTGCAAAGTTTTCTGTTGCGGGAACAAACGAATAGCGGAAGACGGCATCTTCTTTTTTTGTTTCCAAAAGATAAGAGCGCACAAGGTGTGTCTTCGGGATTTCGCTCACGAGCACTTCAAGAGAAGGCGGATAATCACCATTATCTTCAAAATATTTTTCGACAGCGGCGATTATTTTGTTTCCGTCACAAATAAGGCGTTTTTCGCCTTTTCCCAAAGGCAAAAATTGAGAAGCCACATTCGTGATTTCGCCATAATCTTCAGTGCTTTCGTTTTTTTGCTCCTCCGCAATTTCGTCGAACAGATAAATCTGGGATTCCATAAACGAAGAATAAACAGAAATTATTCTAAATTCCTCGTCTTTGAAAAAATAGTGAAGCCTGCCGTCAGACAAAACGAGTTTTTCCTCGTCGTTTATGCCCAGCGTGTTGCCGTCCGCCTGGCAGAAAAAAGTTTTTTTCCCTGCAATCGCAACCCCGTTCCCGCAAAGATACCTGTCAACTTTAAAACCGCCGTTCTAGCAATCAAAAATATAAAGCAAAAGCCCTGCCCCATTTTCAACTTGAACTCTCATTCCAGAGAGCTCTGAAATATCGTCAGTGCCAAGCGGATAGGATTTTTCCTCGCTGCAATATTTGTACTTTACAACTCGCTGATTCCGCTCTGCGTACAAAACGTCTTCTGAAATCTTGATTTTTTTGATTTTTATACAGTCGCGCTCATTTGGTGAATCATCAAAAATGCAAAGAATTCCGTTTTCGTCGATTTGCCAGCATTTTATCGGAGAGGCAATCATTTTTCCTTTT
>CACYWZ010000016.1 GCA_902778325.1 uncultured Spirochaetaceae bacterium
TCTACTTCACACAAAACCAAAGACATTATGAAAAATAAAAGCCAGATTCTTCGACTCCAAACGCCTACGCCGTTTTCCGCTCAGAATGACATTATAAACGCCATTCCGAGTCACTGGCGGGCTTTGTAAGGTTTTACAAACGGCGTTCCGAGTCACCGGCGAGCTTTGTAAGGTTTTATAAACGCCATTCCGACTCACTGGCGCTCTTTGTAAAGTCTTACAAACGCCATTCCGTGTTGCCGACGGCGTTTGTAAAACTTTTTTTGCTTATTGCAAAAGCATTTTGTCGCTTGAAAGGTCTTGTTTTTTGATTTCGCGGAACTTTTTGATTAAATCGTCCATCGTAAGTTTTTCTTTTTCTTCCTTTCCGATATCGAAGAGGATTTTTCCGCCGTCCATCATCAAAAGACGGTTTCCGTACTCAAGCGCGTGGTTCATGTTGTGCGTAATCATCATTACTGTGAGGTTGTACTCTTTGGCGAACTGCTTTGTGAGCGCCATCACTGCGTCTGCGTTTGCAGGGTCGAGGGCGGCTGTGTGCTCGTCCAAAAGAAGAAGGGCAGGGCGCGAAAGAACCGCCATCAAGAGCGTTAAGGCCTGTCGCTGTCCGCCTGAGAACTGCTCTACGTTGTCGCTGAGTCTGTCCTCAAGTCCCATCGAGAGTTTAGAGACTTCGCTTTTGAAGAACTCGCGCATTTTGGCGTTCAAACTGATTTTTAGCGACTTGAAGCCTTTCTTTGCGCAAATCATCATGTTGTCTTCAAGCGTCATCTTTCCCGCTGTTCCCAAAAGTGGATTTTGGAAGATGCGTCCGATGTAAAGCGCTCTTTTGTATTCTTTGTCGCTTGTGATGTCCCGCTCTTTGCCGTTTTCTTCGAGGAAAATCTTTCCTGTGGAAGGCTGGAGCGTTCCTGCGATGATGTTGTAAAGCGTGGATTTTCCCGCGCCGTTAGAGCCGATGACTGTGATGAAATCGCCCTGATTTATCTTTAGGTTTATGTCGGTCAATGCGTGGTTTTCGTCTGGCGTTCCCTCGTTGAAAACTATGCTGATGTCTTTTAGCGTAAGCATTATTTCCTCCTCGAAAACGCTTTTATTTTTGTTCTTGAAATTGCAAGGCAAAGTATAATCAATATGCCTGTGATGAGCTTGAGGTCGTCGCTTTTCATTCCGATTGCCCAGCCGTAGTTTCTGGCAAGGTACATCAATGCGCGATAAAGGATTGAGCCGATGAGAACTCGGAGCGTCTGAAAGCCGATTTTGTTTGATTTTAGGACGAACTCGCCAAGCATGAGGGAAGCAAGTCCAGAAACGACAACGCCTGAGCCCATTCCGACGTCCGCAAAGCCTTGATAAATCGTGAAGAGCGCTCCTGAAAGAGCAGCAAGGGCGTTCCCGATGCAGATTCCGATTCCGCGCATTATTGTCGGGTTCACGCCTTGCGAAATGACCATTTGCTCGTTTGAGCCGAGCGCGCCCATGGTCAATCCCATGTCTGTGTGATAGAACAAATCGAGCGCGAGTTTTATGATTGCGGCAAAAATAAGTGTCAAAATAACGATTCCCCAGTCGCCAGGGAAAAGTGAGACAAAGTTTCCTGTGAAAATGGTTTCGGTGTCGAGCAGCGACTTGTTCGAGCAGCCCATGATGCGAAGATTCACAGAATAGAGCATTGTCATCATCAAAATGCCTGAAAGCAAGTCAGGAATGCGAAATTTTGTGTAGATAAATGTCGTCGCAAGTCCTGCAAGAATGCCCGCGGCCAATACCGCAAGAATTGAAAGCGTCGGGTTTATTCCATTGAGGAGAAGCACTGCCATAATCGCGCCTCCCATCGGAAAACTGCCGTCAACGGTCATGTCGCAAAAATTAAGCACTCGGTACGTTGAGAAAACGCCGAGTACCATTATTCCAAATATTAGCCCTTCAATGAGCATTCCTTCTATCATATTTTTTCCTGCAAGATTAGTTTTCAAGACAATGGCGGTTTCACCATTGTCTTGTTATTTGTTGTGATTTGTGTTTTGTGAAGATTATTTTTTTGTGAGCTTTCCGCCTTCAAAAATCATGTTCGCACTCTGCAAGTATATTGCTGGAATTGTGATTTTTGCGGCTTTTGCTGCGTCCAAGTCGAAGAGCAAATCGCTGTCGGAAGCGTCTGTCATAAAGCGGACTGGGATATTCTCAGGCTTTTCGCCTTTGAGGATTCTCACAACGAGCTCGCCTGTTGCGCGACCTGCTTTGTAATAGTTGAAACCGCTTGCCATAAAGATTCCGCCAGACATTGCGCCTGTTACATCGCCTGAGAAAATCGGCTTCTTTGCTTTGTTAAACACTTTTTTGACTGCTGGAAGAGCGCTGAAAATTGTGTTGTCTGTTGAAAGATAAAGTCCGTCAACGCGGCGCACAATCGCTTCTGCTGCCTGTCTGACTTCGCTTGAGTTTGAAATTGCCTGCGTTACAAGCTTGATTCCATACTTCTCGCAGCCTTCTTTGACGAGAGCGAGCGCGCTGATTGAGTTTGCTTCGTTGCTCGTGTAAATATAGCCGAGACGCTTGATGCCTGCGATTTCCTTGAAAAGCGCAATGTGCTGCACTGTTGGAATCGCGTCGCTCATTCCTGTGACGTTGCCTTTTCCGCTCTTTACGTCGTCAACAAGGCGAGCGCCAACTGGGTCGGTGACGGAGCTGAAAACAACTGGCGTATCTTTGAGCGTGTTTGCAAGCGAAACCGCGATTGGTGTTGCGATTCCGACTGCGACGTCAACTTTTTCGCCCTTGAACTTTGTTGCAATCTGAGAAGCCGTGTTAACGTCTCCGTTTGCGTTCTGCTGGTCGAAGGTGACTGTCACGCCTTCGTTTTTTGCGTATTCATTAAGAACGTCGATAACTCCCTGCTCTGCGCTGTCCAATGCAACGTGCTGAACGATTTTGGCAATGCCGATTTTTACTTCCTGTGCCTGTGCAAAACTAAGAGCAAGGAGCGCTAATGTTGCGCCCAAAAGTGCTTTTTTTCTTAAAATCATAATGTTCTCCTTTGTGTATCTTTTTGAAGTATTACTATGTAACTTTAATAAAACAAAATGAGTCTGTCAAGTTTTTTTAGAAGTTTTTCGCTCAAATTGACCAAAGAAAACAATATCGATATTCTAAAAATATGAAACGGTATCTTATTCACAAAGCATTTTCAAAGAAGGTTATATCAGTTTTTTCATCAGCGTGTTTGTTTTCGGCGCTTTTTTCTTGCAAAGTGTCATCTCCAATGCCAACCGAGCAGGATTTGCGCATCTATCAGATTATGGTGTCAACGTTCCGCGATGGCGACCGAACAATCGGCTACAAAACGGCATGGGGACCAGAAGAAGAAACAAGCGGAGACCTTCAGGGCGTCATTGATTCGCTTGATTACATCGCGGAGATGGGCTTTAATGCGGTTTGGCTCACACCGATTTTTGATTCGAGCGGAGCAAACTCAAACGACAGCTCTGGCTTTGACGGTCGTCTTGATTCCACTGGCTATTACGCAAAGGATTTTTTCAGCATTGACCCGCATTTCGGAAGCGACGAGACTTTCCGCGCTTTTGTCAAAGCCTGCCACGAGCGCAATCTCTTCGTAATCCTTGACGGTGTTTTCGGTCACTGGGGCGACAGCGTTGCCGCTTCTCCGAGCGGAAATCTCCCCGTGAGAAATGGCGGCAAGTTCAACGGGGCTGCTTTCCCTGAGAGCCTTGATTTTTTCAAAGAAGTCGCGTCTTACTGGATTCGCGAGTACAAAATCGACGGCTGGCGACTTGACCAGTGCTACCAGCTTGGAACGGACGGCGAGGGCGTTAAGGACAAGCACGATTATTGGTACGATATCCGCCTTGCTGTTGAGAAGGCTTGCGAAGAGAACCGCGAAAAAGGCGAAAAGTGGGGAACGCTCGGCTATCTTGTCGGGGAGTGCTGGCGTGACACGGCAAAAGAAATCCAAAAGTCAGTCGTAGACCCAGGAAACGCTGACGGCTTCGGGCTTCCGTCGTGCTTTGATTTCCCATCACGAAACTACATCAACCGCATTATGACAAAATCCGGAATCAACGCGGGCGGCTTTCTCGATTACGTTTTTTCAAGCGCCGAAAAGAAGGGCTACTCGCACCCGGAGGGCTTTAAGCCGAACCTCTTCGTGTCAAACCATGACCTTCCGCGCCTTGGAACAGCAATCAGCGAGGCGTTTCCGTCTGAGCGCCCTGACGGTGCAGACAAGTCGGTTTATTACAAAAAACACGAAGTTGCGATGGCGATTCTTGCGGCGTTCTCAGGACCTGTCACAGTCTATTACGGAGACGAGTGGGGAGCGTGGCTAGAGCCTTCCAGAATCGGAAAATTTCCGTGCTACGGCGACAATTCTTCGAGAACTGCGGGAAAGACATCTGATTTTTCAGCGGACGAAAAGAAGCTGATTGAATACACAACTGCGCTGATGAAAGCCCGCTCTTCGCACCCAGCGCTTTTTGAGGGGAAGGCGGAGACACTTTTTGAAAGCGACGGCGCGTACATTGGGCGAAAAACCGCGGGCAAAGAAGAAATCGTGTTTGTGATAAACTGCAGTAGTGACGAGTTTGAATACACGCTCGAAAAGGGCGGTCGCGACATTATCACTGGAAACCGCGTTCGAAAAAGCGGCGTTCTTCCGTCTTGGTCCGCGCTTTTTGTGAAAACGAGATGATTTTGCGCTTTCCCGTTTTGGGAAAAGCCAAAAATAAAAAAGTTGAGCCTTTCCCGTTTTGGGAAAAGCCAAAAACAAAAAAATTTGGCCTTCCCCGTTCTGGGAAAAGTCAAAAACAAAAAAATTGAGCCTTTCCCGTTTTGGGAAAAGCCAAAAATAAAAAAGTCAGCCTTTTCCCGTTTCGGGAAGAGCCAAATTTTAAAAAAAGTTGATTTTCCCGTTTCGGGAAAGCGATTTTCGGACAAAACAAAAAACGCGCTTGGAAATGGGTAAATATCTCTCACAACAAAAATCCCAAATCACAAGCGCGTTATTGCTCTTGATAATCTTTTAAAGTTCCTCCTTTTTGAAAAAATTATTTTCCTGGCTGACCGTAATAAGCATTAGGTCCGTGCTTTCTCTGATAATGCTTGTCGATGATGTACTCAGGAAGCGTCATTGCAGCAGGATTGACCGCTACTGTGAACGCTGCCATCTTTGCCACTTCTTCCAAGACAGCCGCATTGTAGACCGCCTTGTCAGCATTCTTTCCCCATGTGAAAGGCCCGTGCCCTGCCACAAGAACCATCGTTGTTTCGGCAGGATTTATGCCCTCGTCTGCAAAATGCTTGACGATGAGCTTTCCCGTCTCCAGCTCGTAGTTCGCCTTCAGCGCCTCGCGTGTGATGTAAGGCGTGCAAGGAACGGCTGTCTGAATGTGGTCAGCGTGTGTCGTTCCGAAAAGCGGGATTGAGCGGACAGCTTGCGCCCAGCTCACAGCGAATGTTGAGTGCGTGTGAACGATGCCGCCGATGTCCGCGCCTTTTCCAACAGCCCACTCTTTGTAGAGAACGCAATGCGTGAGTGTGTCGCTTGACGGGTTCAAATCGCCTTCAACCTTGTTTCCGTCAAGGTCAACAACGACCATAGAATCCACGCTCAATTCAGGATAAGGCACTCCTGACGGCTTAATTGCGAAAACTCCCAAGTCCTTGTCGAACGCGCTGACGTTTCCCCATGTGTAAATCGCAAGATGCTGCTCAGGGATTTGCATATTCGCTTCATAAGCCTGTTCTTTGATTGACTGATATTTGCTCATTGTTTGCTCCAAAAATATCAATTAACAAGGGGAAGATTCCCCTTGTTAAAAGCAGATTTATCTTCTTGTGCTCCAGAACGCCGCGTTCCATCTCAATTCGTTTCGAATCTGAGGAATTGTCGTGTTCTTGTCGATTGCGACACATTCAATGCCGACCATCTCAGCCCAATCGCGAAGCTGTTCGGTTGTGATGATGTTGCTGAATGCTGTGTGGTGTCCGCCACCTGCCAAAATCCATGCTTCTGCGCTTGTCTCAAGATTTGGATATGGCTTCCAGAGCATGCGTGCGACAGGGAGCTTTGGAAGAGGCGCTTCTGGCGGAATGACGTTGATTTCGTTCACGACACAGCGGAATCTGTCGCCCATATCGACAACGGCCGCAACCAAGCCCTCGCCTTCGAGCGTGTTGAATACCATGCGGGCAGGCGGCTCTTTGTCGCCAATTCCCAAGTGATGCACTTCGATTTTTGGCTTTGAAACTGCAATCTCTGGGTCGACTTCGAGCATATGGCTTCCCATGTTCGCTTCCTTTCCTGGAACGAGATTGTATGTGTAATCTTCCATGAAAGCATTGCCTTTCTTTCCTGCAACAGTCTGTCCTGCTGTCATCACCTTGAATGTGCGAACGAGAGCCGATGTCTTCCAGTCGCCTTCTGCTCCGAAACCGTAGCCGTCAGCGAGCAATCTCTGAATTGCCAAACCTGGAAGCTGCTTCATTCCGTGCAAATCCTGGAAGTTCGTGCAAAGCGCCTTTCCGTCGTTGTCCTTGAGGAAGCGGCGGAGTGCGATTTCAATTTTAGCCTGCTCTTTGATTTGACCGATAACGAAATCCTTTGTGAAGCCGTTTCCGCAGTCATAAACGATTTCGTATTTTGCATTGTACTCGTCGAAGAGAGCATTTACATCGCTTTCGCTGACGTCGTTCATATATGCAACGAGATCGCCGATTCCGTAATATGGAACGCTCCAGCCGAATTTAATCATTGCCTCAACTTTGTCGCCGTCTGTAACCGCAACTTCTCTCATATTGTCGCCAAAGCGAAGAACGCGCAAGGTCTTTCCGTCCGCCACAGCGCAAGCAGCGCGAATCCAGTCCGCAATGCGCTTTTGTGTGCGCTCAAGTGACCAGTGTCCGACAATGACCTTTCTTGGCAAGTCCATTCTACTCGTAATAAAGCCGAACTCGCGGTCGCCGTGTGCGCTCTGGTTGAGGTTCATAAAGTCCATATCCATCGTTGCATATGGGATTTCCATATTGAACTGAGTGTTCAACTGCAAAAGAGGCTTTTTGTATGCGTTCAAACCGCGAATCCACATTTTTGCAGGGCTGAAAGTGTGGCACCAGATAATAACGCCAGCACATTTGTCGTCTGCGTTTGCGCACTCAAGCGTTTTGTGAATGCTATCTGGCGTCAAAAGCGTCTCTTTCCAAACGAGTTTGCAAGGAAAACCTGCTTTTGCGTTGAGCTCATCAACGATTTTCTTTGAATTGATAGCAACCTGCTTCAATGTTTCTTCGCCATACAAATCCTGACTTCCTGTCAAGAACCAAAACTCATACTGTGATAAGTCAATCATATTTATCTCCTAAAATATCCGTTCGTATTCCGTGCAAATAATTTGTTCATAACGTTTCTGCTGCCCTCGCTCTTATAGGGGGTAAGGCGTGCCTTTTGCAATTTTGTTGAAAAGGCAACGTCTTTAAAGGGAGAGGGCATTATCAAAAACGCTAAATATTTTCTACAGCTGCTTTCAAAACTGGAAGACCCTTCTTGTAGTTTGCAAAGAAGCCGTTAAATCCTTCTACATCGCTCTTGTTTGGCTCGACAGTTGTCTTTTTCGCGCTTGCGAAAACTTCTTCTTCAAGCCACTTTCCAAGTTCTTTGCCCTTGCCGTTGATGAGATAAGACGCAAGAAGCGCCATTCCCCAAGGACCGCCTTCTCCCGCTGTCTCAAGTGCAGAAACGCTCGTGTGCATTGCTGCTGCCATGACGCGCAAGCCAACGTCAGCAGTCTTGAAGAATCCTCCATGTCCTGTGAGGCTGTCGATTTTGACCTTCTCATCGTCAAAAAGAATATCCATTCCTGTGCGGAGCGCTCCAAGAGCCGTGAAAAGCTGTGCGCGC
This sequence comes from uncultured Spirochaetaceae bacterium, assembly GCA_902778325.1. GTDB lineage: Bacteria > Spirochaetota > Spirochaetia > Treponematales > Treponemataceae > Treponema_D. Next base: position 7,913 of record CACYWZ010000016.1, read on the forward strand.
ATAAAATTGCTGAGCGTGAAGTTGTTGTTCTGAGTGCGGAGGAAAATCGTGCGTCCCTCGCTGAAGCCCGTCATGCTTTCGCCTGAGATGTAGTTGTACGGAATGAGTCCGCCACAATCCGCGTCTCCCTTGAGCGCCTCAGAAAGAAGTTTGTCATAAAGTTCGCCCTTCTTCACATCAAAGCCCAAAGTCTTTGCAACCTCGCCGAAGAGCTTAATCCACTTGTCGTATTCGCCCGTGCAGTTGTTTGCGTGAGCCATTGCAACGAGTTTTCCGTCTGGAGTTGTAACAAGGTCAATAAGACCGTTGTATGCCTTTGACAATTCTTTTTCAAGAACGACCATCGCAAACACAGAAGTTCCCGCAGAAACATTGCCGCTTCTTGCTGAAACGCTGTTTGTTGCCATCATACCAGTCTCAGCGTCGCCTTCACTTGCAGCCATCGGACAACCAGCTTCAAGGTCGCCCTCACAATCCAAGAGAGCAGCTCCCTCTTTTGTGAGATAGCCCGCGTTCTCTCCTGCAACAAGCACCTCTGGCAAAATCTCTTCCAACTTCCATGGCATCGCCTTGATTTCATCGAGAGCGTCGAACTTTTCAATCATCGTTTTGTTGAACTTGCGCGTTGCGATGTCAATCGGGAAAATACCAGAAGCATCTCCGACGCCAGTAATCTTCTTTCCAGAAAGACGCCAGTGGATAAAGCCGTCGAGCGTCGTGACGAACGCGACATCTTTGACGTGCGCTTCTTTCTTCAAAACCGCCTGATACAAATGCGCGATTGTCCAGCGCTCTGGAATTGGGTATCCGAAAAGCGCAGAGAGCTTCTCACTTGCCTCTCCCGTGATAGTGTTTCGCCAAGTGCGGAACGGAACGAGCAGATTGTCGCTCTTGTCAAAAGCCAAATATCCGTGCATCATTGCGCTCACGCCCAAAGCACCCAGCTTTTTGAGCGTAACGCCATATTTTTCCTGCACGTCTTTTTTCATATCGTGATAGCAAGTCTTCAAGCCATTCAGAATCTCGTCCATCGAGTACGTCCAAATGCCGTCCACGAGAGAGTTTTCCCAGTCGAACGCGCCAGATGCGATTGGCTCGTTCTTTGAATTGATAAGGACAGCCTTAATACGCGTTGAGCCAAACTCAATGCCCAAGCAAGCCTTTCCTTCGCTAATTTCCGTAGTGATTTCGTTTTTTTCCATTACAAAAACTCCTTCTATGTTCTCTTAACAATTAACTTTGTATTTTTTTTGCAATGGACTTTGCGAGCATTGCAAAAAAGCCGAATTATGATTGAATTGGCAAATTCTCTTTGAAAAAAATATCAATCGGAATGTCGATTTTGCTCTTTGGCGTTTCCTCAAAAATCAAATGCCTGTAAATCTGATACATTGCAATTTTTCCCTGCTCCTCAGGCTCTTGGTCAATAAGACAACTGATTTTCTCCTCGCGCAAAAGACGCGCATTCTCGTCAATCAAATCGAATCCCGTGACAGCTACACCAGAAATGTTCTTGTCAGCAATATATTTTGCCACCATCTGAACTTCCACGCTTACAGTGCAAATCCCCGAAACGTCCTCGTGACTTTCAAAAAGAGAATCAAGCGCTTTTCGTATGATTTCATCTTTTTTGTCGCTCGAAGAGTTTTCAAGAATGATATGCTCAACATTGCACCTCTTTTTCTCTTCAAACCAAGCGCAAAACCCGCGCGCACGCTCGTTCTGGTTGTATGCGCCGCCATAGATTTCGATTACAGCATAAGTGCCGCTTTTTCCGCCCAAAAGCTCCGTGAGTTTTCCCGCAATAAAACCCGCACGATACGGATTTTGCGTAATCACAGAAAGCGGTTTGTTCTTTTTCACATCGCTGATTTCAAAAGCGTGAATCGAAGTGTCCACAAGACAATACGGCTTCAAGTTTTCCGCCTGCAAAAGAAGCTCGCACATCTTTTCCTGCATAACAGGCGCAATAACATAAGCGCTGCAGTCCGACTCCAAAAGCGAGCCGAACGCCGAAGAAAGCGCGTCGTTGTCGTATCGGTCAAAGAAAAAAGGGTGAAGCGAGAACGAAAACGCCGCAAGCTCTTGCTTAATGTAGTTTTCAGCGCCCTCGAACACCTTGTTCCAATAACCAGAGCCGCTTTTGAGCGACGGAAAAAGAACGCCAATCTTGTATTGCTTGTGCTTTTTCAAATGCCGGGCCAGCGGGTCAGGCTGATAGCCGTATTTTTTCGCAATCGCGCGCACCTTCGCTTCCGTCTCGCTTGAAACGCGCCCTCTGTCGTGCAGCACGCGGTCCACCGTACCGATTGAAACCCCTGCCAGTCTTGCAATTTCTGTTATTGTCATTCACTTTCTCTCTTTTTGCGTGTACGATAACATATACTAATATGAGAACGCTGTTTCTGTCAAATTCTTTTTTTACTTTTTTCGATAAATATCGTTTTGGCTCAAAATGACCATTCCAAAATTATGGAAAGAGCATTCCGATTCACTGGCGGCGTTTCCACGTTTATGGAAAGAGCATTCCGACTTCCCGACGACCTTTCCACATTTATGGAAAGCCCATTCCGACTCACTGGCGACGTTTCCATGTTTGTGGAAAGCCCGTTCCGAGTTCCCGACGGCGTTTCCACATTTGTGGAAAGAGCATTCCGACTCACTGGCGACGTTTCCACAGTTATGGAAAGAGCATTCCGACTCACTGGCGGGGTTTCCACGTTTATGGAAAGCCCGTTCCGACTCACTGGCGACCTTTCCACAGTTATGGAAAGCCCATTCCGACTCACTGGCGAACTTTCCACATTTATGGAAAGCCCGTTCCGAGTCACTGGCGGCGTTTCCACATTTGTGGAAAGAGCATTCTGACTCACTGGCGGTGTTTCCACGATTATGGAAAGCCCGTTCCAAGTCACTGGCGGCGTTTCCACACTTATGGAAAGAGCATTCCGACTCACCGACGGCGTTTCCCAAATTTTTTTACGCAGAAAAAGAGCGCGTACAACCTGTCATTCTGAGCGTAGTGAGTGAAACGAACGAAGTCGAAGAATCTACTAAGACATTATGAAAAATAAAAGCCAGATTCTTCGACTCCAAACGCCTACGCCGTTTTCCGCTCAGAATGACATTATAAACACCGTTCCGAGTTGCTGGCGGGCTTTATAAGGTTTTACAAACGACATTCCGAGTCGCTGGCGAGGTTTATAAGGTTTTATAAATGGCGTTCCGAGTCGCTGGCGGGCTTTATAAGGTTTTACAAACGGCGTTCCGAGTCACTGGCAGGCTTTATAAGGTTTTACAAACGACATTCCGAGTCACTGGCGGGGTTTGTAAGGTTTTACAAACGGCGTTCCGAGTTGCCGGCGGGCTTTGTAAAATTGTGAAAAGTGAAAAAAAATGCTCGGCATTCTTTGCAAATAGCGCTAAGCGATTGAAAAGAGAAGCGTCGTCTGTTATATTATACGGATATGGTCCTCGAAAAATTCAACAACAAAATTTTGTGCATCGGCAATGTGTCGGTGGACATCAAAGCGTACTCACCAGAATCCGACGGCACTGAAGCGTATCGGGAAGGCTCTATTGAGCTTGTTCCCGGCGGAGTGGCGCGCGGAATGGCTATTAACTTGAAGCATTTGGGCTTTGACACATCAGTTCTTTCTGTTGTCGGGCATGATATCTTCGGCGATTATCTTCGCGGCGGTCTTAACGCGGAGGGCGTGAACACGCGGCTTTTGCGGACGAGCGAAAAGCGGGAGACTTCGCTGTTTTCTGTGATGGCGAGCGCGGGTAAAAGCGCGACTTGCGTTTATTCGACGGCGGTTTTGTCGGAAATCACTGTTGATAATGAGGTTCTGGAGTTCCTCAAAAGCGAAGATATTCGCGTTATCGTTCTTGACTCGAATATGAGCGAGGAAACGATTGCTGATATTTATGCGCTCAAGAAGGCAGACCCCGATTTGTTCATTTTTCAGAACGCAACTGCGCCCGATATTTCAAAAAAGACTCTTCAATATGCGCCTCTCATCGACCTTTTCGCCTGCAACGAGTTTGAGGCGACTGCGATTTTGGGCGAGGAGGCGTTCCCTGACTTGACGACGGCGGACAAGTTCCAATCTCTTGGTTTTTCTAATTTTATCATCACGTTCGGCGAGCGTGGCGTTATGGTCAGGATTGGAAAAGACACGTGGAACTCTCTTCCTTACGCGCCTGCGCACATTGTCGACACAATCGGCGCGGGAGATGCTTTTGCGTCGGGCTTCTTGATGGGATTTTTGGCTGGGGAAAGCGTAAAGCGGTGCATGCACTACGGGCTTGCGAGCGCAAAGGAGACGCTTTTGACGAAGCAGACGGTCAGCAGCGTTCTTTCGCGCGATTTTCTTGAGCAATATCAGTCAAAGTAAAGCGGCGGAATAAAAAAAGCCTTGAGCATTGTTTTTGAGCGCTCAAGGCTTTGTATTTTATTTTGCATTATTAAAAAAAATAGTGTCAAACAACAAGAGAAAACACTGTGCCTGTCAGCGGCATTGCAGCGCCTGAAAGCCCGTAAGGAATAAAAGTCGCACTTTGCAATGCGTCCTTCATCTGCGTCTGAACATGAGAAATCATCGCGTCCAGCTGCGAGTCTGTAAGCCCACCTGTCTCATCTTTCGATACGAGTTCTGTGCCATTGCTCTTCAATGACAAGAATCTGTCAATAAGAGTATTCAAAATACTCAACTTGTTTAGCGGCACCCCCTGCTGACCTCTTCCAGCGCTTATACCGGAAACATGGTCAAACTGAGCATACCCGACATAATGACTGTTCACTGGAACGTACAATTTGCCTGAACCTTGCCCGACATAATTGCCGTATGACATCGGGTTCAGCGAACAAAGCGACGTAGTCATATAATGCCTCCTTCTTCTATGGAATATCCGACTGCGGCGATTTTTCCCCACTCATAATCTCGCCGTTGTCATAAATTTAATCGGCATCGTCCATAAAAATTTAAGCATTTATGCTAGTAATTTTGCTTGTTCCATTCCTCTAGCGCGTCTGAAAGCGTCTCGTCACTTTCTTTTGTTGTGTCACAGACTTTTTCAAGATATGGGATTATTACGCGCTCTTTTATTTTCTCCCATCGAGGCGGCAAAATCGTGATTGTGTCCAAATATTCGCTCACAGGAAGTCGTCCAAGCAATGTTTCGTAGTACATCGGAAAGTCCTTTTCCGTCACATCGCGCAAAGCCGAGAACCCGCCCGCAATTCCAAAGACTGCGGTGTTCAAATTCATTGATTTTGTGCGCTCCAGAAGGTTTTTCTGTGTTTCTTCCTGCATAAGCCACACGATAAACTCTTCGGCTGCCGTTGTGTTTAGCGAATGTTTGTCGATTCCGACAGAAACGAGCGTGTCGGCAACAGGAATCTTTCTGTTTTGATGAATCCATCTAAAGTCGATGTCTTGCAAGACTTCTGAGCTCATTCCAAACAATTCGCCGCTCGAAGTATACGCAAAAAGGCATCTTCCAGAGGTAACCTGCTTGTATTTTGGTGTGTAAAGATATTTGAACGAGAAGTCTTTTTCGTCCTGCGTTGAGCTATTGCATTTTTCTGTCCAAAGGCGGAGATTTGAAACCGCCATCTTCACGGCATTCTCATTCCAAGAAAAGACCGTTCCGTCCTGACGATATTCAGCGCCATAAAGAAGAGTTGCCAAGTACAAAAAGTTTCCGTCCCAGCTCGGAGCAAAGCCCATCGCCGTTCGCTGTCCGCTTTTGTTTACGGTGTTGAACTTTATGGCGGCATCGCTAATCTGGCTCATCGTCAGCATATAAGAATCAGGAAGCAAATCATCGTTTTTCGCGTCGAACATGACGGCAGGCATATTGAAACTCAGCGGCAAAATATATTGCTTGTCGTCTTGCTTTCCTGCTTCAAGAAGAGAAGGGTAAAAACGCGACGGATCCAAATGTCGCTCTGTAAAAAGAAAATCGAGAGGCAAGAAATGCGCTCTCGTTGTGTTGTTTTTCAAAGCCTTTCCGATAACGATATCCGGCAGTTCGGTATCAGAAGAATTGACAGTACCGAAAAAATCCAGCGATTCTGATGGATTTTCGCGGTACTGAACGACGGCTTTATATTTATCTTGGCTTTTGTTGAAAAGTTCCGCGCAGGAAGCAATCGCGCTGATGTCCGTCCAAATTACGACAGGCGCGCTTGAAAGAACTGGCGGAACTGTGCGGCGCGCACAAGAAGAAAATGTGAGCGCCACAAGTGCAAACGCGATAAAACTGCCGCTTTTACGCACGGGATAGTTCCTCGGCTGTGCGATAAATCGCCGAATACACAGCCTCGATTTTGTCTTCCTCAAGCGAAGAAAATGCTACGCGGAGAGTTGAAGAATCGATTGCAATCGTTCCGATGCCGTCGTTGTTCAAAAGCGACTGGCGCACCTTTTCTGCGTCTGCGCTGTTCAAGTGGAGCGACATGAAGTAGCCTGAGTTGAACGGAAGCGGGTAGAGGAATGCAGATTTGTGCGAATCCGTGAAAGCGCGAACCTTCTTGTAGCGGCGGCAAAGCAAATCGCGGAACTCCTTTTTTTGAGCGCTGATTTCGCTGTCTGAGAGCGCCTTGAGCAAAATCGACTGCGGCGGAGTTGACGCGCAGCTCACAGAAGAGCGGATTGTGCCCATAAGTTTTTTTATCAATGCGTCGTAATGACTTTCGCTCATGCCTTTTGCGCCGAATGTCAAAAATCCTGCGCGGAATCCCCAGACAAAATCCTCTTTTGTCGGACCGTCGATTTTGACAGCCAAAATATTCTCGCTTGCGTCTGAAAGATATGCAAAAAGCGATTGTTTTTCGATGTTTTCCTCGTAGTTGAGACCAAAATAAGCGTCGTCGCACCAGACAAGAACCTTCGTTCCCTCATCTGCAATCTTCGTGAGGAACTTCACGATTTTCGCCGCTTCATCTTGAGTCGGAGAGTAGCCGCTAGGGTTTTGCGGGAAGTTGAGAAGCACTCGGACTTTGCCGCTCTTTTTTGCCTCATCGCTCACAACCTCGCAGAATGAGTCGAAGTTGAACCCGCCGTCCTTGAACATCGGGAACTGGCGGAAAGCAGACGCACGGCGTGTTTGCGCGATAAGCGAATAATTATCCCATGACGGGTCGCCTGCGATGAGCGTTGTCGTTTCGTCCAAAAACAAATCCGAAAGATACGAGATTCCGGCAGTCAAGCCCGGAACAAGAACAGGAAGAGAGATGCTTTTCGTCGCAAGAGAAGGATTCTTTCTCACAATCTCAGCCTTCCAAGCCTCGCGAAGCTCAGGAAGTCCTGCAGTCGGCGCATAAGCGACAAGTTCTCGCGCCGTAAGACCAGGCGCACTTTTGTGCACAGCCGGCAAAATTACAGGCGTTCCGTCTTTGACGGTCATACCGATTGTCGCGTTTGCGGTTTTTCCGAGTTTTTTTGCTTCTCCGCTCTGCGCGATAATACCTTTCGGAAAGAAAATGCGCTTTCCGAAATCTGACAGCAGGCTGCCCGCGGTTGTGCCTTCGAGGGCGGCGTTCAATTCTTGTGCTAACGGATTCATCATAGGCTTAATTATTGTGAAATCCGCCTTTTGTGTCAATAAAGAATTGCATATTTATACATTTGTAATGCATATTTAATCTTTGATTTTTCGCTATTTGCTTCCTCGGAACGCAAAAAACATCGTGTCATTTTGAGCGGAAAACGGCGATTAGCCGTTTGAAGTCGAAAAATCTGCCAAAACATTGTCAGCAGCGTTTGTTTTGTGCGCAGTAGATTCTTCGACTTCGTTCACATACGTTCACTACGCTCAGAATGACAAGAACTTATATCATACTTACTTGTAACTTTCAAAAACTACGAAGGTCGGTTTTAAAATCGACCCTCGTAGTTTAAACGATTGCCTTCCCGCATGCAAAACGAGCCTCGTAGTTTAAACGATTGCCTTCCCGCATGCAAAACGAGCTTCGTAGTTTAAACGATTGCTTTCCCGCATGCAAAACGTGCCTCGTAGTTTAAACGAGAGCCGTTCGGCTTGCGGGAGTGCGTTTTTCTTTCAGAATTGCTTCCTGCACGGTGCGGGAGGCTTTTTTTGTTGCAAGATTGCTTCCTGCATGCTGCGGGAGGCTTTTTTTGTTGCAAAACGGCTTCCTGCACGCTGCGGGAGAGCGTTTTAGTTGCAAAACGGCTTCCTGCAAGGTGCAGGAGAGCGTTTTATTAGCTACATTTAAGGAAACGGCGCTGGGGTCGTTTTTGGTTTAAGATTTCTTTAGGATTTGGAGCAATCAGGCTTTTTTCTGTGGGAAAATCAAAGAGAAAATCTTTCTGACGATTGGACCTGCAAAGAAGAGCTGCCAAAACGTCGCCATCGGATAGTTGAAAGCGGTCGTCTGAAGCCATTTTGCGACGAATTCCTTTTGAAACAAGCCGCCTTTGAACAGAATTGTCGCGGCAGCGCTCATGAGCGGGCACATAAACCAAATTGAGCAAATGGAAATGCCCAAAACAACAAAGATGATGTTGTCTTTTTTTGGGTCAAAAATGCTGAATGTTATCATTTTTGCAATATGCCCGACGATGAAAAAGTCCAAAACGAACGCGATTGGCGCCATGATAGCGAGTTCTTTCAGCGCGCCGACAAAAACGAAGTTTGAAAGCCCTCCGAGTGCAAGCGACATGTTGTAGCAAATCATTGCGTAAACCATAACGAGAACCATCAGAACCGTCATAACGATTTCTTGAAACAAAGACTTTGGCATTTGTCTTCTCCAAGTTGAGTAAATTTTATTGTGTCATTTTGAGCGAAGTCGAAAAATCTGCTTTTTGGATTTTGCAGACAAATCAAAAACGAAAAATGACTTTTGTTAGAAAGATTGTTTGTACTACGCTCAAGACGTGAGCATATGAGCATGAAGAGGGCGAGCCTCTTTGATGATAGGCAATCTGAAAAGTGTTGTTACTATACTGTGAGAAAGCGGGTGTGTCAAGGCTCTATTGCATATTTGAAGGGCGGTATATAGAATTGGCGTATGGCTTTTTTTAATGATTTTTCAACTGATATTGAATCTTTTATAAATGACGACACTCGCTTTTTTGTTTTTCGCGACAGGGATATTTTTGTGAAGAACGGAGAGAGTCTTTCAAGAAGCGATTTTTTTGCCTTGAAGGATGCGGGCGCTCTAAAAAGCGTGTTTTATGAGGACGGCTACAACTATTTTGGCGCTGTCTTAGCCGAAAACGCTCCTGCTGAAGGCAGTTCGCTCTCGATTGAGGCGATGAACTTGCGCGAGTATTTTTCGCTTCATGACAAAAAGGCGATTTTGCTTTCGTCGAGGGCAAAGGGGATTACGCAATGGCGGCACTCAACGCGGTTTTGCTCTTTTTGCGGCACGGCGACAGAGAATTCAAAGACGTTTTCGGCGCTTTATTGCCCGAAATGCAAAAAGGAGATTTTCCCGCGCATTGAGCCTGCGACGATTACGCTTGTTACGCGCGGAGATGAGATTTTGCTTGCCCGTCACGAAAGGCGCATTCAGCATTTGTGGGCGTGTTTGTCGGGCTTTATCGAGATGGGCGAGACGGCGGAGCAGTGCGTGGAGAGGGAGATTATGGAGGAGGTGGGCTTGAGGGTGAAGAACATCAAGTATCGCGCTTCTCAGTCGTGGTCGTTCCCGAATCAGCTGATGCTTGCGTTCACGGCGGAGTATGAGAGCGGCGAAATCAGGGAGCAGGCGGGCGAAATTGCGAAGGCGAGGTGGTTTCATCGCGACGCTCTTCCCGAAATCCCGCCGAAAGGCTCTGTGGCGTACAATCTTATCACGAGTTATTGCGGCGGGAAGTTCGACTAAAACTTTACGGCGAAAGCTGCTACGACGAAAAGCCAAGTTATGATGTTGAAGAGCATGGCGAGCATGTTTGAAAGGATGTTTTTTCTGTATATGAGCAAAATCACGATTGTCGCGATAAACATCGCGGGCAGAATGAAGAGCCAGCAGAATATTTGAAAGTAGTTCATCACTTTCCATGCGTCGTTGTTTTTGAATGGTCCAAAAAAGAAATCAAAAGAGTTGACCGCGCAAATGACGAGCAGGCAAATTGTGTGTGCTGTCGCAAAATATTTTGGTACTTTTGACTCTTTCATTTTTCACTCCTTTTACTTTGTTCAGTTTTCAGTTTCAAGGCTTAGAACATAGTCCAAATCTTTTATTTTCGCTTGGCTCATTTTTGAGTGCTGTTTGAGATAATCTTCAAAATACCGTTTCCCGGAAGCTTTGATTGAAAATGCGTTTTGGTAAGAATTATAAAACTCACTGATGGAATATCCCCAAAGTCCGAAGAAATGGATTTTCTTGCCATCTGCATAAAGGTCAATGAACTGCTTGTATTCGGTTCTGGAGTGTCTTGAAGATTTTCTTTGAAGCCCGATTTCTGCTTTCGCCACATCATTTTGAATGGAATAGATGCGGGCGGTTTTGTTCAAGATATTCACTTTGCGGATTTGTGTCGGTGTAAGCTCGAAGCGCGGAAAAAGATACAGGCTCGAAAGCAAAAGCAGCAAAATCAGATAGATGACAGGAGCAAAAATCGAGATAATCAAATCACGGCGGTAAAAAGGCGAATGTTCCTTTCGATACGAGCGTTTTTCCCAAAAATTTTGCTTGCTCTTCTTGTCAAAACTATATAAAAAGCCAATCAAACCAATTTCAAAGACTAAAAAATTGAGCAAAAGGATAATTTGGTTCGCTTCGGTAACGGCAACGATGTCTTTTGAAACAAACTTGTCCCGAAAAAAAAGCAGGAAAATCATATAAAAAACAGCGAGAATGCCAGAAATAATATTTTTCATTTTTCAGCCCGCCCGCTTCCATTCTTTTGTGTTTGAGTCATATTCAATCGATTCGCCGACGGAAAAGCCTTGCGTCCACAAAACAAATGAGCCGTCATCGTTTTTGCTGTAATAAAACTCGCTTTTTTTCTTTCCCTGAATTGTCTTGAAGTTTTCATCGGGAAAACTGCCGTTCTCGCACTTGTATTTGTAAATCTGCTCAACAATTTCGTTCCCTTCCGACACGATTGAGCGAAAGTCTGCGGCTATCGACAATTTCAAAAGAGCAATCGCCAAAAACGGCAGGAGCAAAATCAGCGCGGCAATCAAAATCTTTTTGTGTGCTTTCATTTTTTCCCTCTCGCCAGAAACTATATAAAAAATATTTCTTTGCCTCAAGAAGTCGGACGAACTCTGTCCCAAGTCGGACAAACGCTATCCCAAGTTGGACGAAGAATTTCCCAAGTCGGACGAAGAGTATCCCAAGTTGGGGAAACAATATCCCAAGTCGGACGAACAATATCCCAAGTCGGACGAACAATATCCCAAGTTGGGGAAACAATATCCCAAGTTGGGGAAAGAATTTCCCAAGTTGGACGAAGAGTATCCCAAGTCGGACGAACAATATCCCAAGTTGGGGAAAGAATTTCCCATGTCGGACGAAGAGTATCCCAAGTTGGGGAAAGAATTTCCCATGTAGGACGAACAATATCCCATGTCGGACGAACAATTTCCCATGTAGGACGAAGAATTTCCGAGGTGCTACAAAAGGTACTCTGACAATAGGTTTTAAAGCATGCTTTTCAAAACATCTTCCGAGTTTCCCGCATCGGGGAAAGAAAACTGTTTAATGAAATCCATGACGATTTTCTTTGCTATTTGCATGTATCAAGATAGTCGAGGTAATCGAGATATTCTTGAGGAAAGTTGATTTCGATTTCTTTTTCCTCTTTTGAAAACGATTTTCCGTTCCAAGTGTAGCGTGTCTTTGTGCGCTCTGTTTCTTGATAGTGGCTGCTCCTGTTTTCTCCGTTTGAGTATTCACCTGCTTCTCTTTCTTTTTCGCTTTGCCACAATATCCAGCGATAAAAATCGACGACGATTGAGTTTTTGTCCGTGGATACCTCAAAGCCACTTCCGCCAGTGTCGCCGTCCCAATTGTCGCTATCGATTGAAAAAAGGGGGCTGAATTTGCCTCCAGCGTAATAAAAATAATTCTCGTGACTCGAGCCGCCGCCATAAGTTCTGACTGCGCTTTCTAGTTTTATGACGCAAACATAAGGAAAGATAGATTTTGTGTTTAAGACTTCGTATGAACTGTAAAAGCCTTTTGCAAAATCAAGAGGAAATGCTTTTTTGTCTTTGATGAGAATGTGGTGAGTGTCTTTGTTGTTACCCCCTGCCTCCCAATACTCGTGAAAATGGTTGTCGTCATAAAACTTGTCGTCAAACGCTAACATTCCTTTTTTCTGCGCTGTGGTAAGACTTGCAAGCACTTCCATTTTGCCATCGCCGTCCACGTCCAGCAAGAGTTCCTTGCACGACACATACCGACCGCAAACGTAGCCTTCGCCTTTGTTGCATTTTATCTTGTACCACGGCGAAAACAACCCATCTGCCAAAAGATACGGCTCATTTCCCGCTTTTGCTTTCAATTCTTCAAAAAACACCCAGTCATTGCTGTAATCAAAATCTGCAAGCGATTTGCTCAAAATCACCACTTTGTCGCCCGTGTTGAGCTTGAATTGCTTTTGACCGTCAAGACTCGGCTCTGAGCGCACATTCACGTTGTCGTCGATGATGAAATGCGTGCTGTTGTATGGCAGTTTCACAAGATATTCCTGCGCAGAACAAAATGAGCCGAGCAAAAATAGGACGAGCGCAACCAGAATATCTTTTCTAAAATTTACAAAATTCATCATTTTCTTCATCTCCTTATATTATGGGCGTGCGCTAAATATCAGTGCAACATAAATCCAAAAAGATAGCGTTTAAGAGTGACAAAATCCTCTATGTTTTCTGCTTCACGGTCATTTTGTAAACTTCAGCATTTGAAATCGCGGCTTTCAAAATCTTGAGCATATCGCTTTTGACTGCTTCAAGTTGCCTCAGTTCGTCTGCGTCAAAAGTCGGCGTGTAGGTTTTGCCCGAAGTGTTCAGAGCAGGAAGATTTGAGCCACAGACGATTTTTTTGTAAAGAGGGTTCAGATTGTCATCGTTACCGATAAAATCCGTATCAAGTGAAATCGACTTTGACAAATCACCGATGATGTTCCATTTGTTCAGAAAATCATTGCAGTCAGAAAAATCCATCTTGTCAAAATCATAGACCGTTTTGCAATTTACCTTTACATCTTTGTGATACAAATATTCGATGGCGGCTGCTTTGTTTTGAAACGCAACAACACGAGAATCAATGTTTTCAAAATAATCGCTGTTTTCCGAAGAGCACCAGATTAAAAAAATCTTTTTCGATTCAAGAATAAACTGCACGATTTCAAAATATGTTTCGCTCATTTTCAGTTTTCTCCAAAATAGGCTTGAGCTTATTACAAAACAGCCTGTGTCTGGCTTTAGCGAGAAGCTCGGGAGGAAGAAAAGAATAATCAGGGGATTTGGAAGCGTAGAGGGATTTGACGAGGGAAGAATCTTTCTTTTTGCGCTCGGCGTCTTGTGCGGGGTAGCCTGTGCCAAAATCGCCCTCGAACAAGGCTTCTATCGTGTGGCGCAGATTGATTTCACCGCACCAGCCAAAGTTCAAGCCCAAGGGAAGAGAAACTGCATTGCCCGCGTTAATGCGACCGAAAAGAAATGCATCTTGCGCCGTCGGGCAATAACCGCACATAACGGCTGGAAGAGCGTTCAAGGCGAGCATCATTCCTTGCCCCGAAGAACAGCCTGTAACGATGAAATCCACCGCTTTCGTCAAAAGGAGCATACTTGCGCAGACGGCAGTTTCAACATAAGAATAATTTTCGCTTTCGTCTGCAAACACGCCGAAGTTTACGACCTTATGCCCTTTAGCCTCCGCGACCTCTTTCGTAATCGAATAAAGAAGAGCATTTTTGTCTTTCTGCGATGTCGCTTGTATCACGCCTATTGTCATTTTTCTATCTCGATTAGGGTTTTGTTGCGGTAGTTGATGTCGCTTCGGAGGAGGAAGCCTTGCTTTTCCCAAAAGGCGTTGCCATCTTCGTTCGTCTTAAAGCATAAGAGCGCGACTTTGTGGATTTTCATCTCGCTGAGTTTTTCGAGGCATTTTGAAACGAGTGCTTTGCCGATGCCCTTGCCGCGAAAATCTTTGCTGACTGCTGTGTGATAGATATAGGCTCTTTTTCCGTCGCTGCCAGCCATAATCACGCCGATTATCTTTTTCTCATCATCATTATCTTTGTCATCGTCTTCGGCGACAAAGCATGTTTCAGGATTGCGCGCGAGAAACTTTGCTACTCCATCTCGGCTGTCGTTTATCTCGTTCAAGCCCATGCCCTCTGTTTTCTTCCAAAGCGAATAAACTTTGTCATAATCGTTGATTGTCATTACTCTGATTTTCATATTCTCTTTACCTTATGCCCGATTGTAGCAAATTAGACGAAAATAGGCTATAATCGGCGGCGGAGGAAGTATGTATAATTTTAGACAACTTGGTTTTGATGATATGGAGAGCGTCAAAGCTCTTTTTAAAAGCGTGTTTACGGCAGAGCCTTGGAATGACGATTGGTCTGATGATGAGCAGCTAACGCTTTATCTTGGCGAGCTTTGTGGACAGACGAATTCGCTTTGCTTTGGGCTTTTTGAGGAAAATGAGCTGATCGGGCTTTCTATTGGAGAAGTGAAGCATTGGTATTCTGGCACGGAGTACAAAATCGAGGAGCTTTGCATTCGTCTCGACAAACAGGGAAAAGGCGCGGGGGCTTTCTTTTTGGGGGAAATCGAAAAGGAAGTGAAGGCGCGCGGCGTGAAAACTATTTATTTGCAGACGGGCAACGACGTTCCAGCTTACGAGTTTTACAAGAAAATGGGCTTTGAAGAAGAGAAAAACAATGTCTTTTTCGCAAAGGAGATTTAGTAAGTTTTAGGCTTGAAGTTGTTCTATAAAAATTATGTTGCTTTCGTCTTTGTGCGGCTCTTGAAAAATCGAGCGGAATTTCTCAAAAAGTCCGTCGTCGATAAAATAGGCGTTTTCCCTGCCATCTTGAACGGCTTTGTTTCGCTTTTCTATTCGCTTCTTCCATTCTTCGCTTGAGATTTTGAGGTAACGAAACTCGTAAGAAACATTGTGCGACTCGTAAAACTTTCGTGCAAAATCGCGCTCTTTCTTTGTCCAAAATCCCCAATCCAAAACGACATTATGCCCCGCAGCGATTATCTCTAGCGATTTTTGATAAAAATATTCTTCTAGCTTTGCAACATAGAAATCGTGCTTCTCTCCTGCGTTCTGTCCGAACAAAGTAAGCGTAATGTCATCGACCGACAGCACAACAGCCTTTTTCTCTTTGCGCAACTTTGCCGCCGCCGTCGTTTTTCCGCAGCAAACAGGAGCGCACATCATATATACTTTTGCCATTTTTACACCTCAAAAATCTCACTTTCTTGTCTTTCTGTAAAAAACAAAGCCGTCCTCTTCTTTTATGATTTGATACCCTAATTTTACATAAAAATTGTTTGTCCTCATATTCCAGCTTGGAGTGTCCAAATTAAACTCTGTGGCAAATGGGTAATTCTTTTCTATGCACTCCATTAAAAGACTTCCGTAACCTTTTCTATGATAGACGCTGTCAATAAAAATTCTGCCAATGTACACACTATTTTTTGTTTCATCTGAGAATATGACGGCTGCACCCACAATATCTTTTCCTATCATTGCTTGATACAAATGCCCCTCTCGAGCCATATGCTTATGCCATTCAACCGAATCATATTCAGGCGGGCAGTCATCTTTTGCTCCGCCAACAGTTACGTCTGTTTCAAATGCTCTGACAGACATATCTACAATTGTTTTTATCTGCTTTTCTTCTGCTATGGCAATATACATTCTCTTTCCCTACTTTTTCACAACTTGCCAAGTTTCGCCGTTGACGATGTATTGGAATTCGCTGTATTTGTCGCTCGTCATCACGTCGATGAGGTCAGCAAAATCGGCAACAAGATTGACGCGCGAAAGCTCGGATTTTAAGATTTCAGCACAGCTCATTGGTTTCTTTCCAAAAGCTCACACGCTTCGCTCATTGAAATGCACTTAGCAAATCGTCCGTTCCACAAAAACTCATTGTAGTAGCGGTAGGCACATTCTGCACTCATATATTCGCTGTCGAATGTGGAGTTCGTGTATTCGGGAACGAGCATTTCAAAGCCCAAATCAAAGCCCGTGTGTAGCGTTGCGTCAATGCAAAAGTTCGTCTGCAAGCCCACGGTGATAATCTTTTTCACGCCTTTGTTCGCAAGATATTCCGAAAGTCCTACGGATTTATGAAGCGCGCTGTTCACAGTTTTGACAAAAATCTTTTCGCTTTCTTTTGGCTTGAACTCCTCAAAAATCTCAAAATCCTCATTGCCTGCCGAAAAGCCAGAGCCTTCTCCGTCATCGTGCTGGACAAAGACGACTTCAATGCCCGACTTTCGCGCCTTTTCGATAAGCGTCTTGATGTTGCTTTTAACGCGCTCGAAGGCAAAAAGACGAGAATCCGTGATGCCCTTTTGCGTGTCGATTACTAGTAAAACTATGTCTTTCATATTTTCTCCTAATGCGTTTTAGCAAATATTTTCTAGCTCTGGATTTTTAATCCACTCACGATTTTCACTCCACAAATGTGGCAAAACCTTGACGATTGCGCTCTTGCTCAATAAGCCGTAGATGTGCGGAAAATCAACTCCGCCACCGTCTTCCCATTTTATCGGCGCACTAACTTTGTCTGTGTCGATTACAAGAATAAGCCGCTCTGCTCTCTCGCTCTTGAAGTTTGGCGCAACAAGGGCGTAAGTGCTGATTTCAGAGCAATGAATAAAGCCGAACTTTTCAATGCTCTCTTTGCCGTAAAAGCCGCTTTTGATTTCTTCTTCAAATGCGCTTTTGTTTACTGAATGAATTATATACATTTTACCTTCCTCAAAGTGCAATAGTTTTTACAGACCGAGTTCTTTGTAGATTTTTTCGATAACGCTCGCTTTGTGCGCAATGTAGCCCTCGATGTCATCGGGGAAAAGGCGAGCTGCTTCTGCTTTGACGCGGCTGTATTCTTCCCTCTCGGCTTCGTGTGTGCGAAGATAATCGCGGAAGGCAATGTGCCGCTTTAGCTCTGCGGAGTTCTCTGGACAAACATAGAGATGATGGACTTGCAAATGCTTCTTTTGCTCTTCATCGTAGCAAAAAGCCTCCCGCCCCGCAATGCCCAAATTGCCCTCGTGCTGATAGCCGATTTTAGAAAGCCGCGCTATTGCTTCAGAAACGTCCTCTTCTTTTACCACCACATCAATATCGATAATTGGCTTTGCGCTTAAATCCTCGACAGACGTGCTTCCGACGTGTTCTATCGATAGCGCGATTTTGCCTAATGCTTGAGCGACTTCGCTTTTTATCGCTTCAAAGTCTTCTTTCCACTTTGGATTATAGGGCTCAACAATGACATATTTCGTTCTCATTTTTCCTCCCGCAGTTGCAACAAATCTGCTTTGTCATTGTTTCCTCGCTTTCTTCAAAGCCTAAGGACTTGTAAAGCGGTCTGCCCGCCTCCGTTGCGTCAAGGATAATCTCGGAGCAACCGCGCGCTTTTGCTTCATCGATTAGCTGCTTTATCATATCACGCGCAATGCCTTTTCTGCGATATTCTGAACGAGTGTAGACGCTCATCAAAAAGGCTCTCTTTCCCGTCGGGTGAGAAAAAGTCGGCATAATCGTGATGTAGTTGATTGACGCCATACCTGCGATGTTTTTGCCGTCCTTTGCGAGAATCGTCGTCTGATTGCCACTCAAAAAGTATTCGCGGGCGCACGTCTTTAGCTCTTCGCTAAACTCATAATCACTCGCCAAGTCGTTCACTTCACGAAGCATTTCAAGGCGAATCGCCATAAGCGTTTCAATATCTGCCGCCGTTGCCTTTACGATTTCGATATTCTTTTCCATAGTTTCCCCCTATTCGTTGACTTCTTCAATATCACCAAAAATCCATTCGCCACCACAAAAGAAATTGACTTCTGCAAGGCAAGTATCACTGTATTTTGAGCCGCCATAAATCGATGTAACTGCAATGTTTGAGCTTTTGCACGGAATGAACTGGTAGCCAAGTTCATCATCGCTCAAATCGAAATGAGCCAGAACCGATTTTATCCTGTTGTTCGCTTTGTACAAATCAGTATTTTTTGCATATCCGTTGATAAGAGCCGCTTTTTCTACGCTCTCTCCAATCCAAATATCAAGGCTCATCAAATCATTTTCCGTGTTCTCAACAAAGCTGGTTGCAGGATTTTGGTCAAAGGCATTCTGCAAGCCGTATTTCAGCGGATTTTTCAGCTCCCACAAAAACGCGCTCGCATTTATTGGGATTTTGTTCCAATTCTTTGGGCGATAGATAAAATCAGGCAATTCGTCTTCTTTTTCAAACTCAACCGTGCTGGATTTCTCGTCAAAAAGATAATAATCGCCCATCACATAGCCTTCCGCCTGCTCTTTTGTCTTTCTGTAGGAAAATCCATTCCAATGATTGTTTGAATCACAAGTCAAATCATATCGAAGCAGATTTCTAAAGTGAATAACGCCTTTGTTTTTGTTCTTGCCTTTGATAATCTCAAAAGTATTAATCGTGAAATGCACTGCGTCAAAAAAGCAAGTCGGAGCGATAAAAATCAAGTCGCTTTTATTTTCTTTTTGCCTGTGCTTAAAGAGCGCAAGAATGTATTGAAACTCCGTCGCCCAGTCTGTGTTTTTTACAGCCTCCGCTTCATCATTGTTTCGCGTTATAGGAAGCAATACCCAGATGTATTTTTCATAATTAACGTTCTCAAAAAACACTCGCGCATTGTCATACAGTATTTTCTGCTCAGGATACTCTCTGCCAGAAAGTACACGCGAATTGATGTACTCGCACTTTTTCAGAAACTCCTCTTTGCCTTTGATAAATCCCTGCGCGTCATTTTTGTAAAGCTCCGTCATCAACTGATACTCTGTCGGCAGAAAATACTCCATATCCGCCGCTTCTGCAAAAGCAGAGGATAAACAAAGCAAAATCAGTGCAATAAAAATGCTTTTTCTCATATTCACAAACTTATTCATATTTCGTTTAAGTCCATAAATCTGTGATAAACATCGCGCTTGCATCTTCTGCCCTCTTAAAGCCACAATGCTCGTAAAAGCCGATTTCCTTGTTGTAAGCGACGATGACAAGGCGAAGATAATCGCTGTATTTTTCTTTTATCTTTGAGACGAGTGCCTCTCCAATACCCTTTCCTTGATACTCTGGGCGCACAAGAAGATAGTGCATATATGCGTTCATAATCCCGTCGTCCATTGCGCAAGCCATACCGATGAGCTTCTCGCCGTCCCAAGCAGAAATGACTGTCTTGAAGTTCTGCATTGCAACTTTGAGCTTGTCAGGGAAATGCCCCGAAGACCATTCGACCGACAAAAACAGCTCTTCAAGCTCTTCTCGTGAAAACTCGTGTGTGTCTTTGTATTTGATTTCCATAAATCTATCCTCCTATCATTACGCCGATATTGCCATGAAGTGCAATGCGGATTATGCCGCACAAAACAAGGTGCAGCGGATAATACCAATAGAAAAAGTACTTGCTGCCAATGCCAAAAAATGCCTGTCCGCGCTCTCCATTGTAGGCTCTTAACAGCGGAATCACCAGCAAAACGCCCATCTGAACAGCTCCATAAAGCGGATTTATAAAAATTGCGTAAATTGTAGCATAAAGAAAAATCCATAAGAACATATAAAGCATTTGCTTTTTGAAATTACCTCGGTTTTGACCGAAGTATATTACTGCTAAAAAGCCAGGACTTGACCAGTCTGCAGGAAATGCTAGGAATGATAGAAAAAAGATAAGAAAAGTTTTTTGCCATTGCTTTAGTTTTTGCGAATCCAGCACGCACAAGCCCAAAACGCCCAAGAAAAGAGGCAGAATTACGCTTGTTTGATTAAAAATGCTTGTTTTGAAAGGAATAAAGGGAATGCCGAAAGCAAAGTTGTAGGCAAAATGCCCGATTAGCGAAAAGAGTGCAAGACGGAAAAGATACTTTTTCACGTTCTTTGTGTGGTGATAGCCTTCTGCTGTCATATACCAAAAAATAGGAGCGGCAAGTCTGCCGAAGATATGGAGCAGAACAAGATACCAAGCTGTAGGATAATTGGGATAAATGACGGATACTAAATGGTCAGTCGTCATAGAAACAAGAGCAATTAGCTTTAATTGTGTGCCTGTAAGTTTTTTTTCCATTTCTTCCTCCAAATCTTTTCCCTTGATGTCAAGGAACATCTCCTTAATCTCAAGGAAACTCTCCTTAATCTCAAGGAAACTCTCCTTAATGTCAAGGAACTTCTCCTTCACGTCAAGGAAGTCCTCCTTGATGTCAAGGAAACTCTCCTTAATCTCAAGGAACTCTTCCTTAACAATCAGCGTCCTTGCATGTTTGCGAGTGTGACTGCGCGAATCTTGCCGTCTGCTTTGGAATATTCCACATTGAGAGCGACGTTTGTGCCGAACCACATCTCAATCTTGTTGCGCGTGTCGTAGGCGGGCGTCTCTGCCGACTTTTCCCCGAAGACTTCGCGCACCTTTTTGATGTTGTCGCCCACGTCGAATGGCAAAATCCCCCTCGGATAATCCTCGCAGCCAGCTTCGTCGAACTCCAGCGCTGTCACGAAAAAGCCTTTCTTTTGCGTCTCAAAGTCGAGTGTCGAGAACATCACGGTCATTCCCGCTTTTGAGAACGGGCTTTCGTCCTGCTGCCAGTCGCGTATTCTTTTGAGACGGGAGCCAATCTCGCCAAGATAGCTCTCTGCCTCCCGAAGCTGCTCTTTGCAGCGGAACGCAGCCGCTTCCGAAAGCGTCTTTGAAAGATATGCGCCATAGACGTAGCCGACTCTTCCGCTTTGAGTCCGTATTTTTACCCACGGCATGTCAAAGATACCGATTCGGCTTTTCTCTTTTGTCTCTTCAAGGAACTCAACGCATTCGTTTGCCTTTAGCGCTCCTATTTTTCTTCCGTCAGGCTTGTCCCTCATGTTCACGCCGTCGAGTGTGTTCACATAGCAGTAACTTTGCGCCATGCAAATCGCGTTCTGCAGAAGCAAAGCCAGAAAAAACAGAATGCTTTTTCTCAATATCAACATTCTCCCAAACTTCATAAACTCCTCTCTCATTTTTTGTTTTTTCGCTGCTTTTTCAAAAAAATGGCGAAAAACAAATGTTGTCACCTCATTTTCTCGCAAAAATGAGCTTTAAACAAATGTTTTTTCAATACTTTTTCAAGAAAACGCCCTTTAAACAAATGTTTTTTCAACACTTTTTTAAGAAAACGCCCTTTAAACAAATATTGTTTCAATACTTTCTTAAGAAAACGGCTCGACAACAAAATTATTCCTCGTTGCAAAATCTCCTGCGGCTCACTCCAGACCGTTGGCCTTTTTCCACGCTGTGATGAACGGTTCTTCATGAATACTTGCTATTTCTGATTCAATGTCATGTTCTGTCCAGTCAAGATAGTTATTGAATTTGCTTAAATCAAGACACACTAATACTGGATTTTTCTCCACTTTATGAACAAGATTATCCCAATCATTATTATTTTCATTTGTATGAATCATTCCTTTATCATATTCGTCTAAATAAAACTGAAGTGTCACATTATATTCTGGCTCAAGAGCTGAATACAATTTTTTTACCATAGGCAAGACTATAGGTGCATAATATTTTCTGTTATTTTCAAGTCCCATTTTTTCTTGTTTTGGAAGCTTAATGTAAATCCATGTCTCAAAATCATTTGTTCTCTTATATTCCTCATAACTTGAGTCTTTTGACCATTTGTTTATATTCCTGCTCATTCCACGGAATTCCAATATGTCATATTTCATTCCGATGTCGTCAAGGATTTTCTCAACATCAGCTTTGAGTTGCTTCTCAAACATACGGACATGTGCCTGTGTTTTGAAAGTTCCAGTTTCATTGCAGACTGTATAATCGGTATAGAGATTATATTTCTTATACTCCTCACTATAATCAACAGGACGCAAATTACCATAAAAACCGTAATCCCAACCTAAAGCCATTGTTGCTTTACTTCCATCAAGCCCCTTTCCGATTTCAAACTGCATTCCGTATTGCTCGCTCACTGCGTTCACAATATCCTGCTGTAACTCTTCTTTTGTGTTGTATTCTCTTTTCAATTTTCTTCCTCCGCCAAAGCAGCCCGTGAAATAAAACAACGCAAAAACTCCAAAAATCGCCAAAAACTTTTCTTTCATCTTCTCCCTCCAAGGTCATACATGTCATGCTGAACAAGTTTTCAGCATCTTGTTGCTCAATCGCAGATTCCGAAACAAGTTCGGAATGACAAGCTTTCAAACAACGGTCTTATACTAAAAACAGCCACAGACTTTTTGCAATCCGTGGCTGTCGATTATCTTGTTACTGCATTTTACAAAATAGGCTATGCCTACAAATCAGGCTATGCCTGTTCAGAGTCTTCGCGGCTCATGGCGTCCAAATCCTCGTAGAATGTCCACGGATTTTCGCGCACAAAAGTCTCGTCGCGCTCGTAGCCCACGCTGATGATTCCGACAGGTGTGTTTGTGAACTCCTCGATGAAATCAACGTAAGCCTGTGCGTTCTCTGGCATTTCCTCAAAGCTGCGGCACTTTTTGAGGTCTGATTTCCAGCCCTTGAACTTCTTCAAAATCGGCTTTGCTTTGTTCAATGCAGGCACGCTTGCAGGGAAGTCCGTAACCGTCTTGCCGTCGATTTCGTAAGCAACGCAGGCTTCGATTTCGTCCATCGCGTCGTAGATGTCGAGGTGTGTCAAAACAAGGCTGTCGATTGAGTTCACGCGGCAAGCATAGCGGAGCGCCACGAGGTCAAGATATCCGCAGCGGCGGGCGCGTCCTGTTGTAACGCCGTACTCGCGACCAGTGTTGCGAACGTAATCGCAAAGCTCGCCCTCGCTTTCGTTGTTGAACTCGGTTGGCATTGGACCGTTTCCGACTCTTGTCTCATAAGCCTTGAACACGCCAAGAATATAATCGATGTCGTGAACTCCGATTCCGCCGCCAGTTGAAGCACCAGCCGCACAGCTCGCTCCTGATGAAACATAAGGATATGTTCCTGAATCAATGTCGAGCATTGCTCCCTGCGCGCCCTCAAAAAGAATGTTCTCTTCCTGGTGCTTGTACATTTCGGCAGTGAGGTCAACTCTCATTTTCAAGAGCTGCTCTTTGTATTTGTTGATGTATTCGATGTCTTCGCCGTCAAAGTCAGCGAGCTTTTCGTCCCAATCAAGGTCAGCCAAGCGCAATGAATCGCGCATTGCTTTTTCGCTGTAAGTGATACCGATTCCTCTTCCTGTAGTTCCAATCGGGCGCTTTCGGGCTGCGTCACGCTCCTTGTCCATCGTACGGTAGCGCGGCAAAATCAAGTGTGCGCGGTCAGAGATGAACACGCGACCTTCCCAATTCACGCCGTTGTCTTTGAGCATTTGCAATTCGGCAAAAAGAGCCTCTGGGTCAATGACCATGCCCGCTCCAAGATAAACCGTCTGCTTCGGGTACAAAATCCCGCTTGGCACTTGATGAAGAGCGAACTGCTTGCCGTCAACCACGATAGTGTGTCCAGCGTTCGGGCCTCCTGCATAGCGTACGACGTGAGCTGCGTTCTCTGCAAGATAATCAACAATCTTGCCCTTTCCTTCATCACCCCACTGGGCACCTATTACAACGACATTCATGGAAATAACCCCCGATTATGCCTATTAGAAAAAGTTTTATGCAAAGAATTTGCATAGCCGCGTTGATAATAGCATATTTATGCACTTTTATTCAACGATTCCCGTTTGTTTCTTTTGGGAAACATGAAAAACAAATGTTTCTCGCTCTTCCCAAAAAATTACCACGCCTCAAGCGCTCTGAAAATGCGAAGTCCGAACGAAATGCCGAGGTTGTTGCTCTTTTCGCTGTCGTTGTAGCCCGAGTGGATAAACTCCACGCTGGCGGTCGGCGCAACTTGTCCCGCGTTGAAGGCAAGGTCAAGCCCGCAAAGAGAGCCGTAGTAAATGCGGGAGTTGTCGCCTTTTATGTCGTCCGGGTTTGAGATGCCCATTCTCAGTTCGCTGTACGGAACTATCATAAAGCGCCAAATATCGAACGGAAGCTGAAAGCGGAGAGCCAAACCTGCGCTGTTCATGACGGTCGGCTCTGCGCTCTCGCGTGTGTCGAGCGCTATTTCTTCGCTTTGGTAAAAAAGCCCTATGCCCGCAAGATGGCACATCAAGAATGCGCTCGCGCTCGCTCCGCTTTTGCCTTCGTTTTCGGTCTGGAAAAGTTTTCCGCCTTTGACAAGGAATATATAAGCGTCTCCCATTGAAACAGGGTCTATATCGTCGCTCTTATTTTTCTTCTTCTTTTTTGAAAGCTCTTCAAGAGAGGAGAACTCGATGAGTTTCCATTCGCCGTTTTCGATTTGCCAGTCAGAAACAAAGCGCTTTTTTTCTGACACAAACGCGATTGTCGCGCTTTCGCTCTCTTTGCTGTCCGCGATTTCCTCTACGCTGATGTTTTTCGCTTTTTTTGCGCCCAATGTCTCACAAACCGCCCTTGAGACTGCATCGCGGAGAACTTCCACAGGCTTTGATTCAAACCTGTAGCTGTATGATGACTCATATGTCATAAAGGCCACGTCGCCCGCCTTCAGCGCCAATGAGTCTGAGACGAAATCCTTTGCTTTTCCTTCTTTCAGCGCTTTCAAAAATTGCTCAGTGTTTGGCTTTTCCTCTGTTTTTGCGCCATCTTTTTCATAAAAAGAATCGATGAGAGCGCGGATTTTTTTCGCGTTCACGACTTTTCGAACGTTGTATTCGTTTGATTCTTCTGCATAAAGCACCGTGCCTGCAATCTCGTATTTGTCGCCGCTCTTTTTCAAAAGCGGGCTTCCTGAATACGTTTTGTTTATTGGCACTGAAACAAAAAACTCGCCGTTTGAGTCTGTGTTTACGACAATTCCGCTTCTCCGCTCGTAGCGAGTGCCTTCTTCGTACAAAACAAAGCCCGCCGCTGTGATTTCCTCGCCCTCAACAACGCCTTTTTCTGAAAGCGAAAGCGCCTCTCCTGAAAAATCTTCGGGAAGAGCGATGAGGACAAGTCCGTTTTCTTTTTTCACGATTGGAAGAGAGGTGTATTCAAGAAGTGAATTGTCGTCGTTTTCAAATTGAACGTCAGCGCTCGTGTATTCGCTCAAAATGCTGTCGTCCGCGATAACGAAAAACTTTCCGTCGTTTCCTTTGACGACGAAACCTGTTGAGCCTTTTTTTGAAAGCAAGTTGTTTTCTATTCTTGAAGCCTCATAGGAATAATTGTTGGCTCGGAACGATTTTGCGATTTCGCTTAGCGACTTTCGAACATTGTCGCTTTTTGCTCCGTTTGCAAGACACACGTTTTTCTTGAACGATGTTTGCGAAAAAAGCGGGAGCGAGAAGAGCAGGGTGAGCAATAAAGCGAGGCTTTTTTTGAGAGTGTTTTTCATGTTTTGTCTCCGATTTGTCAAAAAAAAGTCCGTGCTGTTTTGAAAAAACAAACACGGCTTTTTGCATTCAATGCTTTTCTATGCGTTCGGGAAAAGGTTCTTGAACTGCGTCATTCCAGTTTTGAGCGTCTCGCGTGCGTCGATTGCCTTGAGGTTGCCCTTGTTCTTGTAGTAATCGATGAGAGGCGCTGTCTGCTCGCGGTAAACGTCGAG
The DNA here is from genome assembly GCA_902778325.1 of uncultured Spirochaetaceae bacterium. Classification (GTDB taxonomy): domain Bacteria; phylum Spirochaetota; class Spirochaetia; order Treponematales; family Treponemataceae; genus Treponema_D. The sequence goes on from CACYWZ010000016.1 coordinate 33,692, forward strand.
GCGGTGCTTGATTGCCTCGTCTGTGTCGTCGTCGCGTGTGTAAAGCTCTCCGCCGCACTTGTCGCAAACGCCTTCAACTTTCGGCGGTGCTGCTGTGATGTTGTACGGAGTTCCGCACTTTCGGCACATTCTTCTTCCGCCCAAGCGCTCAACAACATCAGCGTCCGGGATAGAAAAATCGACCGCCGCATCAATATGTGCGAACTTGTCGAGTGCTTCTGCCTGCGGAATTGTGCGAGGGAAGCCGTCGAGGATATAGCCGTTTTTTGTGTCGTCTTTTGAAAGACGGTCTTTCACGAGGTCAATCGTGATTTCATCGCTGACCAAACCGCCCGCGTCGATAATAGCCTTTGCTTTCTTTCCGAGTTCCGTGCCGTTCTTGATATTCTCGCGGAAAATATCGCCCGTTGAAATGTGCGGGATTTTGTAGGCTTCTGCAACCTGCTTTGCCAAAGTGCCTTTTCCTGCACCAGGCGGTCCTAAAAAGATTAAATTCATTTATTTCCTCCGAAATAATTACATTGCCCACGTTTTTCGGGCTTGCTTTATAATAGCCGATTCTCAGCATCGTCGCAAGGTTTTTCAGAATGTAGCATAAAAAAGTTTCTTGTGGTAAAATCGCGTCATTTGTGAGGAAGTTATGAGCAAAAAATCGTTTGCACAAGGATTTCGCGACGGTATTCCGATTGCGCTCGGATACTTTGCGGTTAGTTTTTCACTTGGAATTTATGCCAGAAGAATCGGCTTTTCAGCTCTTCAGGGCTTTTGGGTCAGCATCTTGAACCTTGCGAGCGCCGGCGAATATGCGCTTTTTGAATGTGTGTCATCAAGCGCTCCTCTCCTTGAGACAGCGTTTGTCATTTTCGTGGTCAATGCCCGCTACATGCTCATGGGCTGCGCTTTGAGCCAAAAGTTCAGCCCTTCAACACCGTTTTTCCATCGCTTTCTTGTCGGCTTTCCATTGAGCGACGAGATTTTTGCCATCGCAATCGCCCGCGAAAACTACGAGCCTTCTTATTCCTATGGCGCTGCCTCAATCGCCGCTCCACTTTGGGCAATCGGGACTGCCGCCGGAGTCGTTGCGGGAAACATCTTGCCTGATTTCATCGTGACCGCGCTTGCGATGTCGCTTTACGGAATGTTTTTGGCGATAATCGTTCCGAGCGCAAAAAAAGACAAGACGCTCGCCTTCGCAATCCTCGTAAGCTTTGCCTCAAGCCTCCTGTTTTCAGTCCTTCCGCTTTTGAACTCTCTCTCTTCGGGAATGAAGACAATTATCCTCACAATCTCGATAAGCGCTGTCCTCGCCGTTGTGAAGCCCGTCGTCCCAAAAGAAGAAAAAAATTAAGGAGTGAAGAAAAATGAGCAACTATGCGTATATTTTCACAGGCGCAATCGTAACATATTTGATTCGGGTTCTGCCGCTCACGCTCATCACGCGACCGATAAAGAACCGCTTTCTGCGCTCTTTTTTGTATTACGTTCCGTATATCACGCTTTCGGTGATGACTTTTCCCGCAATCATAAATCAAAGCGACAACCTCGTCTCTGGCTTGATTGCGCTCGTTCTCGGCATCGTCCTCTCGTATGTCGGTGCGGGGCTTTTTCCTGTCGCGCTTTCCTGCTGCGCTGTCGTTCTAGCCTCTGAGCTTTTGTTCTAAAGCCGCCAGAACTTCCCGACAGCCTTTTTCCGTTTGGAAAATGCTTGCCCGAACGTCCCGACGGCATTTTTCCATTTGGAAAATCGTTGTCCGAGAGTCCCGACAGCATTTTTCCGTTTGGAAAATGCTTGTCCGAATGTCCCGACAGCCTTTTTCCGTTTGGAAAATGCTTGCCCGAATGTCCTGACAGCATTTTCCGTTTGGAAAATCGTTGTCCGAATGTCCCGACGGCATTTTCCGTTTGGAAAATCGTTGTCCGAACGTCCCGACGACCTTTTTCCATTTCCCAATTGCTTGTCCGAACGTTCTGATGGCGTTTTGGGATTTCCCAATTGCTTGCCAGAGCGTCCCGACAGCGTTTTGGGATTTCACAATGACTTGTCCGAACGTTCCGACGGCGTTTTGGGATTTCCCAATTGACTGCCCGAACGTTCCGACGGCTTATGAGTTTTTGAAGTCGCGGGGGGAGACGCCCGTTGTCTTTTTGAAGATGAACGAAAAATAGTGAGGGTCTGAAAAACCGCATTCGTAGGCGATGTCTGCGCCTTTCATGTCTGTTGTTTTGAGGAGTTTTTTTGCCTCGTCGATTCTCACGTTCGTCAGGTATTCGATGAAGGTTGTGCCGCACTCCTGCGAGAATATTGTGGAAAAGTGGTTCGGGCTAAGGTTTACGGCATCGGCTACGACTTTCAGGCATGTGTCCTGGCTTTTGAAGTTTTCGCGGATATATTCTTTTGCTTTGAGGATTACGTCGCCGTATTTTCCTTGTATTTTTGAGTCGCGGAAATCGAGGATTGCCGAAAGGATTTTTCGGATTTCGCTTTCAAAAATGTCTTCGCTTTTGACGGCGTTGTCGACGAATGAGTGCTGCAGGATTTCGGGCATGATGTCGCGGATGTTGCCGCCGAGGTTTTCGGCAAGGCTTGAGACTGCCATTATGACGTCGACGAACAAATAGGAAGCGACGACGTGGAAATGTCCGGCGTTTCCTTCGAGGAGCGAAAGCTGCTGCGAGACGATTTCGTCGATTTCGCTTTTTTGCGCATACTTTAATCGCTCGACGAGAGGGTCGTTTTCCTGCAATGACAAAAGCCCGTCGCTTGAGCCTTCGACGTCGTCTGAGCTGACGATGCGGCTTTTTGTCCAGATGCGGCTTTTTTCCAAAACGCTGCAAGCATTCTCGTATGACGCGGCGATTTCGGAGGTGTGCGAAACGAGCGGTCCGATTGAGGTTACGACGGTGCAGTTCAAGGATTGTGAGACAACGTGCTCGACGGCTTCTGCGAATGTGTAGGCATTGTCGTCGACTTCGGAGGGAGAAGAGCCTTTGACGATTGAAACGAAGCGCTTGTCCGAGATGAAAAATGATATTGTGTCGCTTTTTTGCTTCGAGAGCGAAAGGAGCGAAAGGGAGGCTTCGTCAACGGAGGATTCGCCTTCTTTTGCACGAATGTCCGAGATTACAACTTTGTAGCCGCGTGCGGCGAGCGAAAGGGAGAGCTCTTTTGACTTTGAAAATATTTCTGCCGCGTCGATTTCGCCTTTGACAAGTTTTGTCAGAAACTCTTTTTTTAATATTATCGCTGAGGACTCAAGCTCTTCTTTGAGTCTTGCGACGTCGCGCTGCTGCTGTCTCTCGGCGTCGAGTGTGCGCGAGACTTTTTCAAGGCTTTGCAGAAGCTCTTCGTGTGTGAAGGGCTTCAGGATATAATCTTCAACGCCGATTGAGATTGCTTTTTTGGCGTATTCAAACTCATCGTGCCCTGAAAGGATTATGATTTTTATCCATGGCTGGATTTTTTTCAGAAGTCTGGACAGCTCAAGACCGTCCATAAACGGCATTTTGATGTCGGTGATTAAGATGTCGGGCTTCATTTCCGAAATCATCGAAAAAGCAATCTCGCCGTCTGTGGCTTCTCCTGCAAACGAGAAGTTTGAGTTTTCCCAATCGATTTTTTTTCTTATACCTTCAAGAACAATATGCTCGTCGTCTGCGATAAAAACGCTGTACATTTTTAGTCCATCTCCTTTTTTATGCAAGGCACAGAAAAACTGATTCTTGCGCCTTTTCCCGACTCGCTTTCAATTTTGAGAGCCGCCTTTTCATCATAATACAAAAGCAGTCTCTTGTTCACGTTGTAAAGCCCGTAAGTTTCCTGAACGTTTTCAGCGCTCTCTTTTTTCAGTTCCTCGTTTATCGCCTCGAGCCTCTCTTTTGAAAAGCCTGCGCCATCGTCCTCGACGCAAAAAAGCATTCGCGTCTTTGTCTCATCGAAGAACGACGCTTTCACTTTTATATGCCCGCGACCGCGCTTGTTCTTGATTCCGTGATAAATCGCGTTCTCAACGAGCGGCTGGAGCGTGAGCTTCAGCATTTTGAAACCCAAAAGCTCTTCTGGCACGTCGATTTCGTAATTCAAGATTGACTCATAGCGGATTTTTTGAATCGTGAGGTAATTTGAAATGTGGCTCACTTCGTTTTCGACCGTAATCCATTCGTGTCCGCGCGAAAGCGAAATGCGCAAAAACTCGCTGAACGCTCTCGTGACTTTCACGACGTCGCTTGTCTGAGAGCTTTCGGCAAGCCAAATGATTGTGTCGAACGTGTTGTAAAGGAAGTGCGGTGTTATTTGCGATTGAAGCAGTTTCATCTCCGCTTTTTGAAGATTTTTCTGCTCTTCGATGTTTTCGGCGATAAGGGCGCTGATTCTCTCCGCCATCGTGTTCAAATTTTTTCCGAGCGTCGTCAGCTCTTCGATTTCGGGCGGGGAGAGGCGTGCGGAAAGGTCTCCGCCCGCGATTTTCGTCGAAAGCGATTCCATTTCGGCAATTGGCTTTTTTATCGCGGCAAAAGTCGAAAGAAAGCGGCGCACTGAAAAAACAACAACAAGCGCGACAATGGCGATTTGGATAAGAGAGAGGCGGATTGATGTCGTTTTTATCGCCTCGTTCGTCTTTGCGGCTTCCTCAATTTCAATGATGATGTACTCTTGCAGAATGTCCGAAAGAAGAGCCGCAATCGAGCGGATTTCCTCCAGCTCTTCCTCGTTCTTCCGTACCGTCGAGCCTTTCTCGATTTGGATTCCGAGTTCGCTGATGTGGTTTTTCAGCGTCAGGCACGTTCTTTTTGCGACGAGAAGCTTTGTCTTTCCGTTCGCCGTCTCGGTTTTTTTTTCCATCTCCTCAATGCCGCGCTCTATTTCGTCAAGAAGAAAATACTGCTTTCCCTGAAAAAACTTCTTTTTTCCCGAAACGATGTCCCAAAGTTCCGTCGGAATGGCATTTCGGGCGACATTGTTTATATCGTTCGCTCTTCCTGTGTTCGAGATAATCGTGTCGTAACGGCGGCTGTGAATGCGATAGACAGCGACTGCGTAAACAGTCGGAATGACCATGACAAGAATGATAAACAAATAAGAGCGGTGCAGACTGCTTTTGAGGCTTTTCATCACAAGACCTTCTCAATATCCGCGCGGCTCAAGAAGCGAAAGATTGTCGTCTTCCGTGAAAAGAGTTTCGTCAACATAACTTTCTTCAGGGATTTTCTCGCCCGAAAGCACCTTTTTCACAAGTTCGATAAGAGCGTCCCCAGTTTTTGGATTGCACTCAACAACGCAGTTGAGGCGTCCCTTTTTCAATTCATTGACCGCGTTCTGCTCCCCGTCCACGCTCACAATCGCAACATCTTTTCCCGCCTTTATCCCGTAAGAATCCAGCGCGTCCAAAATGCCGAGCGTCATCGCGTCGTTGTGCGAGAAAATCACATCGACCTTCTTCGCTCCGATTTTCAGCTCCCCGCCGTTGTAAGCGATAATCTGCGAGATGATTTCCTGCCCGCGCGAGCGCAAAAAGTCGCCCGACTCGCTGTAAATCACCGAAAATTTTTGAGGAGCGTTCTCGCTCAAAGTGTCGCGGAACGCCTTCGCCCGCCCCTTTGCCGAAGACGAGTTCGTAGTGCCCGCAATCTCAAGAATATTTTTGTGCTCTTCAGTGTCAGCGTACTTTTTCAAGAGGAACTCCGCTGCCTTTTTCCCTTCCGAACACGAATCCTCGCCGATATAGCCCTCAAAAAGATTCTTCGCCCTCGTCTTTATTTTCCTGTCCACCACGATAACAGGGATTCCCGCTTCCTTCGCCTCGCTCAGGACGCCGTCCCAGCCCTCTTCGACGATAGGCGCGAGCAAAATGATGTCAACTTGATAAACAATGAAAGAGCGTATTGCGCGAATCTGCTTTTCCTGCTTTTGCTCCGCGTCGTCAAAGACAACCTGAAAGCCCTCGCGCTCGGCACTGGAGATAATCGAAGCCGTATTGCACGTTCTCCATGAACTTTCAGAGCCGATTTGCGAAAATCCGATAATCGCGCTTCTTTGCGCTTCGTCAGTTTTTTTGGAACGACAGGAAAAAAGAGCAAAAACAAGCAGCAAGACAGAAAAAGGCAGACGTTTTTTCATATCGTCAATTATACTCTGCATTTTTGTGAAATGCAAACTCCCTTTTCCAAGACGGAAAAAGAAAAATTTCACCTCGCGAAGAGCATTTTTCACTTTATAAACACACTTTTCCACATTATCCACATACTTTTCCACATGCTTATCCACATTTTCAATGTTACAAAACATTTTTGCAACATAAAAAATCATTATTGCAACGTCAAATTTAATCAAAATCACATTGCAATACATTTTTGTAACGTCAAAAATATGTTTTTTGATGTTGCAAATTCAATTTTCCATATCAAAAAACACATTTTTTATGTAGCAAATTAAATTTGTGATGATGCAAATTTGTTTTGCAACGTTGAATTTTCAAAAAACAATGTGGATATAACAAAAAAGCACGTCAAAATATTGATTTTTGACGTGCTTTTGATGAGTTTTGATGAAAAATAAAGCGGTTTTGATGTTCTAGGGCAAATATTCTTTGTTGATATTCTTCAATGACTGGAAAAGGTGCTCTTTTGCCTTGATGTCGCCCTTCGTCAGAGCCTCAAGGCGAGCTCGCGCGTCCTTTCGCCCAGAGTTGTCCTGATAGGTACAGGTGCAAGTCGTGCTGATATAGCCTTGAGCCTTCGCGTGCGCCTTTATTGTCTCAACGTCCGCGTAGCAAAGCGGGCGGATTATCGAGACGGGGTACTTCTGGTAATTGAGGCGCGGGGGCATCGTGCTCATCTCGCCTTTGACGAGCATATTCATCAACAGCGTTTCGAGAATATCGTCCAAATGATGACCGAGGGCAAGTTTGGTGTAGCCGTTTTGCACCGCGTAATGCAAAAGCTCGTTGCGGCGTTGCTGAGAGCACCAGTAGCAACTCATTTTGAAGCCGTCCTTGAGCCGATTTTGAACGTCGACAAAAAGGCTTTTCACCTCGACTCCCCAATCCGAAAGCTGCTTTCGGAGCTTCGGGCTCATTGTGCATGCCTCAAAGTCCGTCTCGACGTGAAGGGCAGTGAACGAAAAGTCCGCGCCCTTGCGCTTCATTCTGTTCGCAAGGTATTCGATAAGCGCTGTGGAGTCTTTTCCGCCAGAAGCGCCGACAAGGATTTTGTCTCCTTTCTCAATCATTTTGTAATCAAAAACTGCTTTGTCTATAAGGCTGTAAAGTTTTGGCTGTCCCATAATCGAGCATTTTAGCAAAAACGCGATTTTTTCGCCAGAAGATAAAAAAATGCCCCGATTTTTGTCGGAGCATTTCGCTTTTTCTAGTCCTCTGTGCCCTCGCCGTTGGTTCCTGCAAGGAGGGCGTCGTCCATATCGCGGTTCATCTTGCCCGCGGCGGCAAGCGCGTTCATCTGTGAAACCATCGCTGATGGCGGTGGAGTTACAATTTCAAACGGAATGCGCTGTTGGTTTACCGCCTGCTTCAAAAAGAGCCTGATAGCAGTCGTGATGTCCAAACCTAAAGCATCGAAAAGAGATTCCGCCGCTTTTCGCGTTTCTCTGTCGATTTTGATTTGAATTGTTCCTGATGCTGCCATATTTTCCCCCTAATATGAAGAAGTCTACGCTTTATATTTTAATATGTTAGTCTTATTTTTCCAAAAATCAAGGGAAAAATCAATAAATCTATCATTTTTCATCTAAGATTTCTGATTTTTCCTTTCAATCCTGTGAGAATCAATCGCCAATTCTGTTCAGGACAAAATCATCGAATGTTCCCCAGCTCCTTGCGTTCGTTTTGGCGCGAATCCCAATCGTGAGCTTTCCGTCTGTGATGTGGAGAGCGCTGATTTCACTCTCTTTCCAGTTCGCCCAGCCCGAAAGCATGAAATGCTCCTCGCGCTCCTCGCTGCTTGTCTTTGCGAACAAAGCGAAATCCGCAGCGCTTTCCTTGACATCGCCTCCCTGTGCGTAAGCCTTGAGCCTGTACGTGCCGCTTTCAAGATTGGTGAGCGTTTGCTCGACAGCGAAATCCATGTCGCTTTCAGACCAGAAGTGAAGCGAGACGTCGCCTTGATGAGCGTCGTCAGTTTTGCGCTGAAAATCCGTCGGGTTCTTGTCGCCCTTGAACGAAATACGCCACATCGAGCGCTCATCGCCCTCAAAACTGCCGTTGACAGCGTGATTGAGGAATAACACCTTGACGTGCGCTAAAACCGCCGTGTTCTCGCAGACGCCCTTAATCTCGTATTCGCCTTCCGTGCTTGTATCGACGGCGCTTAGAGCCTCAGCGTCCCAGACGACGCTTTGAGAGCAGTTTTTGTCGTGGTCGTTGTAAATGACAGCCATTTTCTCAGGCATCTTGAGCGGAGTTCCGACATCGCTTGAGACAAAAACGTCAGGAATCGCGTCAACAGCAAGCGGCGCAGTCGAGCCGTATTTTAGATACTTAAAGACATTGATTGACTCAAGCGCTTTTCCGTCGAAATCAAAGAAAGCCTGATTGTCCCAAGACGAGCCGCCATAGTAAAGCGCTCCGTCAGTCGGGTCGTAATCGGAGCAATAACTTGACGCCCAGCCAGAGCCGTATTTTTCCCAAATCGCAGCGTTTTTCTCCTTGTCTTTGCCCACAGGAATCCAAGCGCCCTCCCAGTAGAAAACGCCGATAGCGCCAGCGCTGTTTGCGTGCGCGATGACGTCGCGAATCATAGACGCCTGACCTTGCACCGTCGCAGGATAGCCTTCCATGATGTCGCCATTGCCCGAAACGCTGTTGCCAAAGCCGTCCCCGTCTTCAGCCGTGTAGCAATACGAAGTTTCTGCAATCATCACTTCCTTTTTGTACTTTTCACGATAGGAGCGAAGCACATTTTCCATATTTTCAAGAGAGCCATTCCAGAAAGAATAATACGAAAGCCCCATAACGTCATAATCAATCTTGAAGTTTTCGAGAATTGCGCCGATTCTGTCGATGTCATCGCTGTGGTGAATGTTCGTGTAGTGAAGAGCGACACGGACATTTTTTCTGTTCGACTTGGCGCTTTCCCTGATAGCGCTTGTTCCCGCCTTCAAGAGCTTCATCACGTTGATGACAGTCTTTTCGCCTGAAAGACCGTTGTTGATTTCGTTTCCGACTTGCACCATTCCAACGTTGACGCCCGCCTTAAAAAGTGCGTCGAGGCTTTCCTTCGTGAAGTTTGCCAAAGCGCTCGCCTTGTCGTCAATGCTCATTCCTTCCCACGCCTTCGGAGAAAGCTGCCGCTTCGGGTCTGCCCAAAAATCAGAGTAGTGGAAATCGATTAAGACCTTCATGCCGCATTTAGTTGCCCGCTTTCCAAGCTCTATCGCCGTCGCCAAATCGTTATTGCCGCCGCCGTAGCCGTTTCCGTCCTTGTCGAACGGGTCATTCCAAACACGAAGACGAACCCAGTTCACACCAGAGTCGGAAAACATCTTTATCGCGTCAACTTCCTTCCCGCCGAAGTCGTAAAACTTGACCCCACTTTTTTCCTCAACAAGAAGCGACGACAAATCCATTCCCCGAATAAAATCGTCGCTGATATTCGGGACTGCCTTCACGACAATCCCAGATTCGACACTTCCCGCAGGCATTTTTTTGCCGCAAGAGATGAGGGAAAGAGTCGCGAGAAGCGAAAACGCCAAAAATTTGTGCTGAACTTTCATTATAACTCCTTAACGCGCAACTTTTTGCGCAAACGGTTGCGTTATTTTCATTTTAGCACTCATTTTCCATTTGTCAACGCAATTATTTTTCAATAATTCGTTCGCTGAAAAAAAAGAGAGGCGTTATTTTTTAATAATTCGCTCTCTTTTAAATTAGGATTGAAATTATTGGCTGATAATTGCTCGGCTGGAAAAAAAGAAGGGAATTATTAGCCAATAATTGCGTGCTTTTTTTTTGAGTTGACAATTATTGCGCAATAATTCCTTGGCTTTTTTAAAAAGTGGAGAATTATTAGTCAATAATTCAAAAAATCGAGAATCAGCGATTGTATGCGCCAAAAATAATGCAGCTGTTCTGACCGCCGAAGCCGAATGAGCCGCTTGCGGCGACGCTGATTTTGCACTCAGCGCCCTGTTTTGCGGTGTAATCGAGGTCAAGGGCGTTCTCGATGTCGGGGTTCTCAAGGTTGATTGTCGGCGGAATGAAGCCGTCTTGGATTGCCTTGACGCAAAAGAGTGCCTCAAGCGCGCCTGAAGCGCCTATCAAGTGCCCAGTCGCTCCCTTTGTCGAAGAGATGTGAAGACTCTTTGCGTAATCGCCGAAAACGCTTTTTATCATTGCCGTTTCGCTGATGTCATTTGCAATCGTGCCTGTTCCGTGGGCGTTGTAGTATTGAATATCGCTTGTCTTTATGTGCGCGTCCTCGATTGCCGCCCTGACAGCCATCGCCGCGCCGCTTCCGTCTTTTTTGGGGCTTGCGATATGGTAGGCATCGCAAGAAGAGGCAGCTCCCAAGACTTCGGCATAGATTTTCGCGCCGCGCTCTTTTGCGTGTTCTTCTTCTTCAAGGATTAAAACTGCCGCGCCTTCTGAAAGCACAAAGCCTTTTCGGTCTCGGTCGAACGGTCGGCTCGCTTTTTCTGCATCGTCATTGAAGCCTCTGGCGAGCGCTCCTAGTTGCGAGAGGGCGGCAACGGTGAACTTTGTGATTGGTGTCTCCGTTCCGCCGGCGAACACGATGTCTGCGCGCCCTGAGCGGATTGTGTCGAGGGCAAGAGTGAGCGAATCTGTGCCTGAGGCGCACGCATTCGAAAGCGTCCACGATGGTCCTGAAAGCGAAAAGTAAATGCTGACGGCGGAAGCGGCTTCGTTTGCGATGAACATCGGCACGGTTGCGCTTGAAAGGCGAGATGAGCCGAGCGAGCGGTCAAAAAGCGTCTTGTAAGAGTCTTCCACGATGTCAAAGCCGCCTATGCACGAGGCGGAACAGACTGCGCTTTTTGCTTTTGAAAGCACTTCTTTTGTGAGTCCTGCCTCTTTTGCCGCCTGGATAGCCGAGGCAAGAAAGAAGCGGGAGAAGCGCGCTGTTTTTCGCATTGAGCGCTCGCTGACACCGTATTCAGTGATGTCAAAGCCCTTGACTTCTCCCGCGATTTGAACGTCAAGCTCGGAGGCGTCAAAGTGCGTTATGCGAGCGATTCCGCTTTTTCCGCTCTTGACGCTTTCCCATGAGCTTTGAGCTGTATTTCCGACGGGAGAGACCGCTCCCAGTCCTGTAACAACGACACGTCTTGTTTGCATTGCCCTTCCTCAACTGAGAGCTTTCTCCCGATATGATTTTATTTTCTGTTCTTGAAATATGCCGCGAACGGATTGTATGTGTCTGCTGAATAAGAGTCGCTGCTCTGCTTTGCCATGTATGAAGCGGCCTCGTTATCCTGCTCGACACTTGAGGCGCTCTTCAAGGCGATTCTCTTCTCTTCTCTTGAGACGCTCAACACGACGACGCTGAACTTGTCGCCGACTTTGAACTTCTTGCTAAGATTTGTGTTCTTGTCGACATTGAGCTCGGAGATGTGAACGAGACCGTCAATGCCTTCTTCAAGGTTGACGAAAATACCGAACGGAGCGATTCTTGCGATAGTTCCGTCGACTTTCGTTCCCGCTGTGTATTTTTCTGCGACGCTATCCCAAGGGTCTTTCTCAAGTGCCTTGAGGCTCAACGAGACACGCTCTTTTTCCCAGTCCGCCTTGATGACTTTTGCCTCGACTTCCTGTCCGACAGACAATACTTCATCGATTTTCTCGATGCGGCGGTGTGCGATTTCGCTGACAGGGAGCAATGCCTGAAAGCCATCGATGTCGACGAATGCGCCATAATCTTTGAGCGCCGTAATCTTTCCGCGAACAATCTTGCCTTCGCTTATTTGCTTTGAAAGCTCGCTCAAGTGCTCTTTTGCTTCTCTCTCGCGAACTGCGCGATTTGAAACTACGATGCTCTTTCCCTCGTTCTTGTACTCTTGAATGATGAATGTGAGGTGCTTTCCGACGAACTCAGAAGCCTCTGCCTTCTGGCGATAGCCCATCTGTGAGTATGGACAGAATGCTCTTGTCGTTCCGATTGTGACCTCAAATCCGCCTTTGATTTCTTTTTCGACTTTGCCCTCAACTGGCATACCGCTCTTCCATGCGCTTTCAAGAACGCTGTTGTCAGCCTTCTCGCCTGAAAGACGCGTCGTGAAAAGCATTTCGCCTCTCTTCTCGCCAAGGAAGAACACGCTGATTTTGTCGCCCTCTTTGACGCTGACGTTTCCTTCTTTGTCTGTGAACTCTGCGACGCTGAGCATTCCCTCGCTCTTCAATCCGAGGTCAATGAAAACTGTGTCGCCTGAAACTGCAACAACCGTAGTATCGATTTTCTGTCCGACTTGAAATCTTTCCATAAGAAAAATGACTCCCTTAAATATATATTTTTGTCATATCCAGCAAAGTTAAAAGCATATTTGATTCTTCGACTACGCCATGAATGACAAGCAATTCTTTTTCAAAAAGCCTCTTTGCTCTTTACTCCGACATCACGACGAAGATTGAGCCAAAGACAAGAAGATGCGTCGTGAGCATCTTTAGGTATGCAAGCACTGAATCAATTGACTTGAACACACCGCCACCACAAAGACCCTTTTCTCCCAGCACGTCAATAATGATGATGATGAAAAACCAGACAATCGTTATCAAAATCATCGATACGGCACTAAAGAGCGCTTTGTTGATGAACTTCTCAAGAATCAGCATAACACCAGAAGCCACTTCAACTGTGCAGATAATGAATGACAGCACTTTATCAATCTGTGAGTCAAGGTTAGTGAACTTGAGAAACAAAGCGGCTATGTGGTGCTCAGCAATATCATGGGCGATAAGCCCGATAATGCCCGCAACCAGAAGATACACTGCAAGCGCGAACTGCAATGTGGTAATGCCGAAACTCTTCGTCTTCATAAAAACTCCCTATGCGTGATAAACCACGCTGAATATTTCTGCGACAACTCTCATATTATCGCTAAACTCATATCCCATTATGTCGCCTTCTTCCTCAAACGCCTGCCGCTTTCGCTCCCGCCAGGCCTCAAGGTTCTCGTCCTCGCCTTCACGTGAGGCAAGCTCCCATGAAACGTCAGCGAAAGGAAGAACCGCCACGTTCTCAGTGCGGATAATGCAAGAAGGCTCTCCGTTGTAATCAAGCACAACAGAGTATTCGCCCGAAAGCGGCAATGGCTCTCGGTCTATCGAATACGCTTCAAAAGCGTTGAACATCACCGTCTTCTTTCCCGAAAGCACAAGCGACAATAGCGCTGCCTTGTCGTTGCCCTTGCCGTCGAACGTCAAGTCCCCGGCATAAAGCGCTTCTTCCTCCAGTCCTGCTTTCGCTTTGAATGTGTTCCAGAACTCGTCCACCTTGGAACTTTGCACAGCGTTAAGCTCCGAAGATTCTGCCATTGCTTCTTCAAAATCCATATTATTTACCTCACGAAGTAAAAATCACTGATATGAAAGCAGCGCCAAAAAGGAGAGAAGGTGCGAGCGTGAAAAACATGTCCAATGCGTTCAGATCGAACACCTTTGCTTCTGGAAGCGCTATCAAGCCCAAGACGCATAGCATTTGCGACAGCGTTCCTGCAAAGCGGATGACGACAGCAGCGCAAATGCACGTCCATGAAAACTCCCGCGTCTTGCTCCATGCGAGTATCGCAAGAAACGTGACAAGAGCGCCCGTTGCGGCTTTTATCGCAAAAGGCAAAAGAGCGCTGAAAGTCAATTAGACGCTCCAGAGACGAAAGGCGTGTTCTTCAGCTTGGAGAAAACGCCCTTGTCCGCTCCGAAAGGCACAATGCTCGGAACATCATAAAGCGGGCTTATAACGATTTCGCAGTCAAGACAGTGCCTGACGAACTCTTCGTAGTCCTCTCTCTTCACCTTCGGAAACAAGTAGCAGCCCTTTCTCGTCCAGTATTTCGTAAGCACGCTGTCATAGATGAAAAAGTCCTTCTCCTGCCATTCACGCTCTTCTTTGATGAGGTCAAAAAGAGAGCGGGCAACACCTGCCGCCATCGGCGCGCTCAAGAAAACAGACGCGAAATCCTCTCCGATACAATCGCTCTTTTCTGCCTTCACGGCAATGAGCGTCACAGAAGAAAAGGCGCTGAGAGGAAGAGGCGGCTCAATAATCACAACGTCCTCAGTGCTATAATCAACGCGTTCTGGTGAAAATGGCGTGTATGTCTTTGCGCCCTTTGCAAAAGGCACATCGCTTGCACAGTGGCACACGAACACCTTGCGGCTTGGCTTTCCGCTTAATCTGTTGTCGATGAGGGCGCTTGCCGCTTTGTCGAGCTGATAGGCTTCGCGAGTGCAAAATGAGCCAGTGCTTCCTCGGTTAAGGGCGTTCTTCAGCATGGTAAAGGCGCTGGAGCCTCCCCAACCCAAGATTGCCCTTCCGCCCTCGCGGTACATGTCGGTAAGTCTGATTGATTTTTCTGTATACAAAAAACAGCCACGAGCTCTTTTTATCGCTCCGTAGCGTTCAAAAATATCGTTTGAAAGGCTTAGTATTTCATTCATTGATTTGCATTATAGCAAATATCTGTCAAAATAAAAAGTAGTGTGCTTAGTGAGAAAAAATAACACCATTTTTTTATTAACAAAGTGCTTGCAAAGTGATACACTTCATAATCGGTAAATGAAGCGCAGCGATAAGATAGCGCTTCTAAGGAGTTGCACATGGCAAGTTCTATGATTTGGGAGACTTACCTTCGCCCAAATACATTGACTGCCGACAATGACCGCGACTGCATTGCCGAAGTTCATTCAAAGAATCCCACCCGACAAAACAGCGACATCGCCGACAGCATCGTAAAAGGGCGAAGTGAGTTTAAGAGAGAAACAATCCTGAGTATCTTGAGCCAAAGAGACCAGATTGTCAAAGAGTACCTTTGCGAAGGCGATTCATTCCGCGACGGCATCGTTCAAATCTCGCCTCGCATAACGGGTATCTGGGAAACAGAGTCGAGCCCGTTCGACCCTTCGATTCACCGCCGCACGCTCGATATGGTGATGACAGGCGATATGAGAGCGACACTCGACAACGTGAGCGTGAAAGTGCTCGGAAAGAAAGAATTGTCTGCAAAGATTGCCTCTGTTAAAAACAGCCTCACAGGAAAGGAGGACGGCACTATCCCTGTCGGTGATGATGTCATTATCGAAGGGGATAAGATAAAGATTCAAGACGAGAACGATGTCGCACAAGGCGTTTTCTTTGTGGACGCAGAAGGAGCGGAACATCGCGTCGAGAGAAAGCTTACCGAGAACAAGCCTTCCCGCATTATCGCCCGCGTTCCTGCCGACATCAACGAAGGCGACATCTCTCTCATCATCAGAACAAAGGCTGGAACAGGCTCATTCGTACTTAAGTCTGTTCGCGAAATCAAGTATGACTATTCTTTGAAAGCCGTTAAATAAAAGAATTTGTGTCATTTTGAGCGGAAAACGGCGTTAGCCGTTTGGAGTCGAAAAATCTACTTGTGTTTTTCATAAACGCTTGTGGTTTGTGGTGCCAGATTCTTCGACTACATTCGCTTCGCTCATTCCGCTCAGAATGACAGTCAGAAAATTGACTTCTAAGTCAACGATGTCTTGAGTCCTAAGTCAACGATATCTTGAGTTCTAAGTCAACGATGTGTTGAGTTCTAAGTCGAAGAAATAAGAGCCTCTGCATTGATAGTGTAGAGGCTTAATTATTTTGCGCTCTTTGACAACGAATAACATAAAATTACACTAAATGCGAAAGATTTTTCTCAATATTCCTTATTTTTTAAGACACTATAAGAGCATTTTTGTATAATAGTTCTTCCACTAAGGAACGAATAAGGGGTGATTATATGAGACAGAGAATGTCAATATCGAGCAAGTTCGCTATTGCGGTATTGTCAATTATCATTTTGCTGATTGTTGTGTTGCAGGCAGTTATAGGCACTTATTTTGAAAAGAGCGCTCTAAAAGACTTTTACAACTCTGCGGGCAATGTTCTTGCGGACTTTTCAAACTCAATCACAATCTTTTTTAGGGCTAAAGAGGCAGAATTGAACATCTTTGCGTCTTCGCCATATGTGCAAGGTGCAGACGATACGCTTCATTCGTTTGTCAACGATCGAAGCACTATGATGGTCTCATCGTATCAAAAAAGCGAGATTGAGCAATTGATACGAAACGTTGCAAAGAATATTGCGAGCGCTGACAGCGATATTTCGGAGGTGTACATCGGAACGAAGTGGGGCGGATACGCCACGAGTTTTGACGGTCAGATGGACGGCGGATACGACCCAAGAAAGCGCTCTTGGTACGAGGAGGCGAAGGCTTCTAACGGCGACACGATTATCTCAAGCGCTTACGGAAGTACGAGCGGCTCTGTTGCGGTGAGCGTTGTGAAGAGCGTTTTTGATGAGAGAGGCTCTTTTGTGGGCAACGCTGGCGTTGAGATGACGCTCGACAGACTCACTAACATTCTTTCGACGCTCAACTTTGGTGAAGGCTCGTTTTTGCTTATGGTGCAAAAGGACGGCTATGTTCTTTGCGACACGGGAGCTAGAAAGACGAGACTGAAGAATATTGGCAGCATTGGTCTTCCAGAACTTGCGGACTTTGTCTCTTCGACAGAGACTGACGGGTCTATCATGATTGACAAGACGAGATACTACACAAAGTCGATTCTTAACGACAAGACGCAGTACAAAATCGTTGTCTTGTCGCCAAAGTCAACGGTGAACGCAGCCTTTAAGCGCACTATGACTCACGCTTCCATTATCAGTTGCGTTCTTGGCTTGTTCTTCGCCGTCTCTGCGGCGGGCTTTGCCAGAAAGAAGCTCCACCCGCTAAAGTTCATGGCGCGCGACATCGGGCAGAACGCAAAGGAAATCGCTGAGGGACACGGCGATTTGTCTCGCCGTCTTGATATTCACGACAGAAACGAAATCGGCGATGTTGCTGAGAGTTTCAATCTTTACAGCGAGAAGCTTCAGGAGATTATCGGCAGCATGAAAGAGTCCAAGGCTTCTCTTTCAAGCGCGGGCGAGAAGCTTGACGACACGACAGAGGACACTATGGCTGCCATTGACCAGATTACAGGCGGCATCAACGATCTTGGAGGAAACCTTCGCAATCAGATTTCTTGTGTTGAGCAGACAAGCTCTAGCGTGAACTCTATTCTTGGCAATATCGACAGTCTTGAGATGCTCGTGAGTGAGCAGACTCAGAGCGTGGAGGGTGCGTCCAGCGCTGTTGAGGAGATGGTGGGCAACATCAACGAGGTGAACCGCTCTGTTGACAAGATGGCGACATCATTCGCTCAACTTGCCGTTAACGCCGAGAACGGAGCGAGGACGCAGGAGGAGCTTCAGGCTCAGATTAGCCAGATTGAGAACCAGAGCAACCTTTTGAGTGAGGCTAATGCTGTTATTGCGTCTATCGCAGAGCAGACGAACCTTCTTGCAATGAACGCGGCTATCGAGGCGGCGCATGCGGGGGAGGCGGGCAAGGGCTTTGCTGTTGTCGCTGACGAAATCCGAAAGCTTTCTGAAACGTCAAGTTTGCAGTCAGCCACAATCGGTGAGCAGCTTTCTAGCATACAGACTGCGATTAACGCTGTTGTCGAGGCGACTGAAAGGGGAGTTGACGGCTACACGTCGCTTGCTAACGAGATAAAGGTGACGGACAATCTTGTGCATCAGATAAAGACGGCTATGCAGGAGCAGAGCGAAGGCTCTTCTCTTATCACGGACGCTCTCTCTCGGCTCAACGACAGCACTCATCACGTTCAGAAGGCTTCGAAGGATATGACGGAGAACAGCCGCACGATTATCAGCGATGTGACGACATTGCAGCGTGAGACTGACACGATTAAGGACAGTATGGCTCAGATGGGAAAGAGCGCTTCAAAGATTAACGATGCAGGCTCTGCGCTTTCAGAGATTGCTCTTGTGATGAAGCAGTCCATTGGCGATATTGGCACTCAGGTTGACCGCTTCACTGTCTAGGCTTTGAACTATCGGTAATATAGGCGCACTTGGTATTGAATGTATCAGGTGCGCTTTTTTTGTGCTGCGGGGATAGAAAATTGAAATTGCAAAGAAATGCGTTAAAATAACATTTTGTAAGCGTATGCTTTAAGTCTTTTGACTATACACTCCCTTCATTCATGGAAGATTTATGCTAAAGCACAAAAAAACACTCGTTATTTCTGTTATCCTTTTCTTTGTTCTTATTATCGATTTAGTTGCCATCGGGATTATTGCACGAAACTCTTTCACCACTAAGGCTCGCGCCCACATGAAACTTCATGCCAGCGTGCGAACTGTCGAGTTCGAGGCGTCTATGAGTGAGCAGCTCACTCTTGTGCGCCAGATGGTGAAGACGCCTTCAATCATCAAGTTCCTTGTTGACCCTGATGACGAGGAGGCAAGAAGAGCGGCTTTCATTGATTTCAGCACGTTTCAGGACTCTTTTTTGAGCAAGTCGGTCTATTGGACGAGCGACAAGAACAAGGAGTTCTGGAGCGGAATGGAGTTCTCTTATGTTGTAGACCCTAACAATCCTTCGGATTACTGGTACAATATGACGCTTTATGAAACCGATGAATACAACTTCAACATCAACTACAATGAGACGCTTAACTCAACTATGCTTTGGGTCAATGCTGTCGTTCGCGACAACGGAAAGCCTATTGGCATGGTCGGAACGGGAATCCCTCTTCAGAACTTCATTGACACGATGTATAGAGGGCTTAGTGATGAGACTACGCTCTATCTTTTCAACGACAAAGATGAAATCACTGGTGCGGCAGATTCTTCTATATTAAAGGACAAGCTGAATCTCTTTGATGTGATGCCGTCTTTGAAGAACTGCGATTACAAGCCGACGACTATTTTGCCTCACACTCACAGAGAGGGCGAATATCTTTTTGCGCCTATTGAGCTTGTCAAATGGCACATGGTTTTGTACACGCCGTTCACTGCAAAGCTGCGCTTGCAATATTCTGTGACGCCTGCTCTTTGCAGCGTTGCGATTATCGTTGTGTTCATCTTGCTGACGGTTGTTATTTTGGCGATTATCGGGCAGCTCAGGGTACTGAAGGAGGCTGTCGCAGACCTCTCTAGCGGTAATGCTGATTTGACGCGTCGTGTTGATGTGAGGGGAATATCGTTCTTGAAGATATTCGGGGAGCTTGTCGAGGAGGAGAACCGCTTTATCCAGAAGCTTCAAGGCATTATCGGCACTGTCAAGGGCGGCACTGTCAATCTTGCGGCTGTCGGCGATGATATGTCCCGCTCTGCGGACAATACGGCTAGTGCTATTCGCGACATCATCGATAATATTCAGAGCGTTCATTCACAGATTCAAAGCCAGCTCGAAGGTGTTCAGAGCGCGGCTCTTACTGTCAGCGAGATTGCCGAGAGCATTGAGGTTCTCGAAGAGATGATTCACAGCCAGAGCGACGGTGTGTCTTCTGCGTCTGGTGCTGTTGAGCAGATGATTGCTAACATCAGGAGCGTCAATAACTCTGTTGATACGATGGCGTCTTCGTTCGCTTCTCTTGAAAGCGAGGCTAACAGCGGACGAAAGAAGCAAGAAGCCGTTAACGAAAAGATTGCCCAAATCGAAGAGAAGAGCATTATGCTTCAGGAAGCGAATTCGGCTATCAGCGCTATTGCAGAGCAGACGAACCTTCTTGCTATGAACGCGGCTATTGAGGCGGCGCACGCAGGAGAAGCGGGTAAGGGATTCGCTGTTGTTGCTGATGAAATCCGAAAGCTCTCTGAAACCTCAAGCTCACAGTCAGCGACTATCGGAGAGCAGCTTTCTAGCATTCAGAACTCCATCGGTGAGGTTGTCAGCGCGTCGGCAGAGTCAAGCAAGTCGTTTGTTGCGGTTTCTGATGAAATTGAGCGCACTAACCAGCTGGTAAAGCAGATAAAAAGCGCAATGCAGGAGCAGAACGAAGGCTCAAAGCAGGTCATCGACACGTTGCGCGATATGAATGAGAGCACGGTTGAGGTTTCTTCTGCTGCAAAGAAGATGACGAGTTCAAGCCGTATGGTCTTGAGCAGCATGGACACTCTTCAAAGCTCCAGCGGCTCAATGAAAGACAGCGTTGACGAAATGGCGCGCAGTGCTGAGCGCGTGAGTTCGACCGGCGCTGAATTGACGGGCATCTCTGAGAAGATGAAGAGCTCTATCAACGAAATCGAGAGCCAGATGACGCAGTTCACTGTATAGCGCTTTTGATAGCAATTTTTTAGCTTTGTATTGTTTCCCCGCTCGTTTTATTGTGTGCTAAACGGGCGGGGGATTGTTTTGTAATCGATGCTGTTATTTGTGGTGCTTAGGATGTTTTACTAGAAAATCAAGAAATTATCGAAAAAAGTCATTATAATAAGAGTTAAGTAGATTTTTATTGCGGAGTTATTGCTATGAAAACTAAAAAAAGAATGTCGCTTTCGAGCAAGTTTGCGCTTGGTGAACTTATAATAATAATCTTGCTCATCGGCATTTCGC
>CACYWZ010000017.1 GCA_902778325.1 uncultured Spirochaetaceae bacterium
GCATCGATGTCGTCTGCAAATTTCGTCGTGGTTGTCATACGGCGATTATACTGCATTTTCGACGGCTTTCTCCATAAAGCAGAGAAAAAAAGGTGAAAAGATAATACACTTGTTGCTCTGACTATTATGATTGCTGAATCAAAACCCGAAGAAAAAGAACTGATGATAAATCTTGTGATGAACTTTCTGCACAAATAGTCCGTTTTGTACAAGCACAGCCTGCTTTTAAAGCAAAGATTGATAAAAAAAAGCGAGTTCCAAGAATACGGGACTCGCTTTTTGTTCAGAATGACATAGTTAGAACTTCATATACGAAAAGCCTGCAAGGTCGTTCGTGAGTTCACGCTCGCTTCTTGAAAATTCTGCGATTTTGTCAGCAATCTCGGAATATTTGCCTTCGCTGTCTTCCAGCGTGAGAATCTGATATTCGGCTTCACAAAGAGCCTTTATCTTTTCTCCCACAATGCCGTAAAAATCGAAGTCAGTTGGGAATAACTTCTTGAACTCCTATATGGAAGTTTCCACATTTTGCTCGTCTTTAGTCTTAAAAATTACCTTGTCGTAAGAGTCCGCTTCGGAAATCTTTTTGACCTGCAATTCTCTGCACACACGCTCGTTCAATGCATAGAACTCTGCGCGACTGAATTGTGAAGAAAAGTGTTTTTCATACATTACATCCACACGACAGATTTCTGGGCGTGTTTTATATATATCGCACTTATTGCCACAGAGATGGACGCACACGCCGTCCCCTGTGTCGAATGCGGAAAGTTGAGGTACTTTGTCTATGTGACGGCAACACTCACCGCATTGCGAGCAGTGGAATTGTAGAAGCGTTTTTTTCTGTGTCAAATGCGCCACCAGCGATTTCCGTCGTAATAGAATGAGCTTGTCATGTCTGTATCAACCTGCGAGGTGTTGTTGATTATGAACGAGAACGGTTTCCCACGTGTGTAACAGCCTTCTGGGATAGTGAACGAAAACCACCCCTTCTTCTCCGAATTTCGTTGCATTGAGGGGCGATTATCCCAAGAGAACCCCATTTTCTCAGAGCATTTTTCTCCGTTCGGCTGCCACACCCACAGTTTCGGGGCAGAGTCCGCCTTCACATAGAGCGTCACACTTGAGTCTTTATCGGTTGAAACATTCTTTGTACCGACCTTGCTTCCTACGTCTTGTGCGACAAAAGCGGATTCATCCGTGAGCTTTCCATCCTCGGTCAGAAGCGGAGTGTCAAGCACTGCCTTGATTGCACCCGCTATCGACACAGCGGCGGCTACAGTGTGCTTTTCGTCGTCTGTAAATGAGCGGAAGTCCGTGCCGTGCGCAACAATCGCTTTTTCCATTCCAACAATAAGTGGCAGAAAAAGTGAATCAAGGCGGACGAACAGGCGGTAAAACAAATATGCACGGCGGCGGATTGCGTTACAGGCGACACCCGCTGTTTCAAGTTCCTCTCGGATTTTTCGTGCGCGGGCAAGATTGGAATATGCCTCGTCAACCTGCGCGCTTGCTTTTGCACCGATGACAAAGCCCATCACTGCAAGCGCGGGACCTGCCACCAAGCCGCCGAGCACCGCTGCGCCTCCCGCCATGCCAAGTCCTCCTGCTGCAAGCGAACCGCCGCCAAAGAATGCGAGCGTTGCGTTTGTTGCTGCTGCTCCGCTCAATGTGGCGATTGCCGTTCCTGTGGAAGCCGTGGCGAATGTCATTGCCGCACCATATGCGCCGAACGCCGTAAGTGCACCGCCCAACGCACCTGCCGCCGTTCCGCCGAGGATGGAAGCCGCGTAGCCTCCCATTTCTTTAAGTTCTGTGAGCGACTGCTTGTCGATGCGGAACTTTGCAAGCTCGTCCAAGCCGACAGATTCAGTTAGCTCCACGTTCTTGAGCTGCTCGAATGCGGAAACAAAGCGGTTCATGCTCTTGTCAAGGATGTACAACTTCTTTGAGCCGAGTGCTTCAAGGGATTTCCCGCTTGCCTTGCGTCGTTCCTCCAACTCATCTTTTGCATCGTCCACAATGGTGTTTGCGCGTTCGTTTGTGTCCTTTGCGTCTTTCATATCTATTCCCGCCTTGATTCCTTTCCCGATTCCGAGCAAGCCCGTTCCAATAGCGATTCCGCCAAGAATAAATGGTATAGGCATAATTTATTCCTCCTTTAGCCCAAATAAACTAAATCATAAATACTGTCATTCAGAACATCTTTGTCTTCTTTGCATTGCCTGTTTATTTCCGCCATTTCGCTGTCAGAAAGATTTTCAGATTCAGCCCACTGAGGTTTCTTTTCGATGAGCAAAAAAGATTCCATCGTGTCTTTCATTTCCTGCACATAGCTTTCGTCAATTTTCATCTTAGAAGCAAACGACTGTATGAACGTATCGTCAAACTCAGAACGCTTTTCGGAAGTGTAACTGAGACGGATGAGCCACCACAGCACAGTAAGCCCGCGCTCTTCTCCTTCATCATTGCTTCCTATGCCGTATTCTTTCATAAGCGATGAAAAAGAAGAAGATGATGATGCATATCTTTCTGCATACTCAGGCAGCACCTCTGAAATTTTTTTCTGAGCAACCTCTTTCTTTTTGAATTCTTTTTTGAACTCAGAAAGTTGGACACTTTCCCAATCTGGCAATTTTACAACCTTTTCTAGTTCGTTGAATTCCGCAGTTTTTTCTTTTTCATCCCCTCCGCCAGCCTGCATAAACAGATAACAGAGAGCCACATCGTCAAAATCCATTTTGTTCCTCCTGTGGACTATAATCTGAGCGTTCCGTTCATTTGCATGAATGAATCGAACTCGCTGTAATTTGAAAACTTCACGGTGCCGCCAAACTTTGCGGTGATTGCGTTTGCCCCTGCCATAAAGCCATCGATATTGTTCAAGCCGATTGCGCGGTTCATCTGGCTGAATGCGTCAGTAAAGACAGCAATATGGTCTGACAAATATGTTGACACGGCTTTTTCCATTTCTGTGCGGTACTGCCGTATGAGTGTGATTGCCTCCGCACATTCCCTTTCTACGCGGAGTCGTTCCTCATGCGCAAGTTTCGCCTGTTTGAGTGCACTCAAAAGCTCGCCGTAGCAGCTGGAGGCAAGCGCATAGCCGAGCATTGAGCCTATCATGCCTCCCACAACAGGAATGGGAATGAGCAACTGTCCCGCCGATGCGAACATCGCGGAACTCAAAAGCCCTGTGCCTTTTTCGCCTAGTTCTTCCAAACATTCCACACCGTCAATCTCTCCGCGGATATATTTTCCGAACGACTTTCCGCTTTCCATTGCGACTGTAACGACTGTAGCGGCAAGGTTAGTCCGTGCGAGCGTACGCATTGTTTCGTTCCCCGCGTTCTGCATTGCGCCTTTTATGGCGGAGCCTGTAAATGCCGTCGCGTAACTTGCCGCCGCCCCTGTCGCCGTGTCCTTGACCACGGAAAGCGCTGCTTCGTCCGCCGATTCCTCGCCTTTCACTACGGAAACGAGATTCCGCACGAGCGACACGCCGCCGCCGATTGCCGCACCGTACTTCGCCTGCTCTATGCCCGCTCGATGAGCCACTTTTACAACATCTTTCGCAGTGGAAAGCACGGGGTGAAGCCGCGCCTCCATCGCTTCTGCATTGGAAACACCAGAATCCTTCAAACTCGCCTTTATTTTCTCGTATTTGGCGATTTTCTCCTCAAGTTGTTCCGCGAGCTCCGCATTGCCATCGGCGCGGGCGCGCTCAAGCTGCTTTTGGAAACCTGCAATGGACTTGTCTGCCTCCGCAAGAATGCCATCGTAGTAGTCGCTCGGAACGGTAATCGTCGCGTCCGCGTCAAAATACTTCTGGAATTTTTTGGAAGCGAGTTTGTTAAGAGCAGCTTTTGGGTCACTCCCAACGAACTTCATCTGCTCCTGAGCGATGACGTTGCCATTCTTGTCCGTGATGATATGATCAAAAAGTTCGTTGTAGCCACCACTTCCTTTTACGTCGGTATTGTGGACGCGCGATTTGTCTCCGTTGATTATCTTCTCTGCGTTCTGCCGCGCAGTATATTTGTTTTCCGCTGCGAATCCCGCTTGTTGCTTGAGGTTCTGCGCCTCATATTCTGGATTGACATTACTTCCAGCAATGTCCTTGAGCCCCTTTTTTAGCTGTTCGCCCGTCTCGTTGTCCATGCCCGAATAGGCGACAAAATGCTCCTTAATCGCAGAGCCATACCGCTGCACAACCTCCGCAGCCGCACCAGATTGCGCGACATTGGTAAGTGTACTGAGTTTTTCATCGTCTTTATTCATTATGACCTCGTTTACTAATTGTGCGCCGAATATGTGTATTGCTACAAATCGCTAAGCTAGTCGAGAAGCCTGTCAAAAACAACCTTATTTTCCTCAATTCCGTCGCCAGAAAACTCAATACTCATACGCTGTACCTCCGTATCAATAAAGTATTCTCTTGTCTTTTTCAGTGTTACAGCTATTGCACTTTGGGCATTTTGCCTTAATCACTGAAGTTAAAAATCCCATATCCTGAGCATAAAAGCTATGTCCGCAGTCTTTGCAAACGAACATCACCTTATCGCCCATTTTTTGCGGAACAAAACCTCTCGATTTTGCCGTGAACATAAAACTCTCCTCCGTCTAAATCGCTGTTACTCCACGACGATTATCGTGGCACTCGCTCGACTCTCGTCGTGGAAGCCCTCGATACTCGTCGTGGCTCTTGCTCGATAGCCGTCGTGAACTTTACTCGACAATCGTGATTTGACGCTCAAAAACTCCTGTCTTGAGGATTTTTGTCGACTGCGAATTAGAGCCGAGCTTCGTTCTCACTTCCACGCTGTACGCGCCTGCGCTAACGTCCGCACCAATCATCACTTTGATGATTGAGGCGGAGTTTTCCACAGCACGAGAAAGACGCACCGTCTTTTCGCCCACGAGGAACACGCCCTGCTCCGCGTCTGACGGGTCAAACTTCAATCTTGCGCCCGAAATCATCATCACAGAGCCGACTTTAACAGTATCAACCGCCGTATTCTCGTCTGCAAAGAAGTCGCGTACCGTTTCCAAGTTCGGAGAAGCTGGATTGACTTTGACTTTTGTGAGCTTGATTTTCTTTATGGCTTCTTTGATAAGAGAGCCTGCTGTCGCATTGACGCGGACGGTGTGGCGTTTTGGGTCGAAGCTGTCGGTTGCGTCGGTGAAAATGCCCTGAATGGAAAGCGATGTGCTGAAAAGCTCGGTTGAAACCGTGCCGCCTTCTTCGTGGATTTTGCGGATTTCGTCGCTGATAGCGTTCCACGAGGCTTCAAGGTCGATTTTGCTTGTAACGTTGCCATGAGCGGCTGCTCGGTCGATAATCTCATCGCGAGTGTACGATTTTACGCCCACAAACTGAGCAACTTTGTCGTTTGGGTCTTCGGTAAATATGTTGTCTTTAAAAGCATAATTTGCCATTTTTTCCTCCAAAAAGTGATATATAAATAAAAAAAGCCCGTACTTGATATGCTAAAAGCGCACCAATACAGGCGATTATGTGAGAAGTAATGAGAAATAGTTGTATTGTGGATTGAAGTATCTTTTACAAAAGACGCTATGCGTCCAAGGCACAAGGCACAAGGCACAAGGCACAAGGCACAAGGCACAAGGCACAAGGCACAAGGCACAAGGCACAAGGCACAAGGCACAAGGCACAAGTAATTATGAAGGCTGAAAAGAGCGTGTCAATAGGTTTGGTAAAAAACTTAGGATTAAATTGTACTGTGCTGTACATACTAAATACTATACAGTAGTTTTATGCAACTTTCAATAATTTATTTAGTGTTTATTTTCTCTGCAAGTTCTTTCACTTTATTTTCTGAGAGTTTTGAAGCGGTGGCTATCTCGGCGTATGTCATTTTTCCCATTTCTAGCAAGCTGATAGCAATTTCTTCGCGTTCTTCATTTCTTTCTTCTTCAGCGAAATCTTCCATAATTTTGCACATACGCTTGACTCCTTTCTCATTTCTCTTGAAATATCTTGTCTTTTCGGCAAGAAGCCCTAACTTCATTTCATCGGGATTCTGGCAAAGCCCAAGCCGCTTTGGATATTCAGAAAAGTGAAAACGTGATTTGAAAGTATTATCCCGCTAATCATTAGGAAAATGACACAGACAAGAATAGAGCAGTTGATTACCGTCTGCATTACGCGGTAGGGATTGTATTTTCCCTTGAAGACTGCGCCGTACCATCTTCGGTTCAAGCCGATGTGGACTGCCCACAAAAGAAACAGCGCAAGCCCCAAGATTTCATGCACGTTGTCGGCCGGAAAAAGATAGTTTCCGCCCATGAGGATTACAGAAAGAACCGTCATTAAGATGTCTAAAGCCATTCGCTTTGATTTCATAACAGCTCCTCAAAAAAGGCAATGCGTTATTTTAGCAATCCTTCAACGTACTTTTTTATGTCTGAAGCAGAGCCTCGTGTAAAGTCCCTGCCGCCCTTGAAGTCAACGCCTTTCGCGAATTTCGCAAGGTCACTTCCGCTTCTGCCAAGTCCGCTGCCGCCACTTGTGCAAAGGGTGATGAGCTTTTTGCCGCTCCAGTTCTGGCTTTCTGCAAAGGTGTAGACGATTTTTGGCGCATAAGCCCACCATATTGGATAGCACAAAATCACAGTGTCGTAAGTAGAGATGTCGATTTTGTTTGCGATGGCAGGACGGCTTTTGGAATCATTACATTCGATTGAGGATAGCGATTTTTTGTCGTTCCAATTCAAGTCTGCGCTCGTGTATTTGTGCACACTCTCAATTTCAATCACGTCTGCTCCAAGCACTTGGGCTGCGTTCTTTGCCATTCGCTCTGTTGTTCCTGTCGCACTGAAATAAACCACAGCTGTTTTTGCAAATGTTCCTGTCATAATAAATCCTCCTATCAAAAGTGCCAAAAATATCTTCTGCATAAGATTTCTCCTTGATGTTGTTTATGCCAATTTCAAATAATCTTCATCGCTGACTGCTTCACACCAAGTTGTTGAAGTGTCTTCGCCAGAGATTTCCAAAGCAAGATGGCTGAACCAAGAATCTTTTGCCGCGCCGTGCCAATGCTTTACGCCAGCTCCAATATTCACGAGTGAGCCAGCTCTTAGTTCAACGGCGGCTTTTCCCTCTTCCTGATACCAGCCACACCCGCCGATGCAGATGAGCATTTGCCCGCCACCAGACAGCGCTCGTGACGGGGCACGAGCGAGACTCGCTGAAACTGCTGCGCCACTCGCAGTTTCCCGACTTACGTCGGCGCTCCCTACATTGTGAATGTGCCAATTGTTGCGGCAGCCTGGCTCAAAGGTAACGTTGTAAACAGGAACTTGCTCTTTTGAAACTTGGGCGAGATAACTTTGTCCCACAAAATACTTTCCGTAGGGATTGGGCTCTCCAATCGGAAAGAAAATTTCTTTTTGAAAGCGGTCTTTTTCGCTCAATGCTTCATCTTTGTCTGCCCAAACTTCTTTTGCCTGTCTAAACACCGCCCACCCCTTTGGCCAGCCCGTGTACATTGTCGCATGCGTGATTATTGCAGCGATTTCTTCTTTTGTAACGCCGTGCGCCTTTGCGTTTTGCAAATGATAAGTCAAAGATGAATCTGTAATTCCGCTTGCCATAAGCGAAACAACGGTGATAATGCACTTTGTTTTCAAATCGATTGCGCTTTGGTTCCAGACTTCGCCAAAAAGAACATCGTCATTCAAATGTGCGAACATTGGAGCAAAATCCCCAAGTTGTTCACGTCCTGCTGTCTGTGTAATCTTTTCTGCCATAATTTGCTCCTATGAAAAATCTACTTTATTGCTCCAAGATAGAAAACACTGCCGTTACGTCGCCTTTGCCCAAAATCTTTTTGAGTTCGGCTTTGTTGATAGCGGTGGTTGAGTCTGTCAAAACCACTTTTCCAAGCCGAGTAAAGTTCCAGCTGTTTTTATCGTAGTAAATAGTAATCTGATTTCCCTGATACAAGATGATGTCGCCTGCGCTCGTTGTAATCTGCTTGTCGTTTCGCGGAAGAGTTTTGCCAAGCGAGCCGACTTTTTCAAAATTGCCATAATCGCTCATTGAAATCGTTACAGCTCCTTTTTTCAAAAGCTCATAGAACGCCACAGCCGAAGAATTGTTTTCAAGCGTTGCTGTGAGTGTGTGATTTCCGCTGTCGCTTTTGATTTGAATTGATATTTTCATAGTGAAAATGCCTCCGTCATCTGTTGGGTCTTTTGCACAGACCGTTGAAGAGATAAGAAATATGCTTGCGATAAACAAAAAGATGTTTTTCATTTTGCAACTCTAGTAATGTCGTTCCGAACTTAATTCAGAACTATTTTAGTAACGTTTCGTCACTTAATTAAAGTTTATGACATCGTTTTTGATTTGTCAACACTAAAATGCAGTTTTAGTGACAAAAAGTTGCTTATTGCAAAAGTATTAGAAATATGTTACTCTATTTTTATGGCAGACTATATCCGCGCAAGAAGCGACGAACACAAAGAAGAGCGACTTTCTCAAATAAAAGAAGCGACGGCAGAACTTTTTGACTCTTTCCCGTATTCCGAAATTACTCTCACAACAATTGCAGATAAACTTGGTTGGTCGCGCGCCAACCTTTATAAATACGTTACGACAAAAGAAGAAATCTTTTTGGAAATCGCCTCTAAAAAAATGTCTGCTTATTACGGCTCGCTGCTTTCGGCTTTTCCTGAGGGCAACAATTTTTCGAGCCAAGTTATCGCAGAAGTTTGGGCGGGAATCGTAAACGCAAATCAAGATTATATGCGATACGTTTCTTACTTGAATCCCGTGATAGAAACGAATGTCACGGTGGAGCGTCTCGCCGTTTTCAAAAAGAAATATTATGACTTTGCATATTCTTTCTGTTCTCGTCTTTCAAATATGCTCTCTATCACTCAAGAAGAGGCTTATAAAATCCAACTTGACGTGCTTTTTTATGCTTCTTCAAATGCAGTGTGCTGCTACAAAAATCCGCTTGTGCAAGAAGCGCTGAAAAAAATCGACATCACTCCGCCTCCTATGGATTTCTACAAGGATATGAAGGACTTTCTCAAAATGCGGCTGGAATGGAAAGCGTAAGCTGATACGGCTCTCAAAAAACAAATCGCAAACTAAAAAAGGTGATGAGCGATTATGAAAGTGCTTTTTATTATTTTATTCGCTGTTGTGGCAATCGACATTTTCCTTGTTAGAGCCTGTGTAGATGTTGATAAGTCGCTTGAAAATGAGTTTCTTGAAACGATTGAGAAAAAGAGAGGAGAACTTGTTGAGGACGAGGAGCTTACAAAGCGCGGGCGCGAATTGGAAAAGCTCTTTATGGTTTTATATAGTTAATTACATAAAAAAATTGGGCTATGAGGTTTACTAATCTCCCAAAGCCAAAATTTTTGTTTTCTTGTTGATGTAGCGCTCCCATGGCTTCCCTAAGTCGTTTTCTCGTCGTGGGAGAGCTCCCAAGCGTTCCCTAACACGTTTTCTCGTCGTGGGAGCACTCCCAAAGCTTCCCTAACTCGTTTTCTCGTCGTGGGAGAGCTCCCAAGGCTTCCCTAACACGTTTTCTCGTCGTGGGAGAGCTCCCAAACCCAAAATATCGATTTTTGACTTTGGGAGCAAAGAATATTTTTCAAAAAGTGCTTAATTTCAAGCATTCCTTTATCCACGCAATCAAATTTTCCGTTGAAGTTCCGCTTCGTTCAGCTTCGGTGTGGTAAAGTCCCCAGACTTCGCTAAAATCAACGCTTTTGACTTCGCTTCCGTAGTTTTTGAGCGCAAGCGCATAGTCCAGCTCGGTGCTAATTGCTGTGTCGCCCTGAAAGATTCCTGCGTGAATGCGCCAGAACTTTGCGACTTTTGATGTTTTATAGCCCTCATATGCGCTACTAAGATAATACATCGGATTATACATATTGCCTCTTTCTTCCATCGTTGAGCCAAGGCTGTCCGTTTTCTTAAGGTCTGCCTTGTAACTTTTTGAAAGTGAAGAGCCTTCTTCTTCCAAGACATTCGCCATGATTGAGTCAAAATGCAATCCTTTGCCGTCACCAAAGCCAAAAAGCACATTTTCGCCCTGACTTCTGTTCATATCGTCAAACGCGCCGACGTTTTTCTGAAGTTGCTTCACGTTTTTCATAAAGGCTTCAACGCTGGTGATTTTTGCGCTGTTCGTTTTCTCGTCATAGATAACCCATTCTTCGTTTTTGTTCAAAGCCGCAATATCTTCAGAAGCAGAATTGTATGTGCCGCCCAAATCAACATTCCCAAAAGCCGTTTTTTCTCTCTTGACTCCGTCAAGGTCTTCGGCTGCTGGAGGGTGGTTTTGTATTCCCTGAGGTCCGCGTGGCATCCAGCCTTCAGGAAGAATCATGTTCTGACCAAGAGCGGCTTTCTGCGCATTTGCGTTATAAGGCCAGCTTGTGTCCGAAAGGAAATTGTTGAGTGAAGTCTCAATCGTCGATTTCAAATAATCATAGTATGAGCCTGCATGATAAAGACCATCGCCAGATTGTTCGAGCGTGAGAGCAGTGCCGTTCTCATCTTTTAAGCCGAGTGAATTGATGTAATGTGCGAATGCTTTTGAAAGCCCGTCAGAAATGGCTTTTGTCTCTTCATCAAGATTCTCTCTGGCACTTCCAAGCTCCCACTCATAAGCGGCATCTGCCACGTTCAAGTTTGTAATCGGACACCAGTCCATGCTTCCCATTACGGCGTCGCTTTCGCTCATCACCGCTCCAATAGCGCGCAAATATTTTTCGTATTCCACGGCATCGCCCGTCGCGCCCAAAATCGCACTTTGCGCGCCACCACCAGACATTCCGTAAGTGAAAAGTCGCTCTGTGTTTCCAGGGAGCAGATTTTTGTTGTATCTCACATAGCGGATTGCCGCCTTAAAGTCGGTAACGCCTGCAGGAAGTCCGTGTTCTCTTCCACGAGAGCCTGCATAGATAAAGATAAAGCCTGAGTCAGTGTAAGATTTCACATCATGGCAATAAGCAGTCGGGGCTTCGAGTGCGGCATAGCCCGGAGTCTGAATCGGCATGACAAAAGGAGCGTCTTTTGCCGAAAAGCCGTCCACTGTGTTCTTTTTGTTCACGCTTACGGTGTAAGTGCCGTCTCCATTTGATTTTGCGTCAAAGTATGCACCAGGAACAAAGAGAGCGAGCGTCTCATACGCTGTGTCAACAGGATTTGCAACATACTGAATGCCAATCTGATAATAAACATCATCTTCTTCGTTGTATTTCCAAGCACTCATATCAATTTTGGGCATGCTTTGTGTTTTTTGAGAAGAAGCACAGCCAGATAATGCGATTGCAAAGCCAAAAGCCAAAATAAAAGCACAGAGAGCTTTTGTAAACATACTCATAGGAAAACCTCCAAGAAAATCTATTGCGCGCAAGACGGCTTTTAGTATATTGAGGCAGAAAAAGAATGTACAATGCTATTTTTTTACTACGCTATAACTTTTGAGCATACTGTTGTATAATAAATTATGTTTGAATTGCATCAGATTGAACAATTTTTGGCTGTTGTTGATTGCGGAACGGTATCGAAAGCTGCTGAAAAGATGAACATCACTCAGCCCGCTTTAAGCCGTTCTTTGCAAAATCTGGAGTATGAGTTAAGGACGCCTCTTTTTACCCGAACAAAAAACAAAGTTGCGCTTACAAAAACAGGCTCCTTCGCTAGCGAATACGCAAGAAAATTGCTTTCGCTTGCAAATGCAATGCAAAAAGAAGTGCAAGACTTTTACCGAACGCACACAAACATTATGATTGCTTCTTGTGCGCCTTGCGATTTGCTTTTCAAAATACGCGACATCGTAAAAGAATGCTTTAACGACATCAAATGCGAAACGGTTGTTGAAAACGAAGAAGAGATGAAGCAAAAACTTCTGGACGGCACTTATTCTTTTGCGATTTTTTCTCAAGCGCAGAGCAACAAAGCATTTGTGGATTTTCCGCTAAAAACAGAGCATCTTTTTGCGATGATTCCAGAAACGCACGCACTCGCTTCAAAAAAAGGCATAACATTCAGCGAAATAAACGGAGAAGCCGTTATCCCCTTTCCGCTAAAAGGGCATTGGTCAACGCTTCTTGAACAAAAGCTCCCCGATTCGCAGTTTTTGTATCAGGCGAATATCGAAGCATTTGACAAAGTCATAAACTCATCAAATCTAATCAGTTTTGCATCAGATATGCTGCCTATTGGTATTCCGCATCACAAAAGCATTCCAATTTTGGACAGTGAGGCAACGATTACATATCACCTTGCAATCCTAAAGGCAAATCAAGAGCAGTTTCAGGGCATCATACAGCGATTAAAAGTGTGTGATTTATGAAAATCACTTCGTAAGCGTAAAAATAAGAGCAGCAATGAAAAAAATGCTTATTGTATAAAAAGATATGATTTAGTATACTTCCGCTATGACTAGAGATACATCTGAACTTTGCCATTGGGCTGACCAAGTGGCTGCAAAAATCATAAAGGAAAAGGGTGATTTGCCGCTTTACACTTGCGCTTCTGGAATCACACCTTCAGGAACTGTTCACATCGGAAACTTCCGTGAAATCATTACAGTTGATTTAGTTGTCCGCGCTCTCCGCGACAGAGGCAAGAATGTGCGCTTCATATATTCTTGGGACGATTACGACGTGTTCCGAAAAGTTCCTGCGAATATGCCGCACCCAGAAATCCTCGAAAACTATTTGCGCTTCCCGATTACGATGGTGCCAGACACATTCAAGCGCGACGAAAACTATGCTCGCCATCACGAAAAAGACATCGAAAACGAGCTTCCTCGCGTTGGAATCCACCCTGAGTTCTTGTATCAGGCTTCTCGCTATCGCGCACACCGCTATGCAGAGGGCATGAAAATCGCAATGCAGAACCGCGACCTCATCAAAGCATGTCTTAACGAATACCGCGACGATGAGCACAAGATGAAAGACAGCGATGTTTACTATCCTGTCGCGGCTTTCTGCTCGAAATGCAACAAAGACACAACAGAAATCATCGATTACGATGGCGAATATGGAATCACATACCGCTGTACATCTTGCGGACACGAAGAAAAAGGCGACCTCCGCACAAGCTCCGAGTTCAAGCTCGGCTGGCGTGTTGACTGGCCAATGAGATGGAACGAAGAGAAAGTCGTGTTTGAGCCGGGCGGAAAAGACCACATCAGCCCAGGCGGAAGCTACGACACAGCAAAGCTCGTTTCAAAGAAGCTCTACGGCTGGGACGCGCCTGTTACAATGAAATACGACTTCGTAAAGCTCAAGGGCGTTCCTGGAAAGATGTCTTCTTCAAAGGGCAAAGTCATCTCACTCGTTGACGCACTCGAAGTTTATCAGGGCGAAGTCTTGCGCTACATCTTTGCTTCAAACAAAGTTGACCACGAGTTCTCAATCTCATTTGACCTCGACGTTCTCACGCTCTACGAGGCTTATGACCGCACAGAACGCTTGGTTTGGGGAGTTGAAGAGCCAAAAGAAAAAGACCCTGCAAAGCGCGAACAGCTTTTGACTCGCGAGCGCAGACTTTATGAGCTTTCTCAGATTGATGGGCTTCCTAAGGTTATGCCTTATCAAGTGCCGTTCCGCTTGCTCACAACGCTCTTGCAGACATACTCAGGCGATGTTGACGCTGTAATCAAATCTCTTGGCGATGTAAAGCCAGAGCAAGAAGAAACACTCCGCCGCCGCTGTGCTTGCGCTTGGTACTGGATTAAAGAAAGTGCTCCTGATTGCGCTCCTGATATGTGCTTCTCACTTCGCGCAGAGGGAACAAAAGCCGAATTGACACAGGATTTGGCAGACGCTGTGAAGCTTGTTCTTGAAAACGTTGTGCCAAAGATGGACACATTCACAACCGACAAGGACTGTCAGCAGGCGATTTACGACATCGCAACTTCACAGGGCTTAGAGCCAAAAGCGCTCTTCCTTGCGCTCTACACGGTTCTCATCGGAAAAGAGCAAGGTCCACGCTTGGGCAGCTTTATGCGCATTATCGGAAAGGAAAAACTCGAAAAGATTTTGCCGAACGTCAAAGTCGTTACAGCCGAATATCTTGCGCAGAAAGCAGCAAACAAAAAGCTCACTCCTGCCGAAATCGACAAGTTGCCGCTTGCTGAGCGTTTTAGCCACCGCGTTATTCTCAAGGTGAGCCGCATCGAGAAAGTCGAAGTTCACCCGCAAGGCGAGTTCCTCTACATTCTCACGCTCAACACAGGCGACGACGAGCCACGTCAGATTGTCAGCTCAATCGTAAAGTTCTACAAACCAGAAGAACTTTTGGGAAAGAACATCGTTCTTGTTTACAACTTGAAGCCAGCGAACTTCCGCGGAGTGCGCTCAAACGGAATGCTTTTGGCTGCTTCTGACCCGACGGTTACCGACAAAGAAACTTGCGAAGTGATTTTCGCCCCGCAGTTTGAAGTCGGCACAATCTTAGAGCCAGAGGGATTTGATGTTCCAAAAGACGTTGCAGAGATGTGCTTTGTGAAGGCTGACAAGTTTGCAGAGATGTCGCTTTCAACTGTAGACGGATTTGTCTGTGTTGACTCAAAGAAACTTTGCGCAAACGGCAAGTTCCTCACGACTGAAATCTACAAGAACGGCAAAGTAAAATAACAGTCTGTGTCATGCTGAACTAGCTTTCAGCATCTACTTAAAAGAGTATTTTTCTAAAAAGCAGATTCCGAAACAAGTTCGACAATGACGCCATAAGCTTTTGACAAAAATCCCTCGATTGTACAAAAAACGCAATCGGGGGATTTTTTGTGCGGGCAATATTTTTTTGAATAATACTTGCCGCAAGTTGTTTTGAACATTATTCGTTTGAATAATGCTTGCCGCAAAGTGTTTTGGGCATTCTTCGTTTAAATAATGGCTCGCGCAAAGTGTTTTGACCATTATTCGTTTGAATAATGGCTCGCGCAAAGTGTTTTGACCATTATTCGTTTGAATAATGGCTCACGCAAAGTGTTTTGAGCATTATTCGTTTGAATAATGGCTCGCGCAAAGTGTTTTGAACATTATTCGTTTGAACAAGAATCAAAACAAGATTTCGGGAACGCAATTCGCCATTGCTTTGTACGCTTCTTCGCTTGGGTGAAGGTGGTCGCCTGAATCAAAGCCGTCTTTGAACTTTGTCTTGTCGTTTTCGTCCCTGACAGCCTTGTCAAAATCGATGCAACCGTCAAAAAGCGGAGAAGAGCGAAGCCACTCGTTGAAGCCCTCGCGCAGTTCTTCGCGGAAAGGCGCATAAGTTCGCCAGCCGTGAATCGGCAAAAGTGTTCCGCTCCAGACCGAAAGCCCTCTTTCGCGGGCGGCTTTCAAATAAAGCGTCTTCACGCCATTGATTAGCTCGTCCACGCTCGGAAGGTCGCTCCAAGGGCGGAAGATGTTTGTTTCAACGCCGACGGGGTGAATGATGTCGTTGATGCCGTGCTGAATTATGACAGCGCTCGCGCCTGCGGCTCTGATTTCACGCGAAAAACGCTTTTCGCCTTTGAGTCCGTAGGCGGCATAGGTCAAGCAATCGTATTCGCGCAAAATACGCGTTCCGCACACGGCACGTCGGATTATCGAAACATCGCCAAAGCCGTTCTCTGCACATCGGAGCGCAAGATAATCAGGCCAGCTTTGCGCCGTAATCGAATCTCCGTAGCAAATCAGGGCGTGATTTTTTTCTTCGGTGAGAATGTCGACGGTGTTCAAAAAATAAAACCATGATGTGTTTCGCTTTGACGCGGCAGGAATTGAAGCGGAAGGTGTTTCGGCAAAATCTCCGTAAGCATAGACGCCTTTTGAAAGAGGGCCTGAAAGCAAAGTTCCCGCGTTCATCTGCGTGCAAGATGAAAGATAAAGGCTCACTGTGATTTCTTCCCCCGCGCGCAAAAAAAGCGCCGTATCGTCGCTTTCGATTTCCGCTCCCGCTTGGATTTGCGCTTTTTCGCTTCCGCCGAAGCGCACGGGGACAGCTTCGCCGTCCTTTATGATTCGTGTTTTGGTGATTTCAACACTTTCTGTGCCTGTGAGGTTTGAAAGATGAAGGCGCAACGCAGAGCCTGAAAAGCAGATTCGCAGCGGATACTGCAATGTCAAGTTTTTGGCGTAAACTGCTTCTTTTCGCTCTGTTATGCTTGTTGCCGTTCCCCAACAAGCGACCCATTTTGTGTAATTCTCGCTCATAGAGGCGATTTTACAAGAATATCGCTTTTTGTGGTAGTGCCTCAGAACTCGTGAATCACACGAGCATGATTATCACTGTCATATTTCGAAGTTCCGCTAACTGAACCACCAGAAAAGTTACAATACTGAGCTGCCGTGGACGAGGTAAATTGAGATGATGACCAATAAGTATAATTTCCCAAAGAAACAACATCACTGCTTGTGCCAATCAAGCCAATAGCACTGTTTACCATACTTTTTGCGCTATAAAGCTTTTTCAGTTCGTTTATTGCAGGCAAATACCAGTCACTTTCAAAGCCATCGACAGAATATGTGTTTGCAAAATCAAATACAGGATAAGTTGAAGAGGCATTGTTTGCTCCATAAGAGTCTTCTGCTTGAATTACAGCCCAGTTTCCGCTTCCGTCAGAATCGCTAGTTTCTAAGTTTGTTGCTTCGCCTATTGAACCACTTTTAGCCCACATAACGCCACTTCTTTCTCTCAAACCGACACCGAGAGTCTTTCCTGAAGGAGAATCGCTAGCCAAACAGAAAATGACTGCGACGGCTGCGCCTTTTTGCACTTCGGTGAAAGTCAAATCATCGCTGTAATTCTCAAAAGAGCCGTCAGAGAAAATGATTGAGCCAACAGATTTTGTCTCGGTAGGTGCTTTTGAGCCAATGTAGGTTGCAGAGGTAGGGTCGCTGTTATCACCGCTAGTGTTGTCGCTTGGCTCATCGGCGACATAGGGCAACATCACAAGGCTTATGATGTTCTCACCTTCATTGATTATGACGCTTTCACTTTTTCCTGTGTACAAGATGTTTTTTTCATCGCCGACTTTTTCGTATGCGCTCG
This sequence comes from uncultured Spirochaetaceae bacterium, assembly GCA_902778325.1. Classification (GTDB taxonomy): domain Bacteria; phylum Spirochaetota; class Spirochaetia; order Treponematales; family Treponemataceae; genus Treponema_D. Next base: position 17,048 of record CACYWZ010000017.1, read on the forward strand.
CTTCAGCGAAAACAGAAACGCCTTCGGGAATCTCCTCGAATGAAATCGATGTGCCATTATCAAGAAGTTGTGCTGTTTGTTGCGCCAAAAAGCCACCTTTCAGCGCGACGTCCAAAAACAATCCCCTCCCCACTTCGTCGTTTGAAACAGTCCTAGAAGAAGCATTTTTCATTTTTGAAGCAAGTTCTCCGCTGAAGAAAAAACTAATTTTTCCTGAGTTCTGCTCACAATCGCCAAGAAAAGAGCAACTGTAACAAAACAAGGAGAAGGCAAAGATGACAAGGGCAAAGAACTTCTTTTTCATAAAAAACTCCTCGGACTTTTACAAAATCTCTGGGCATCTTGAGCGTTTACAAATTGTAAATCACATTCAAGATTTTTTTTCCTCCTGTTCTTAATCTTTTTTTGTGTAAGTGCGTTTGTTAATTGAATTATAAGGCACACTTTTAAATCACGCACTACCCAAATGGGTAAACTTTTTTCACTTTTTAAAGAAAATTCACATTTTCTTGATTTTTTAGAGATAAAAAAATCCCGATGTGCAAAAAACTTTACTGTACATCGGGATTTGCCTGTCATTCCGAACTTGTCTCGGAATCTCTAACGCAGATGCTGAAAGCGAGTTCAGCATGACGCAAGCTTTTACAAAAAAGGCTTTGGCTCTTACAAAACAGCCTGTGGCTCTTACAAAAAAGGCTGTGCCTGTTAGACGGTGAATCTGTCTATTTCACGACCGATTTCACCGATTGAGTCTGTAACCGTCGATGCAATGCCCTTCAAGGCTTCGCCTGTTTCGGTGATTTTGCGCGCGCCAAGACTCATTTCTTCCATGCTGCTCTGAATCATATCCGTTGCATTTTGCAAATTGCTGATTTCATTCAAAATGGCTTTGTTGCCGTCCATCATCTCTTTGCCTGCGCTGCGAACTTCAAGCACGCCGTCGTTCATCGTGTGCAAAACCGTGCTGATTTGCTTTGAGCCTTCGTTCTGCTCTTGCATTGCAGCCTTAATCTGTCGCACAATCTCGTCTGTTTCGCTGATTTTGTCAGAAACATTGTGGAAAGCCGCGCTAGACTGCTCGCTTGCTGTAACTACGCTTCCGATTGCGTTTCTGATGTTCTTGAGCTGCTCTCCGATTGTCTTTGTTTGAGCCGCAGAGGTTTCGGAAAGCTTTCGGATTTCGTCAGAAACCACCGCAAAGCCCGCTCCTGCCTCTCCCGCGTGCGCCGCTTCGATAGCCGCGTTCATAGCAAGAAGGTTTGTCTGAGAAGCGATAGAAGAAATCGCTTTGTTTGCTTCTTGCAAGGTTTCGCTCATCTCCTTAATTTCTTCGACACGAGCATTCACTCCCGCTTGAATCTGTGTTCCCTGTAGCGCACTTGTGGAAAGCGTTTCAAATGACTCGCTCATCTTTTCGACAGATGTATTTACGCTTCTGATGTTTCCAATCATCTCTTCAACAGCCGCACTCGCTTCGCTGACGCCGTTCGTCGTTCGCTCAATCATATTGTCGAGGCTTTCGATGTTAGAAGCGATTTGTGTAACCGCCGTCGAAGTCTGATGAACGCTCGCACTCTGGTGATTGACCTGTGAATGAACGCTTTCGATGTTTGCAAGGATTTGGGTAATAGCCGCGCCCGTGTCGATTGTGCTTGCTTCGAGGTCTGTTCCGACGAGGCTCAAGGAATCTTTAGAGCCTTTGACCTGCTTTATAATGCCGTGCAATTTTTCGAGGAATTTATTAAAGCCCGTGATTACGTCCATGACTTCGCCGTCCGCCTTTTCGGTGATGCGTCTGGTCAAATCCGCTTCTCCTGAAGAAAGATGCATTGTTGCGCGAGCAAGCACTTTGAGCGGGGTAACCGTAACTTTTGCAGTGATATAGCTTGCAACGATAGAAAGCAAAATCACGATGATGAGCGTCAAAATAGTTGCAGAAGCCATACTCTCCTTTCCTTTGAAGAAAGTATCATATGGCGCACTGTAGAAAACAGACCAATCAGTGTTTTCAATAGGGCGGAATGCGCTTGTTTTCATAATCTTGTCGCGAGAGTCCATAAAAGCACCTCCGCCAATTTTTCCGTCCATAAGACCTGAGTCCAAAATCGCTTTCATCTCTTTTGGCATTTTGCCGTCGTTGACATTTGCGTCTGCTGAAACGCCGTCAACAGTGTTAGAAGCAACGATTGCACCTGTTTTGCGGTTGATGATGATAATGTCCGAATGGTCGGCTTTGGCTATCGTGGCTATTTTCTTTGAAAGCGTGTCGCCGTAGATGTTTGACGCAACAATGCCGATTATGCGCCCTGAATTGTCTTTTACAGGAACAGAAAAGGTTTGATAAAGCTCGCCTGTAACCGCGCTGACATAGGGGTCGGAGATGTAGCGTCTGCCGCTCATAGCGACATCGAAATACTCTCTGCCTTTTAGCTGAATGTGCTGACCTGAAGCGGTAACGGCTCGCCCTTCTTTGTCGTAAAAGCAGACGTTCTCGTATTCGCTAGAGATTGACGCGACAGTGCGAAGCATAGGTGCTTTTTCATCATAAGTTATAGAGTCGTCTTTGATAAACTCAATAGAAGCAATTCCCTCAAAAAGCCTGAACTGCTTTTCAACTTCATCTTCAATAGCGTCTGAAACGTTGTTTGTAACGCTGTCTAAAAGAAGAGTTACAGTGTTTTGAACCGTGTCGCCTGCTATTTTTTGCGTTATAAAACCAAGAGAGCCATTTGAGATAATGGCAATCGCCACAACTAAAGACAAAATCCTGAATTGTAATGATTTGAAAAATTTCATTTTTCTTCCCCAATACCCTATATTCTAACACCTTTTTCCCAATTAGTTCTAGTAAAAACTTTATTTTTAGTTTCGGATTTTTTCGGCTCTCAAAGAATAACAACCTGTCAAAAAATTTTTTGAGAGGATTTTGAAAAAGGAAGCAATAAATTTGAATTTTGTAACTACCAATAGAAAAAGAAGCCAATAAATTTGAATTTTTTATCTCCCCACAGAAAAAGGAAGCGATAAATTTAAATTTTTTTTCTATCCATAGAAAAAGGAGGCAATAAATTTAAATTTATTGCCTCCTTTTCATCAGGGGAACAAAAAAACGTGGATTTTTTAATTTTCTTGCTCAATGTAGCGCTCTGGGTGTTCCAGCCGGCAAAGGCGCGCATACCAAGTGTGAACTTCGAGGGCTGAGAACAATATCGTGATTATGGCGAAATATTTGAACGGGAAGCCGAGGGAAGTGAAAAAGTCATAAAGTCCGTGCAACATTACGGCAAAGAACACGGCGGGGATTTTCGGCTGTCTGTGGCGGCAAAAGCGCACGAAAAGAGCGCCGAGTCCTGCGCAGAAGGTGTGAATCAGAACGGCGCTGAAAAGGCGGAGCGCCTGCCATTGCATTGAGCCGTCGTGTATCATGTAAATCACGGATTCGATTGAGCCTGCGGTAAATCCTGCGAGGATTGCACAGGCAAGGAATGCGCCGACGTCTTGTTTTTTGCTTGGGATTGCCGCCATGCAAAGCATTTTTGAGCCTTCTTCGATAACGCCGTTTATGAACAGCGCGCTCAAAAGCATGCTCGACAAGTTATGAACTTCTATCGTTTTGGCAAATGCAAATTGAATTACAACGATTGGAATTAAAGCAGCGAGTCCTGTCAAAACACCAATCAAACCGTATCGTATATGAAAACCTGGTGTTGCGGACTTGAAAATCGGAAAAAGCAGAACAAGCGGCAAAAATAGACAAATTATCGCTACATTTATATTCATAGAATTAAGAATATAGCAAAAACACAGTGGTGTAAAGCGCGGTTTTGTATCGCTTTTCCCTTTATTTTGCTCTTCGTTCGGTGTATACTCAAAAACTATGAACGATAATTTGAAAATCATTGTACTAATGGGAATAAAGCATTGCGGAAAAACAACGCTTGGAAAAAGGCTTGCGTCATATTTTAACGGTTTGTTCTTCGACACCGACGACGTAATTTTTCAGCAAACAGGAAAGACTGCACGCGAAATCTACTCTGAAAGCGGCGCTAGTGCTTTTATGGAGGCGGAAAAAGTGGCTTGCGAGAGTGTCGTGAAGCAACTTTCATCGCTAAACGCAGAGGGAGGCGAGAGCAAATATGCAATCGTCTCGACTGGTGGCGGCTTTTGCAATAACGAGGGCGCAAAAGAGGTCTTGAAGGGAAAGAGCAAGTTTGTCTTTTTAAAGACTGACGAACTTGTCGCCGCTGACCGTATCGCCAAAGAAATAACGGTTGCTACTGACGGCTCGCTTTCGGGTGTCCCTGCGTATATCGCAAAGGAAAAACCAAAATCAGTCGAAGAGGTTCGAACCATTTTCCACGATTTTTATGAAAAAAGATGCGCCCTTTATTCAGCGATGGCGGATATCACAGTCTTGCTACCAAAGGCGTCAAAAGAAGAAAACACGCAACGCCTTATCGATGCAATTTCTGAATAAATAAAATAAAGCCACCCCTGCAAACGAGGAGTGGCTTGGAAAACACTAACTAAAATTATGCGTTTTCAGCAGGGGCTGCAGCTTTTGCAGCACGTGCATTTTTGCGTGCAACATTTTTCAAAGCGGCATTGCAAAATTTACAAACTTTGCCTTTGTTTCCATCAAACTCGACTTCATACAAAGTCTTGATGTTTTCTTTTCCGCAACGTGCGCACTTTCCACGACCGTGATTAGGCTCTGTGCGAACACCAGTTCCGCGATGTGATTTAGACATACACTTTACTCCTTCGCTTTATTTCGCTTCTGCAGCGGCTTTCTTTGTTGATTTCTTCTCTGTAGCGTCGCCTTCAGAGGCAACTGGCAACTTGTAATCCACCAACTCAAGGAGTACGACATCAGCAGCATCACCTGCACGGAAGCCAAGTTTCAAAACACGAGTATATCCACCTTTGCGCTCCTTCATGCGAGGACCAATCTCGGTAAACAACTTGTTCAAGATTTTCTTATCCTGAATGAACTTTGCAGCTTCACGGCGATTGTGAACACTGTCCACTTTTGCGCGTGTAATAAGTTTCTCTGCAGCCTTGCGCACTTCAAGAGCCTTAGACTTCGTTGTAGTGATGCGCTCATATCTGAACAGAGACGTCACCATATTGCGCGACATAGCACGACGATGTGCTGTCGTGCGTGAAAGAGGGTTAAAACCAAGCTTATGATTCATTTGCTTCTTCCTTTGGCTTTTTAAAACTGACAGAATTTTTCAGATGACTATAGTCTGTCATACCAAGGCTAAGATTCCATTCCTGGAGTTTCTCCTTAATCTCAGTAAGACTCTTCTTTCCGACATTGCGACTTTTAGCAATATCAGCTTCTGTCTTCTTTGTTAATTCGCCGATTGTGCGAATATTAGCATTTTTCAAACAATTAGACGACCTTACAGACAACTCAAGTTCTTCAACAGGAGTGTTTAACACCTGTCTAATTCTTTCATCACCTTCATCAAGGTCATCTCCACTGGAAATATCAGCATCGTTGAAGTTTATAAAGATTGTAAAATGGTCTTTTGCAATCTTTGCAGCTTCTGCCAATGCATCTTCAGGAGAAATTGTTCCATCAGTCCATACTTCCAGAATAAGTTTGTCGTAGTCGTTACGTTGCCCAATACGGCATGGCTCGATTGAATACCGAACTTTCGGAACTGGTGTAAAAATACAGTCCATTGGAATAACTCCAACGTCCTCAACATATTTTGTGTTCACCTCGGCAGGAACGTATCCTCTTCCCAAGTCTACCTGAATTTCAAAATCTACATGACAACCTTCCATCATGGTCATCACTGTAAGATCTTTGGTCTTAACCTCAATTTCGCCTTCGCGGGCAAAATCCTGGCTCATTACCTTTCCAGGTCCCTTAAAAGTAAAAAGTACTGTTCCCTGTTCAACCTCGTTCGGCAGCTGCAAACGAATCTGTTTTAAACTGTTCAAAACTTCCAGTGTATCTTCAGCTATTCCCTGAATAGGGTCAAATTCACTAGTAATAACATGAGGAACACCCTCTGCGTCATAAGACGTAATCCGCACAGAAGATACTGCATATCCCTGAATAGATGACAACAACACACGGCGAAGTGTATTTCCAACCGTAGTACCGAAGCCAGGCTCAAAAGGATATGCGGTAAACTTTCCGTAATCAGGATTCGTTTCAAGACGCTCAAATGTAATGCCTTTAGGTTTCTTAAAGCCTTTAAGCAGATTTTTGCGAGCCATCTGAACTCCTTATTTCGAATAGAGCTCAACCACGAGCTGTTCTTTCACGTCGACCAAATCAGTAACTTCTTCACGACGCGGATACTGAACAAAAGTTCCCTTCACAGCATCTGCATCGACTGTAACCCAAGGATAACTTGAAGCATTTTCAAGTCCCTGCTGAATCACAGCAAGCTTCTTGCTTTTTTCTTTTACTTCAACAACATCACCTGGCTTGACGTTATAGCTAGGAATATTGACAACTTTGCCATTCACAAGAATATGTGAATGAGAAACAATCTGACGAGCCTGATTGCGACAAGCTGCAAAATGCATTCTGTACACAACATTATCAAGGCGGCTCTCAAGAAGCTGAATCAAGTTTTCACCAGTAACGCCTGGCATTGTCAAAGCACGTTCAAAAGTAAGACGGAACTGCTTCTCAAGCATTCCATACATTCTCTTAATCTTCTGCTTCTCACGAAGCTGAAGACCGTACTCACTGCGCTTTCCAGTTCTAGCCTTTGGATCTTTTCCTGGAGCACCAAGCTTCTTGTTAATAGGGCATTTATCGCTATTGCAACGACTACCCTTCAAGAACAACTTCTTCTGCTCTGTTCTACACTGTCTGCAAACAGGACCTGTATATCTAGCCATTGTGCTTTATCTCCTTACTGGCGACGAGTTTTGCGAGGACGACATCCGTTATGCGGAATCGGTGTAACATCAGAAATTGATTTCACCTGCAAACCCATAGCACCCAATGCACGAACTGCATTCTCACGACCAACACCCGGACCTTTTACAAAAACATGAACTTCGCGCAAGCCATAGCTGACTGCACGCTGAACAGCAGTTTCTGCTACTGTCTGAGCAGCAAACGGAGTTGACTTCTTTGCACCGCGGAATCCAAGTCCACCAGATGATGCCCAAGAAAGAGCATTACCATTCAAATCCGTGATTGTAATAATTGTATTATTGAAGGTTGCCTGAATATAGACATTACCTTCATAAACGCTTTTCTTTTCCTTACGTTTCTTCTGGACAGCCATCCATCAACCTCCGATTACGCCTTCTTCTTATTCGCAACGGTCTTCTTCTTACCTTTGCGAGTACGGGAATTCGTGCGAGTTCTCTGACCACGACACGGAAGTCCCTTACGATGTCGAAGTCCTCGATAGCATCCGATATCAATAAGGCGCTTAATATTAAGACCGATTTCCGATCTAAGACGACCCTCAACTTTATACTCAGCCTCAATTGCATTACGAAGCTTTGTCAAATCATCCTGTGTGAGGTCATTCATCATTGCATTCGGATCAATTTTCGTAACTTCACAAAGATGTGCAGCTGCCGAACGACCAATACCATAAATATAGGTCAATGCAATGTTCACATGCTTATTTGGGAGATCAACTCCTTCAATTCGAGCCATCTGTTACTCCTCAACCCTGTCTCTGTTTGTGTTTTGGATTAGAGCAAATGATACGGATAATTCCGTTGCGTTTGATAACCTTACACTTATCGCAAATGGGCTTTACGCTAGTGCGTACTTTCATAAAAGTCCCCCTGGGAAAGTGATATTAAAACTCGAGTCATGGCAATTCGCTATGAATTACAACTCGAGTTTCGCTATCATATCACAATGTCCCAAACAGTTCTAGTCTTATTTCTCAAAATTTGCAAATTTCACTAAAATTTACAATTTGCGAGAACGGATTTTGCCCTTCTTAACTAATCCATCTTGATGATGCATCTTTAAGAGAGCCTCCACCTGACTCATTGTGTCCAAGTCAACACCAACCAAAATCAGTAACGAAGTTCCTCCCATCAAAGTCGAAATAGACTGAGGGAATTTGAACCAAGTCTGAATGATTGTTGGTAACACTGCAATTACAGCAAGATACAAAGAACCAGGTAATACTAAACGATTCAGCACTTTCTGCAAATATACTTCCGTTTTGTCTGTTCTGATTCCTGGAATAGAACCACCGTTTTCACGGATACTCTTTGCGATTTCAATGGGGTTCAGGGTTACCTGTGTGTAGAAGTATGCAAAGAATATAATCAGAAAAACTAAAATTACATTGTAACAAATACCAGTCGGCGTCAAAATATTTGACAAACGCATAATCCAACGAGATGCATTACTACTTGACGCAAAACTAGAAGCAAGCTGCAATGGGAAAGTCAAAAAAGCAGAAGCAAAAATTACTGGTATAACGCCTGAAGGATTAATCTTCAATGGAATATATGTGTCGTTAACAGCATACATTCTTTTACCAACAACACGTTTTGCATAATGAACACGAATTTTTCTTTCACCAGATTGTTCGTAAACAACCAAAGCGACGATAAAAACGAACATAATAAGAGCAACAATGACGAAAACAAAATTTATGTCTCTTGTTTTTACTCTCGTTATAAGTTCTGCTATTGCATGAGGCATACGTGCCACGATACCCGCGAAAATCAGCATAGAAATGCCGTTTCCAATACCGTGAGCCGTTATTTGGTTTCCAAGCCAAACAGTCACCATCGAACCTGTAGTAACAGTGAGGATGGTTAAGAATTTAAACGCAACATCATCCATGACAATAGCGCCAGGAATACTGCTAGCGAAAACTGTAACTGCCAATGACTGGAAAATACAAACAACGACTGTTCCAATGCGTGTCCACGATGCAACGCGGCGCTGACCACCATCTTCCTGCGCTGCACGTTTGAGCGGAGGAAAAATAATCAACGCAAGTTGCATTATAATCTGTGTTGAAATATATGGCATAACACCAAGCATAAACACAGAAAAATTAGAAAACGCACCACCAGCGAAAAAATCCATATAACTGGCAAACGCATTTTTATTCTGCGCTGCCAAATCTTCGAAGTATTTCAACAATACACTGGCATTTATACCAGGTATTGTCAAAACACTTCCCAGGCGAAACACGGCAAGAATTACAAAAGTAAAAAGCAAACGATCACGAAGCTCTTTTACCTTAAGCATATTTACAACAGGATTAGTTGCCATGTTTACTACTCCAACGCCTTATTTTTCTTCTGAAACGTCAGCGACAACATTGCCGCCAGCTTTTTCAATCTTCTCTTTAGCAGATGCAGACAACTTATCAACATTGACTGTCAACTTCTTTGAGAGGTCACCATTACCAAGGATTTTTACAATTGCACTAGCGTCTTTCAAAAGACCCTTAGCAACAAGAGTTTCCTTATTAACAGTTTCACCATCAGAATATCTGCTATCAAGAACATCAACGTTCAAGCTGAAAACATTCTTCTTAAACTGGGCATTAGAGAAACCTTTTCGAGCAATGCGACGATACAAAGGCATCTGACCGCCCTCAAAACCAACATAAGTCTTTCCACCAGAACGAGACTGCTGACCTTTATTGCCCTTTCCAGCTGTCGTACCACGGCCTGAAGAGGAACCACGACCGACAATCCGCTTTTTCTTGTTTGCACCTTCTGGTGCTTGAAGAATAAAATCTGACATTAGTTAAGCTCCTCACACTTTACCAAGTGGCTTACACTTGCAACCATTCCAAGAACAGAAGGGTTTGCATCATGCTCGACAGAAGAATTAAGTTTCTTGAGTCCAAGAGAACGGACTGTTGCAACCTTATCCTTAGACTGACCAATAACACTTCGAACCAAAGTAACACGAATTCTAGATGCCATAATTAACCCCACAAATCCTTAAGGGTCTTGCCTCTGTTCTGAGCAACACTTCTTGCATCCATCAACTTAGAAATAGCATCAAAAGTTGCACGGACAACATTTACAGAAGCATTAGAACCCAATGACTTTGAAACGACATCCGTAATACCAGCAGCATCCATAACAGCGCGAACAGCACCACCTGCGATAACTCCAGTACCAGGACAAGCTGGACGGATAAGCACAGAAGAACTCTTAAATTTTCCAAGCATCTCGTGTGGCAAAGTACCATTCTTCATTGGAAGAACGACAAGATTGCGCTTTGCACGGTCGATACTCTTTCTGATTGCTTCTGATACATCGTTAGCTTTTCCAAAACCATATCCAACACGGCCTTTCTGATCTCCAACAACGGTTAAAGCTGAAAAAGCCATTCTGCGACCACCTTTAACAGTCTTCGCAGTGCGGTTAAGTTTAACCAACTTTTCTACGAATTCCTTCGGCTGCTCTCTATCATCACTTCTCATAGTAGCTCCTAGAATTTAATTCCTGTGCTACGGGTAGCATCAGCAAGAGCCTTTACAACACCGTGGTACAGATAACCGTTGCGGTCAAACACTACTGTAGTAATGTTCTTCTCCGCAAGACGCTTTCCAAAAGCCTCTCCGAGCTTAGTAGCACCGTCGATATTCGCTTTAAGCGCCGCAAAATCTTTTTCAAGAGTAGAAATAGAAGCGAGAGTCTTACCCTCATCATCATCAATAACCTGCACATACAGATTTGTATTGCTACGAGTAACTGTCATACGAGGACGTGCGGCAGTACCGTAAATCTGCTTGCGGATATGAATCTTTCTGTGCAGACGCTTTCTGTTTTTATCATTCAGTTTCTTGAACATACTGCATTCACCTTATTTTACACCAGTCTTACCGACTTTACGTCTGATGACCTCAGTCTCGTAACGAATACCCTTTCCCTTATAAGGTTCAGGCTTGCGGAGTTTACGAATCTGAGCACAGAACTCGCCAACCAGTTGCTTGCTAATACCACTGACAGTAACTTTGCCCTGTGCATCAGTAGCAACAGTCAAGCCCTCTGGAATTGCCGCAATAAAATCTGTTGAATAGCCAAGATTCATAACGAGCAATTTACCCTGAACTTCAGCACGGAAACCAACGCCAGTGATAACCAAAGACTTTGAGTAGCCAGTCGTAACACCAACAACCATATTGTGAATAAGATTGCGGTAAAGACCGTGAGCAGCATTAGCTGCCTTGCTCTCGTTAGCTGGAGTAACAATGACTTCAGAGCCTTTGACTTCAACTTTCACGTTTTCATTGTAATCCTGCTTCAGCTCTCCCTTTGGACCTTTAACAGTAACCAAAGCTGGAGCAACTGTAACAGTAACACCTGCAGGAATAGCAACAGGAAGTTTTCCAATCTTAGACATTCTTTCCTCCTATTACCAAACGTTGCAGAGCAATTCGCCACCAATCATCTTCTCAGAAGCCTTCTTACCAGTTGTAACACCAGAAGAAGTTGAAACGATAATTGTACCGTATCCATTATAGACACGTGGCATATCCTTGTAACCAGAGTAGACACGGCGTCCAGGTGTAGAGATTCTCTCCAATCCATGGATAACCGATTCGTTCTTCTCATCATACTTCAAAGAAATGCGGATGATGCTGTGACCGCCTTCGTCCTGCGCTTTCTTGAAATTCTTAATATAACCTTCTGTCTTCAGAATCTTCACGATTTCCAGCTTAAGCTTGGATGTAGGAATATCTACACTCTCGTGGCGGGCTTGTGCCGCATTTCTGACTTTAGTAAGCATATCTGCTATAGGGTCTGAAGCTGCCATTTTTATCTCCTACCACACTACCAACTGGATTTTGTGACGCCTGGCAAAAGGCCTTCACTTGCTAACTTACGGAAACAGATACGGCAAATCTTGAATTTGCGCAAGTATCCATGCGGACGACCGCAAATATGACAACGATTGTACTGACGTGTCTTAAATTTCGGAGTGCGGTTCGCTTTATTAATCAATGATTTCTTAGCCATGAACTTCCCTCTTACTTTCTAAACGGCATATTGAACTTGGCAAGCAACGCACGAGCCTCATTGTCTGTACGAGCTGTTGTTACAATAGAAATATTCATACCAGCAATTTTAGTGATTTTATCGAAATCAATTTCTGGAAAAATAATCTGCTCTGTAACACCAAGTGAGAAGTTACCGTGACCATCAAAGCCTGTTGCTTTAATTCCACGGAAATCCTTGACACGCGGCAAAGCAACATTGATGAGTCTATCCAAGAACTCATACATAATGTTACCACGCAATGTTACCATCGCACCAACTTCATTACCCTCACGAAGTTTGAAGTTAGCAATACTCTTACGAGCTCTTGTCTTAACCGCTTTCTGACCTGTAATCGCTGTTAAATCAGCCACTGCAGCATCAAGAAGTTTCTTGTTGGTGAGAGCCTCTCCAACACCCATGCTAACTACAATCTTCTTAATTGCAGGAACCTGCATGGTAGATGTATAACCAAGCTCCTTAAAAAGCTCAGAAGCATACTTTTCTTTGTAGACTTTCTTAAGCCGAGGTACGTAATTTTCCATTACAGCGCTTCTCCACACTTACGGCAGACACGAATCTTCTTGTCTCCGTCTATCTTGTAACCGATTCTAACAGGTCCACATTTTTTGCAGACGATAGCAACGTTAGAAATATCAAGCGGTGCCTCAACTTCAGCAATACCGCCCTGATCCTGCTGACTGCGTCTCTTTATAGCCTTCTTAACAAGGTTAGCGCCTGAAACAATCACACGACCCTTTTCACGGTCAATTTTAACAACTGTACCGCGCTTACCCTTGTCTTTTCCAGCAGTAATCTCTACTTGGTCGTCCCTGCGGATCTTGAATTTTGGTTCCATTCTCAAAACTCCTTACAGAACTTCCGGTGCAAGTGATACAATTTTCATGAAATCCATATCACGAAGCTCACGAGCTACTGGTCCAAAAATACGCTTTCCCTTTGGATTCTTATTCTCATCAACAATAACACAAGCGTTATCATCAAAACGAATGTATGTTCCATCTGGGCGGCGATATTCTTTTGCCACACGCACGATTACAGCTTTTTCAACTGCACCCTTCTTAATGGTAGAAGTTGGAATTGCATCCTTAACTGCTACCACAACAATGTCACCGATACCTGCATAGCGGCGATGTGAACCGCCAAGCACCTTAATGCACTGAACGATTTTTGCACCGGAGTTATCAGCAACAGTCATAGTTGATTGCATCTGAAGCATAATATTTTTACTCCTGTGGCTTATTTAGCCCGCTCAATAATCTCAGACAAGCGCCAACACTTATCTTTGCTGATTGGTGCACACTCTACGATACGGACAGTATCACCAATGTGTGCATCATTCTTCTCGTCATGTGCCTTATACTTCTTTGTCCAAGTGACATATTTTTTGTAAAGGCGATCCATCTTCTTTGTGTTAATCGCAACAACGATAGTCTTATCCATCTTATCGCTTGTTACTACACCAACAAAAGAACGCTTTGAACCCTTTTCAGTCTTAGCAACCTGATTTTCCACGGGTCAGCTCCTACTTATTTTCTCCGGCAATTTCTTTCTGCCGGATAAACGTATTCAAGCGTGCAATTTCGCGACGCATTGTACGTTTCTGGATTGGATTATCTACATGTCCAACGATTTTCTGAAAACGAAGGTCCATGTACTTCTTAGCAAGCTCATCCCGCTGTGCAACCAATTCGGAATAAGACAAATCTTTGAAATTCTTTTTCTTAGAATCAGCCATCTTATTTCTCCTTAGTACTGGACAGGCTTGTAAGCAATCTTTGTCTTTACTGGCAACTTGCTGCTAGCCAATGTAAGAGCATGGTCAGCAGTAGCTTTGTCAACACCAGCAACCTCAAACAAAATCATTCCCGGCTTGATAACAGCAGCCCAGAACTCTGGTGCGCCCTTTCCCTTACCCATACGAGTTTCAGCAGGTTTCTTTGAAATCGGCTTATCAGGGAATACGCGAATCCACATCTTACCTTTCTTTGGTGAAATGCAACGGTTGATAGCAATACGAGCAGCTTCGATAACGCGAGCGTTCAACCAAGTTGGCTCCATTGCAACAAGAGCTGTATCTCCAAAGTCGATGTTATTATCACGGGTAGCAAAGCCACGCTCTCTACCGCGCTGCACCTTTCGGTGTATTACTCTTTTAGGACTCAGAGGCATTTACTAACTCCTTGAAGCCTTTGCAGTACGATTTCCGGCTGCATCAGCACGATTCGGACGAGATTTACGAGCCAGTTCTCCAGCATCATCATTCATCTGATGACCATAATTCATACCGTTGTAAACCCAAACTTTGATTCCAATCAAACCATAGCTAGTATGAGCTTCGATGAAACCATAGTCAATATCAGCGCGAAGAGTATGAAGAGGAACACGTCCTTCCTTATGTTCTTCTGTACGCTTCATTTCTGCACCGCCAAGACGACCAGAAAGACGAATCTTAATACCCTGAGCTCCAGACTTCATTGCATTTGCAGAAGCCTGTTTCAAAGCCTTTCGATATGAACCACGACCAGAAAGCTGGCGAGCAATATTCTGCGCAATCAAAGACGCATTAATTTCAGCACGCTTAACTTCCTTAATCTTAATCTGAACTTTCTGGAGATTGAGTCGTTTAGTGATTTCAGCACTAATCTTTTCGATATTAGCACCCTTTACACCAATAATAACTCCTGGACGTGCTGTGTGAATTGTAATCGTAACACGCTGAGGATGACGAGTAATCTCAATCTCTGCAATGTCGGCATTCTGGCACTCAGGAAGAGTGTTCACCAATTTTCGGATTTTAATATCCTCAAGGAACAAGTCTGCATAATCACGAGGACCTGCATACCAGCGAGACTGCCACGTTTTATTAATTCCGAGGCGAAGCCCAATCGGATTTACTTTCTGACCCACCTTAGTTACCTGCCTTTTCGCCGACAATTACGGTAATATGACACATGCGGCGCAAGAGCTGGTCAGCTCTACCGCGTGCGCGAAACCAAACTCTCTTAAGTCTCGGACCTTCATCAATACGAATTTCCTTAACATAGAGCATATCTTCATCAAGTTTCTTGTTCTGATTAAGAGCATTACTCATAGCAGACTTAACTGTTCCACTAATAAGTTTAGCACCTTTCTGAGGCATATTAGCAAGAATTGCCATTGCCTCTGTACAAGACATTCTTGAAACAAGTCGCGCAACAGGGCGAACCTTTGTTGGCGATGCAATCAAGAATTTTGTTGTGGCTATATAGCCTTTATTTTCAGCCATCGTATCCACCTATTATTTCTTTGCGGTCTTATCGGAACCGCCATGTCCATGATATGTACGAGTTGGAGAAAATTCGCCAAGCTTGTGACCGACGAGGTTCTCTGTAACATATACAGGAATCCATGACTTACCATTGTATACAGAAATGGTATTTCCAACCATTTCAGGAATAATTGTTGAGCAGCGGGAATATGTCTTAATCATCTTCCTGTCTGACTCTTTATTCATCTCAATAACCTTTTTATAAAGGCTCTTCTCAACGAAAGGACCTTTTTTAACAGATCTTGACACGGTTATCTCCTATGCAACTACTTCTTGCGACGTGAAACAATAAACTTGCTGGACGTCTTTCTCTTGTTGCGGGTCTTAAAGCCTTTACAAGGCTGTCCCCATGGAGTAACAGGATTACGTCCCTTACCAGCACCTTCACCACCACCAAGTGGATGGTCAACAGGGTTCATAGCCATACCGCGAACAGTTGGACGAATACCCAACCATCTCTTGCGACCAGCTTTTCCAAGCGATGTATTCATACGCTCTTCATTACCGACCACACCAATTGTAGCATAGCACTTTGCATTTACACGGCGCAATTCACTTGATGGAAGACGGATTGTAACATACTCACCTTCTTTAGCCGCTACCAATGCGCTAGCACCAGCAGAACGAACAAGCTGTCCACCACGTCCGAGTGTCAACTCGATATTGTGAATTGTGAAACCAACAGGAATTGCAGAAAGTGGGAGAGCATTTCCAACAGTTGGAGTTGCATTCTCACCAGACATAACTTTCTGTCCTACCATCAAACCTTTTGGTGCAATAATATAACGCTTGTCGCCATCTGCATAGAAAACCAAAGCAATATTAGCACTGCGGTTTGGGTCATATTCGATAGAACGTACAGTTCCAGGAATACCATGCTTATCACGCTTAAAATCAATAATGCGATACTTTCTTTTGTGACCGCCACCCTGATGACGTACAGAAATACGTCCACCAGCGCCACGTCCACCATTAGACTTCATACCTGAAGTCAGACCTTTAAATGGTCTGTCAGTTGTCAAGTCTTCTCTCACCAAATCGATACGGGTACGAGTACCTGCTGAATATGGTTTAAAAACTTTAAGAGCCATCTGGTTCTCCTCAACACGCTAGAAGGCTTACAGGCCTTCAAAAACCTTAATTGTTTCACCAGGAGCGAGACTGATAACAGCCTTTTTCCAGCTGGCAGTTCTTCCAGGACGACCACGTACCCGTTTTTCCTTGCCACTTACATTCACAGTTGTACAATCAACGACTTTTACGTTAAAAAGATTGTGCACAGCTTCCTTAATCTGCGTTTTTGACGCATTTGGAGCGACCTTGAATGTATATTTTCCTGATTCACGAAGAACAGTAGCTTTCTCCGACAAAATCGGCTCAATAAGAACATCTACGTAATTCATTATTCAGCCTCCGCTTCTGATTTATAAAAATCCGCAAGATTCTTTGCCGCACTCTCAAGAACAATAACCTTTCTTCCATAAAAGAGGTCATGAGCACGAAGACGATTATATGACAAGAAATAAACATTGTGAAGGTTTCTACCTGCCTGACGAAGTTTCTCATCATCATCTTTCAAAATAACAACAGTGCGAGTATCTTTAGCAAAGTTATCAAGAATTTTCTTCAAATCCTTTGTTTTTCCGCTTTCGACTGTAAAATCTTCTACAACTGTAAGAAGGTCAGTCTGTGCTTTAAGACTCAAAATACTCTTCATAGCCAAGCGCTTTACCTGCTTAGGCAATGAATAGCTGAAATCACGCGGTTTTGGACCAAATACAACACCACCACCAACAGTAATTGGAGACTTCTTGTCACCACGACGAGCATTTCCCGTTCCCTTCTGTTTGTATGGCTTATTGTTACTACCATGCACTTCAGCACGACCCTTTGTACAAGCCGTACCAGTACGCAAATTTGCTAATTCATTATTGATGGCATAATAAATGACATCTTCATTTACCGGAAGACCGAACACGTTATCAGCAAGATTAACTGTCCTAAGCTCTTTGCCATCGACTGAATAGACTTTCTTTTCCATCTTATTCCTCGTCGTTATTTCTTGACCGCAGTCTTGACAATCAGCGTGCAATCTTTATTTCCCGGTACTGAACCGCGAACCATGATAACTTTCAACTCAGGGTCAACTTTCACAACTTTCAAATTCTGAACAGTAACACGAGCAAATCCCATATGACCAGGGAGCTTCGTATTCTTAAAGCTGTGTCCAGGAGTTGTACACTCACCAGTTCCACCCGGCTCTCTATGAAATTTTGAACCGTGTGTTGCACGTCCACCATGGAAACCCCAGCGCTTCATAACGCCCTGAAAGCCCTTTCCCTTTGATGTAGCAGTAACATCAAGATAACGACTTGATTCAAAAAGCTCTACACCAAGCTGGTCGCCAACAGAAACTTCCACATCAAAATCGCGGAACTCTTTCAAATGACGCTTTGGCGTAATGTTCTCTGAAAACTGTCCAGCATATGGCTTAGACACTTTTCCAGCCTTCAAATCATCAACACCAAGCACAACTGCATCATAACCGCAGTTCTCTTTGTTTTTTGTGGCAACAACTGTATTAGGTTCAACACTAATCACGGTTACTGGTGTCAGATTACCGTTTTCGTCAAAAACCTGTGTCATGCCAACTTTTTTTGCAATCAGACCTTTCATCTGAATAACTCCTATAGGCCGCCATTCCCAAAAGCAAGGAACCGTACCATGGCAGTAATTTTGTCAAAAAGACAACAACTTACTGCTTAATTTCAACATCAACACCTGCAGGAAGTTCAAGTTTCATCAAATGATCCATAACTTCTGAGGTTGGTTCAAGAATATCAATAAGACGCTTATGAGTGCGCATCTCAAACTGCTCGCGTGACTTCTTATTTACGAATGGTGAACGCAAAACAGTAATTTTATTAATTCTTGTTGGAAGCGGGATAGGTCCGCTCACCTTCGCTCCAGCCTTACGCACTGTCTGTACGATAGCCTTTGCACTCTGATCGATAAGCTCAACGTCAAAAGCACGAAGCTTGACACGAATCTTCTCGTTGGCCATTATTCCTCCAATGAACAGGGTTAAAAACCAACCCTGTTCACATCTTAACTACTCAATAATCTTTGTAACCTGTCCGGAAGCGATTGTGCGTCCACCCTCACGGATAGCAAGCTTCAATCCCTCGTCCATAGCGATTGGGTGAATCAACTCACCGATAATCTTAACATTGTCGCCTGGCTTAACCATGTCTGTTCCAGCCTCGAGCTCAACAGTACCTGTGATATCTGTTGTGCGGAAGTAGAACTGTGGGCGATAACCTGTAAAGAATGGGCTGTGGCGTCCACCTTCTTCCTTTGAAAGAACATAGAGCTGAGCCTCGAACTTTGTGTGTGGGTGAATTGAACCAGGAGCTGCAAGAACCTGTCCACGAACAACGTCTTTCTTCTCAACACCACGAAGAAGAATACCAACGTTATCACCAGCCTGTCCCTGATCAAGAGTCTTCTGGAACATCTCGATACCAGTAACAGTAGAGTTCTGAGTTGGGCGAATACCAACGATTTCAACTGGGTCGTTCATGTTGATTACACCACGCTCAATACGTCCTGTAACAACAGTACCACGTCCAGAGATTGTGAAGATATCTTCAATTGGCATCAAGAATGGCTTCTGATCATCGCGAACTGGATCATCGAACCATGTATCCATTGCTGCAAGCAATTCCTCGATACACTTTGTATCCTCAGCAGAAGCACCGTCAGCCAAAGCCTTGAATGCAGAACCCTGAATGATTGGAGTATCTTCCTGGAAGCCGTACTCCTTAAGAACATCCTTAACCTCTTCAACAACGAGCTCAACGAGGTCTGGATCATCAACAAGGTCAATCTTGTTCAAGAAGACGATAATCTTCGGTACACCAACCTGGCGTGCGAGCAAAAGATGCTCACGAGTCTGTGGCATAACTGAATCTGGAGCTGAAACAACGAGGATAGCACCATCCATCTGAGCAGCACCAGTAATCATGTTCTTAATGTAGTCAGCATGTCCTGGGCAGTCGATGTGTGCATAGTGACGCTTGTCAGACTGATACTCAAGGTGGCGAGTATTGATAGTAATACCACGAGCCTTTTCCTCTGGAGCGTTATCAATCTCATCATACTTAAGAACCTTATCACCGTACTTTTTTGCACAGTACCCAGTGATAGCTGCAGACAGAGTAGTCTTACCATGGTCAACATGTCCAATGGTTCCGACATTCATGTGTGGCTTAGTTCTAACGAACTTTTCCTTTGCCATGTCTTTCTCCTTGCCTGTAGAAATATTGCTCTACGGCATGTAAAATTTATATATGTGTTGCACTTTAAGCCAGAACAAGACCTGCCTAAACTAAGACGACCTCGTTCGCAGACACACTATAATACAAAATTGTGGTTTATACGGATTTACGCTATACAATCAAAAAAAAGTACATATCTCAAGGAATCCATAATTTCGGATTACTTTGCTCCGTACCACCGAACATTACCAAAATGCAATATTGATAACTGGTTTGGCATCCAGGAACCATTTATCTACAGGCGCAGATAAATACAGGAACCTCTTGACTAACACATAAATCTCAAGCCAACGGCTTAAAACTTCAGAAACAAGAGCTGCAATAACCTAAAGCACTTCAAAAGCGCTCCTTTACGGCATTGCCAAGCATCTTAAAAAAGATACTTGCCTGAAAACAAACTAATCAAAGAACTCTGTTCATTTGAACGCTGAAGTTTCATCTGAACCGTGATGTATTTATACAATATATACAAAATAAAATCAAGCGTTATAATAAAAAAAATATATTTTCTTGCGCATAAATCAAAAACATAAGGAGATAAAAAATGAACAATTTTGAATTGTTTTCGATGATGTTTTTTGAACTGGATTTTGTTTTTGAAAAGCAGACCGTCAAAGACGATTTTCTTGCGATGTACTTGAGCGAGATAAATCCTTTTTTGTGGACAGACTGCACTTCTTCCGACCCTGCACATTTTTCGCGCTTCGAGAATTTTATGGCAGGAAAGACCGTCGGCGAGGATTTTGGCTACTCTTTGATTGCAGAGTTTTTGAAATCCGAGGATTTCTATTCTTGTGCCCGTGATTATTTTCTTTCCATTTCAAAAGAAGATTTTGCCGAGCACGCAAAGAAATTTTTGTATTCCCCTCACAAGTGCTGACTACCCCAAAAGCCTCTTTCCCAAAACTGGAAAAGCCAGAAACAAATGTTTTTTCTCTTTCCCAAAGCAGAGGCAAATCCGCTGTATACAAAGTGTATTCAAAGTGTATAGGAGCAGACTTGGAGCAATTTGGCTTCAGCAAAACAGGAAAAGTGATTTTTAGTAATTTGTAATCAGCAAATGCTGAACATCTTTGTTGTTGCGGTTCATAAAACTCACAAGATATTTTTTATCAAAAGCACGGATTGAGAGATTTTTGTTTTCATAAAGCGAAAGAATAAAAGGCGTGCTTTTTATAATAAGCATAAACTTCGCTTTGCACTCGTTCGTCAAATAATCAGCAAGGCGTTTTTGGTCTGCTTTGTCAAATGTGTTTTTGGCATAAGTGCTAAACTCGCTGTCATATGGAGGGTCAAGAAAGATAAAATCTTTTTCTGTTGGCTTTTTTGCTTTCAGGAACTCTGCAAAATCAAGATTGAAAATCTCAGTTTTAGAAAGTTTGTACTCTAAGTTTTGAGAGCGATAATATTCTAGTTTTTTGTCCAAAGTTTTTGCATTATAGCCAATTCCGCCATAAGGAACGTTAAACTCGCCTTTTTTGTTGTAGCGAAACATTCCACTATAGCAATAATTTCGTATAAACAAAAACAGAGCAGTTGCAAGACTTTTGTTTTTTGCACAAAGTTTTTCGTTGTTGTACAAATAGCGAAAATACATATACACACCGCTCAAAAAGCCTGTCTGAATGTTCAAAAACAAATCTTCATCACAAAGCAAATGCAGTTTCTTTTCCAGTCTGTTCATTCTTGAGATTTTGTCAAACAGATTTTTCTTTATTTCTGCAATAAACTTCTCTTGCTCTGGAAAATCATTTTTATGAACAGCGCAAAGGTCTTTTTCAGAACTTGCAAATGTCGTTTCAAAAATATTTGCGACAGTCTTTTTTGAAAAATCAGCATTGCGGTTTGCTTTGTAAAGAGATACAAAACTTTGATGAGAGTCTAAAAATTTTCCGATTTCTTTCCTTATTTTCATTATTTTTTCTGAATACAAAAAGAAATCTTTGTCTTTTGTTTTTATTGCATTGTACAAATCAATAAGTTCACAAGATTTATCGTTGATAAAATACTTCTTTGCACTTATTGCAGAAAAAACTGCTCCGCCTCCAACAAAAGGCTCATAAAAGTTTTCAAACTTTGGTAAATTTTCAAGAATAATCGGCAGTTCTTTTTCTTTTCCACCAGCCCATTTTATAATTGGAGTTAATTTTTTATTGCACTCGTCAGATTCAAACAGATTCATTTTATTTTCCTGTTTGAATCTGGCAAATATGCTTTTTTGATTTTGTTCAGCGCGGAAATAATCAGATTTGCGTTTTTCTTGTACTCGTCGATTACGATGTCATATCCGTTTGAGGCTTTGCAAATCATATTCCAAAAGTCAGAACTGATTAAAAGCTCTTCTTTTGAGAAAAATTGCAAAACTCTGCCCTGATTCCACTCATTTCCCTCGCCATAACGATTATATGCAGTAGCAAAATAGATTTTTACCTTTTCTTCAGAACCAAGCGTGTTTGTGAGAATGCAATATTGTTCCAAAAGAGCTTCTTTTTCAGAACGAGCCTTTTTGTTGTCCAAATCTCCGCCAATTTTCAGCTCAATCAAATAGTGCATTCCATTTTCTGGGTCTTTCAAGCAATAATCGCTTTCGTGGCGTTTAGTGATTTTGTCGTTCTCGTTCGAATATTTTGCAATTCCCGTGTAATCACAAATTGCAGGAACACGAGCGTGGCGTTTGTATTCTTCAAGGATTTTTGCAATATAAGTCCTTTGTTCTCCGTACAAAACACCCTCAACATGTTGCGTAACGTCGTAATTTATGCCAGCAATGTTAATCGCCATAGTTTCAAGCATATTGCCCAAACTTGAATCAAGAGAACGCACAAGAGCCGAATAATACTGAATTTCTGGACCAAGCGCAGAAATAAAAATATTGTGGATTTTTGAGTTTATAACTCCGTTTTCGTTGTGAAGCTCGGAAATATGTTTATCACAAAATCCGCTTGCATATCCTTCAACCGCACTTTTTACTATCGCACGAATAGCTTTTTCTTTATCTACCGTCATTGCTTATACCAAGAAAATAATGTTAAGCATCTAAAAATATAGGTGCATACACAAGATTATTGTGTCAATATACATAATAATCTTGGTATTTGCAAGAGAAAATACAGTATATACTTGGTAAAGAGTGTCAATTTTTTGCTCAATCTTGGCAAAATCAATTTTATGACAACGCAGCAGATTTTCATAAATAATCTAAAGGCATACAGAAAGCAAGCAGGCTATACACAAGCACAACTTGCAGTTTTGATAGACAAAAGTTTCAACTACATAAACGGTATTGAGTGCGGAGTGTCTTTTCCGCCGCCAGACGTGATAGACAAAATCGCGGAAACACTAAAGATAAAACCTATGCAACTTTTTAATGAAAATTGCTGTGTTCAAAACATTGCAGGAACAGACAAAGATTTATTTATCGAAAATCTCTCACAAAAAATATTTGTAAAATTAGAGCCATCTATAAAAGCAGATATTGAATCAGGAATAAAAAGCGCTTTGAGTCTTTAATGCTTTTTCCATAAAAGTTGGAGATACAGAAATTGAATCTTCCCCCAAAACGTGAAGAATCAGAAACATTCTCGCAATCACAAATTCTTTGTGGACTCCAGCACAAAATAAACGAACTTTTTGACAATCTTTCTTTGACAACTGTATAAAAATATGCATAATCGAAATATCATAAGAATTATGGTACAAGCAAAAAAGTTTGAGAACACGTTTATCAATGAATATCTTGCCATTCAGCTCCATAAACACGATATTGAGCAGAGAGCAAAAGAAGAGGGAAGAATGGCGATGTCGGTTGATTTAATAAAATCGGGATTGCTTTCGGTAAGATAAGCGAAAAGGAGCTAAGAGCCAAATTATAGTGATTGAATATACAAAGATTCCAAACATTTATCGGAGAGAGTCTTTTGGGAAAAACAAGCTAATTGAAGGCTCGTATAGCACACTGGAACTTGAGTATCTGAAGGACGATGATTGGGAATTTACATACAAAGCCAACGGAACCAACATTAGGGTCTGCTGGGATGGATACCGTGTCAGTTTCATGGGTCGAACCGACAAAGCACAGATTCCGGCGCACTTGCTTGCCAGATTGGAAGAACTTTTCGGCGGCGAGTCCAAAGAAGAACTTTTCGAGCAGAATTTCGGAAACAAGGAAGTCATCCTCTTCGGAGAGGGAATCGGAGAAAAGATTCAGAAGGGCGGTGGACTTTACGGTCCTGCTGATTTTGTCTTGTTTGATGTCTACATCGGCGGTTACTGGCTCAATCGTGATGCAGTAGAACATTTCGCAGAGGTGTTTGGCATCAGATGCGTTCCAATCCTTTTGGTCGGTACTTTGAAAGAAGGAGTTGATTTTGTCAAGACTCATCCGATGTCACCGTTCAAAAATGATGTTGCGGAAGGCATTGTGGGAAGACCGATGGTTCAGATGTTCAGCAGGACGGGAGAGCGCATCATGGTCAAAATCAAAT
>CACYWZ010000018.1 GCA_902778325.1 uncultured Spirochaetaceae bacterium
GACCGACATAATGCAAAATCTCTCGTGCGCTCTGGTTCATCTTTTTCCAGTCGATTGCGTGGAACTTGTTCAGCGGCTCGTGTCCTGCAAAAATGTTTTCTGCAACAGAGAGGTTTGTGCAAAGATTGACCTCTTGGAACACAGTCGAAATGCCGTTGAGCTGCGCCTCTTCTGGAGAATGGTTGTCTATCTTTTTTCCGTTAAGGAAGATGTCGCCTGAATCCCTTGTGTGAACACCGTTCAAAACTTTTATCAATGTGCTTTTTCCAGCACCGTTTTCGCCCATCAACGCGTGTATCTCGCCTTTTCTCAAGCAGAAGTCCACATTCTGCAACGCCTTTACGCCCGGAAAAGTCATAGAAATATTTTTCATTGAAAGCAATATTTCTTTTTCTTCCATAAAAAACCTTCTGAATTATTAAAAACGTTTTATACAAAGAGGAGTTATCCCCTTGCTACACAAATATGAAAAATACTCACAAAAAAAGCCGAAGATAACGGAAACCATTATGCTTCGGCTTTTGCTTTAGCCATTGACTCTCACAAAAAGGTCAGCGGCTTTTACAAAAGAGCCTGTGGCTCAGTAAGCGCGAGTTGGGAGGCGGTCTTTTGCGTTCTCTTCGTCGAAGACTTCCTCAACAACATACTGAATCTTGTCGACTTTCTTTCCAGCCTGCAAGTCCTTGATAATCTCGTCAACACGAGGACCGTGCAATGGGTTGCACTCAACAGCGCAGTTGATTTCGCCTGAAATCATGCGGTTGAAAGTCTCTTTAACAGCGTCGAAACAGATGATGATGATGTCTTTTCCTGGCTCTTTTCCAGCAGCGCGGATAGCGTCAACAGCACCCCAAGCCATGTTGTCGTTCTCAGCAAAAACAACATCGATTTTTGGAGTTGACTTCAAGATAGACTCCATGACTTCCTGACCGCCCTTCTGTGTGAAGTCGCCAGACTGCTGTGCAACAAGTTCCCAATTTGAGTGCTTTGCGATACCTTCCTCGATACCCTGAGTGCGTCCAATCTGAGCTGAAGCACCGATTGTTCCCTGAAGGTCAACAATCTTGAGCTCGTCGTTCTCGCGTCCGATTTTCTTGAGGTAGTTCTCAAGCCAGATAACACTGTCGCGACCTTCCTTCAAGAAGTTTCCGCCAACCCAGCAAAGATAAAGGCTCTCGTCTGAAACGCTCATCTGACGGTCAGAAAGGATAACAGGAATACCTGCGTCCTTTGCCTCTTTCAAAACTGTCTCCCAACCTGTCTCAACAACAGGAGCAACTACGATGTAGTCAACATCCTGCTGAATGAAGTTGCGGATTGCCTTAATCTGGTTTTCCTGCTTCTGCTGAGCGTCATCGAAAATGAGCTTGTAGCCGTTTTCTGCAGTGAATGTCTTTTTGAAAGACTCTGTATTTGCCAAACGCCAGTCGCTTTCTGCACCGACCTGAGCGTATCCGACTGTCAAAACCTTTTTCTCCTCAGTTTTTGGAGCAGCAGTTGTTGCAGAAGCGTCAGTCTTTTTTCCGCCGCAACTTGTGAGTGCCAAAGCGCAGAGCAAAGCGCTTCCGAGCATAGATGCCATCTTTTTCATAATTTATTCCCCCTGTATTTGAAACAGTATGTGATAATATTAACGCCGAATATCTGCGGCGTAAATGTGAATTTTTACGGACTTTTTTATAAGTTTTTCTTTTTGCGGTCAAAAAAAATCGTGAATAAGTTAGAAATTTTATGATTTTTCGTTCGTTTTTTTCTCAAGGAGCAAGAACAAGAATTGTTTTTCCTCAATTTTTCGCAAAAATCCTTTTGGACAATTTGTTGTCGAGCCGCTTTCTTAAGAAAGTATTGAAATAATATTTGTTGCGAGGCATTTTCTTAAAAAAGTGTTGAAAAAACATTTGTTGTAAAGGTGTTTTCTTAAGAAAGTATTGAAAAAACATTTGTTGCAAGCCGTTTTCTTAAAAAAGTATTGAAAAACTATTTAGTGCAAGCCATTTTCTTAAAAAAGTGTTGAAAAACTAAATAGGTTAAGGTCATTTTCTTGAAAAAGTATTGAAAAACTAAATAGTTTCGACCCATTTTCTCACAAAAACGCGTTCACACAAAAAAGAATGAGGGCGAAAAAGTCATTTTGCTGTCATGCTGGACTCGTTTCAGTATCTGCCTTGTTTGTGGTAGATTCAAAAACAAGGCAGCCAATGACGAACTGCAAGGCTTGAGAAAAGAGCGGCAAAAAAATAAAATGCAACGAGTTTATTTTGAGGACAAAATTATGACTGAAAACGAGGACAAAACGCCAAAACTCGCAACAAGACGAAACAGATTCTTTGCATTCGCAATCGACCTGCTCATCATCAGTTTTGTGATTCGCATGTCTGCTCTTGCTCTCGGCGATTTTTATGCAAGGCTTGGCGGCTGGGGACGAGTGCTTGGCACGCTCATCGCTCTTTTTTATTTTGGGCTTGGCGACAGCGCTCTTTTTGGAGGGCAGACTCTCGGAAAGCTGGCGATGGGAATGAGAGTGGCAGACAAGCACTGTAAAAGCATCAGCGTTCAAAAAAGCTTTTTTCGCAGTTTTTGGCTCTTTCTTAGATTTGCGCTGGACGACCCGTCTTTTTCAAGCACAAAATACATTCTGATTTTGTTTTTGGAAGGGCTTGTTTTCTATTCAATTTCGTTCCTGGAGTTTTATTTTTTTATCGTCAACCGCGACACACGGCAATCTCTTCACGATTTAATCGCGGGGACGTTTGTGGTTGAAGCTGAAAGCAAAGGCGAAATTGCTTTCGTGAACAAAAAGAATGCGATTCGCTTCTCGTTCGTTCTGGTGGGCTTCGTTTTCTTTGGAGCGCTTTGCATAACTTTGGCAGCACAAAAATTTGGCTTTGGGCAATCGCACAAGGTGCAAATGCAGATTCAAGAGGCTCTTCCTGTCTATAACACTTCGATTCGGCACAGAAAAACCAAGCAGAAAGGCAGCGACGGCACGGAGGTTTTCAAAAAAATTGTGATTCGAACTCGTCTGAAAGACAGCGAAAGCGACACAAAAGCGATTGGACTCGAAATTGCCAAAATTATATCAGAGGCGGGCTTGGCAGAAGAAGGCGAGGCTTGTTCGCTGATGTTTTACAAGGGCTACGACCTCGGCATTGCAGAAAGTTATGATACCGAAAGCTATTATGCTGGCAACATCGAGCAGTTGGAAGCGATGTTCTCGATACAAGCGCTGCTCGGCGAAGATGAGGAGAAAAGCGAGTAGTTTTTATTCTGGCGGCGAAAAGACAAAAAACCCAGACTCTGCAACGAGAATCTGGGAAAAGCTTGTCGATAAGGAGTTACTACTTATTTGCTGCTTTTTCTTTTTTTGGAGATAACATCAAAGAGAACCGCCATCAAAAGAACAAGACCTTTTACAGCGCGCTGCCAGTTGGCATCAACACCGAGGATTGACATACCGTTGTTGAGAACGCCCATGAAGACCGCACCAATAACAGCACCGCTGACTGTTCCAGTTCCGCCGTATGCAGAAGCGCCACCGATAAAGCATGAGCTGATAGCGTCCATTTCGTAGTTAGTACCAGCAGTAGGAGCTGCTGAGTTGAAACGTGCGATACAAACGAGAGCCGCAACTGCTGAAAGGAAGCCCATGTTTGTGTATGCAAAGAACATAACTTTGTCTGTGTCAACGCCAGAGAGCTTTGCAGCCTTTGCGTTTCCGCCGAGTGCATAAAGGTAGCGGCCAGGAACTGTGTTCTGTGTGTAATATCCGTAAACTGCAACGATAACAGCCATCAAGATGAGGATTACTGGAAGACCTGAATCCTGTCCCAAGAGTGCAGAAACAACAAGGATAACAGCGCTCAAGAGAGCAAGTTTTCCGACGAAAAGCGGAACTGCTTCAACTTCATAGCCCTTGCTGATTCTCTTCTTTCTCTTTCCGATTTCTGCGATGATGAATGCAATACAGCAAATAGCAGCGATAATCATTGTAATCATGAAGATTTTTGCCTGAGCCGCTTCATAGCCCATTGCGTCGAATGCCTCATCAGAAATTGCCGGGATTGAGCTGTTGAACAAGCGCAAGAAGTTATCTGGCATTGGAGAAATGGTCAAGCCGTTCAATGCGATAAGAGCAGCACCGCGCCACAAAAGCATACCAGCCAATGTTACGATGAAAGGCGGGATATGAACGTAGGCAATCCAAAGTCCGTGCC
Organism: uncultured Spirochaetaceae bacterium; assembly: GCA_902778325.1. Lineage (GTDB taxonomy): Bacteria > Spirochaetota > Spirochaetia > Treponematales > Treponemataceae > Treponema_D. The sequence goes on from CACYWZ010000018.1 coordinate 4,215, forward strand.
ATGCGCCGATTAAAATACCAACGATAAGACAAAGCAAGATTGACACATAAATGTTCATGTGCCAGTTAACGATAAACGTTCCGGCAAGAGCGCCAACGAAACAAACGATAGAACCTACAGACAAGTCGATGTTACCACCGGTAAGGATACAAAGAAGCATACCAGTTGCAAGAATAACGACGTAAGAGTTTTGCTTGATGATATTTGTGATGTTAGACGGCGCAAAAAGAGAGCCGTTGTCTGTTGCCACGATTAGCACTTGGAAAAGCACCATAACCGCTATAAGTACTAAAAAGATAGTATTGCTTTTCAGTATTCGCTTGATGTTAGATGATGTTGAACTCATAACTACTCCTGTTTCCTAATTTACTTTTTATCAGAATTGATAATGCAAGACATAATCTTTTCCTGCGAAGCCTCTTCTTTAGAAAGTTCCGCAATCATTCGTCCTGCGTTCATAACATATATGCGGTCGCTCATACCCAAAATCTCTGGCATTTCAGAAGAAATGAATATGACAGACTTTCCGTCTTCTACCATCTTGTTGATGATACAGTAAATCTCGTATTTAGCACCAACGTCGATACCTCTCGTCGGCTCGTCCAAGATAAGAACGTCTGGGTCTGCAAAAAGCCACTTTCCAAGCAAAACCTTTTGCATATTGCCGCCAGAAAGGTTTCCTACATTCTCTTCGATTGCAGCGCATTTTGTGTGCATCTCGCGAACATAGTGCTTTGCAACTTCTCTTTCCTTATCAAAATCAATAATCGCATGAGAAGAAATCTTCTCAGGCTTTGCCGCCGTCGTGTTGCGGCTGATTGCTTCCGTAAGGATAAGTCCGTTGCCCTTTCGGTCTTCTGTTACATAAGCAACATGGTGATTAATCGCTGTCTTGACATCAGGGAAAGAAACTTCTTTGCCGTCAAGGAAAATCTGACCACGAATATTTGCGCCATAAGAGCGACCGAAAATACTCATAGCAAGCTCAGTTCTTCCCGCGCCCATAAGCCCCGAAATACCAACAACCTCACCACGTCTGACGTTGAAATTAACATGGTCGCAAACCTTTATACCGTCAAAAATCGGGTGATCCACGCACCAGTCTTTTACCTCGAAGAACACATCGCCAATATGCTGGTTCGTTCTCTTCGGGAATCGGTCAGTAAGACTTCGACCGACCATTGCAGAAATAATCTTGTCTTCAGCGAAGGAATCCTTTGTTTTGTCCATCGTCTGAATCGTCTTACCATCGCGGATAACAGTGATTTTGTCCGCAACATAAGAGATTTCGTTTAATTTATGCGAAATCAAAATAGAAGTCATGCCTTGCTTCTTGAACTCAAGGAGTAAATCAAGAAGGTGTTTTGCTTCGGTGTCGTTCAAAGATGCCGTAGGCTCGTCAAGAATAAGAAGTTTTACGTTTTTGCCAAGAGCCTTTGCAATTTCAACAAGCTGCTGTTTTCCGACACCGATATCCTTAATCAAAGTATGGGAAGAATCTTTCAATCCTACAAGATGAAGAAGTTCATCTGCTTTCGAAAACGTCTCAGCCCAATCAATTTTTGAAGTTTTTCCCCGCTCGTTGCCGAGGAACATATTTTCGCCAATAGTAAGAAGCGGAACAAGAGCGAGCTCTTGATGAATAATAACAATGCCTTTTGCTTCACTATCTTTTATATTCTGGAACTGGCATACTTCCCCGTTATAAACAATGTCGCCCTCATAAGTGCCATAAGGATAAATACCGCTCAAAACACTCATCAAAGTAGACTTACCCGCTCCGTTCTCACCAACAAGAGCATGGATTTCGCCTTCTTCAACCACGATATTCACATCGTCAAGCGCCTTGACACCAGGGAATGTCTTGGTAATATGCTTCATTTCCAATAAAGTTTTTGCCATTGGAAGTCTCCGTTTAGTACTTAAAGAAAAGGCAGAAGAGGAAGATTTTTTTTCCAGTTCTGCCCTTTTCAGTTATTTCTACTGCAAGTCTGATGCGTTGTAATAGCCTGAATCAATCAGCAACTTCTTGTAGTTTGCTGTTGTGGCGAATACAGGGTCGCAAAGGTATGAAGGAATGATTCCTGTTCCGTTGTCGTATGTCTTGACATCGTTGATTTCAGGTTCTTTTCCCTGCATCATAGCGTCGACCATACCAACAACTTTCTCTGCCAAAGTGCGAGTATCCTTGAAGATAGACATAGCCTGAGTGCCCTTGAGCATGTTCTTTACGTTCGGCTTGTCGCAGTCCTGACCTGTAACGATTGGGAAATCAGCTGCTGTGTAGCCTGCTGCAACGAGAGCGTTTGTGATACCCATAGCGACAGAGTCGTTTGATGAGTAAACAGCGTCAAGTTTCTTTCCGCGTGGACCGTATCCCTGTGAAGAGATGAGGTTCTCCATTCTCTTCTGAGCCTCTTCTGTTGACCAGTTGAGAGTTGCGCACTGAGCCTTTGAAGTCTGTCCTGATGGAACAACGAGAACGCCTGAATCGATGTATGGCTTCAAAACGTCCATAGCACCACCGAAGAAGAAGTTGATGTTGTTGTCATCTGGTGAGCCTGTGAAAAGCTCGATGTATGCTGGGTCGCTAGCAGTGCGAGTCTTCAAGTTGAGCTTGTCGACAAGGAAGTTGCCCTGAATTGTTCCAACCTTCCAGTTGTCGAAAGTTGCGTAGTATGAAACAGCGTCGCTGTTCATGATAAGGCGGTCATAAGCGATAACCTTAACACCCTTTCTCTTTCCCTGGTCAAGAACGCTCTTCAAAGCAGAACCATCGATAGAAGCGATAACAAGGATTTTGTTTCCTTTAGAAATCATGTTCTCAATCTGGCTTGTCTGAGTTGCGATATCGTTGTTTGCATACTGCAAGTCAACTTTGTATCCAGCCTTCTCAAGCTGAGCCTTCATGTTAGCGCCGTCCTGATTCCAGCGCTGAAGGTCTTTTGTCGGCATAGAAACACCGATTGGTGTTTTCTTTGAGATTTTCTTTGCCTTTGGAGCTGCGAATACCTGTGGAACAATCATGAGTCCAGCAAGTGCCATAGCAATAATTTTTTTCATAAGGATTCCCCCTATTAGTTTTGGGCTTTTGCCCTACCAGTTTTGATAATCTAATTCTAAGCCCGAAGAGAAAGCCGTGCGTTTTGAAATTCTTGAATTTTTTGCTAAATTCATACACAAATTCAAAATCAAGCGTGAAAAATTTGCTCTCTTTTCTGGAATTTCTTGTCATTCAAAAAATCCAGATTTCTTTCCTCGATGTTAAGGAGAGTTTCCTCGATGTTAAGGAGATGTTCCTTGAGGTTAAGGAGATGTTCCTCGAAGTTAAGGAAGAGTTCCTCGAAGTTAAGGAAATGTTCCTTGACGAAAAAAAACATTCCCTCGATGTGAAGGAATGTTTTTTTATGGTTCTCTCTGTCTGAAAAAAAATTGCTATTGACGAACTTGTTTTCAGAATCTACTAAAATTAAGGCAGATGCTGAAACGTGTTCAGCATGACAATAGTTTTTTGAAGGAGGAATCAGACCTCGAAGTTGTCGATTTGCTCTCCGATTTTGGCGATTGAATCTTTCATTCCGGAGATAATTTCGTAAAGGTTTTCGCCCGTCTCGCTGATGATGTCGGTGCAGTTTCTCATCTCGCGGACGCTGTCGTGCATGTCGGCAGTGGCGTCTTTGAGGCGCTTGACGTCGCTCAAAATAGCGCCGTTGCCGACTGACATCTCGGAGGATGCTCGGCGCACTTCTTCGGTGCTGCCGCTCATCGAGTGGAGCGCTTTTCCGATTTGGGCGCTTCCGATTTGCTGCTCTTCCATGGCGCTCTTGATTTGCTTTACGATTTCGTCGGTATCGCTGATTTTTGCGGCGACAGACGAGAACATCTGGCTTGTCTTTTCGGAAGCAACGACGACTGAGCCGATGGAATTCTTGATTTTTCCGAGCTGTTCTCCGATTGAGCGCGACTGAAGGGCGGAGTTTTCGGACAGTTTTCGGATTTCGTCAGAAACGACGGAGAAGCCTCGTCCTGCCTCCCCTGCGTGCGCGGCTTCGATTGCGGCGTTCATCGCCAGAAGGTTCGTCTGGCTTGCGATTGACGCGATGACTTTGTTTGCTTCAAGGAGCATTTCGCTTTGCTCTTCGATGAGGCTTATTCGCTTGTTCATCTCGCTTTGCATTTCGCTTCCCTGTCTTGAAAGCTCGCCGAGGTTGTCAAAAGAAGACGCCATTTTTTCAACGGAAGTATTCACGCTCGAGATGTTTCCAATCATCTCCTCGACGGCGGAACTTGCTTCACAGACGCCTGCCGCCTGTGTCTCAATCATTCGCTCAAGGCTGCTGATGTTCGAAGCGATTTCGTTGACGGCGCTCGCTGTCTCGTTTACGCAATCGCTCTGCGAGTCGATTTGTGTATTCACGCGGTCGATGCTCATAACGATTTCGGCGATAGAGGTTGTCGTGTCCTCAAGACCGAGCGTGAGGTTGTTCTCGCTTTCAAAGAGGTCGCTTCTTGAGACTTTGATGTCTTTCATTATTGACTGCAACTTTTCGACGAACTTGTTGAAGCCGTCGGTGACGAGTCCGACTTCATCGCTTGTTGAAACTTCGAGACGCGTCGTCAAATCGGCGTTTCCCGAAGCGATTTCGTTTATGTTCTTGACGACTTTCTTTAGCGGACGAAGCGAAATGTAGATGCTCGCCTGTGCTGTGATAATGAGGAAAACGGCTATTACAACGGAAATGAGTATCAAGAAGTTTCCGAGAGAGTTTGCGCTTTTGTACACGGTCTTTTCGGGAACGGAGAAGGCAAGCGACCACGAAGTTCCAGCAACTGGCGCATAAACAAGAAGGTGCTTTCCACCCTCTGCCCAAATCCAGCCATAGTTTTTGTTCTTGGCGCACATGTCTTTGGCAACCTCAGACAGTCCTTCATAATCCTTGTTGGGCTCTGTGAAGTTCACTTTCATCACGATGTCTTTTTGCGGAAAAGAGACGACAGTTCCTTTCTCGTCCAAAAGAAGCGCAAAGCCCTCGCCGCCGATGTTCTTGTTCTCAATGGCGCTAACAAGTGTTTCGTGGCTTATCGATACTGCAAAAAAGCCGACTCGCTCGTCGTCTTTGCTTACGACTTTGCAAATGTAATAAACGGCATCGTCGGCGCTTTTTCCGACGGGGTTGCTGATGTACTGGCTCAAGTTTCCGCTTTTCATTTTCTGGAAATATTCGGTGGCAGAAACGTCGAATGTCTCGCCTTCATCGGAATACGCTTTTCCTGTCTTGTAATCGCAATAGAAAACCGAAGTGAAATCTTTGCTCCTGATTTTCTTGTGATTCTTTAGCCACTCGGCGCACGTTTGGGCTGAAAAATCAGGCGAAGAAACGATATCGGACATTGTGTACATTCGAAGCTGCTGCATGAACTTTGAGTTTCGCTGATTGAGATTTGTGGCGAAAGAATCGACGAGCGATTCCATTGAATAGATAAACTGTTCCTTTTGTGAATTTCTGGCTTTGGATACAGCGACAAAAACAAGAAGAGAAAGAAGAACAACAATTTCGCACCCGATTGTAAGACCGAAGCGAACGGACATTTTGTTAAACATCTTCCCGAATTTCTTTTGCATAAAGAACTCCTTATGATATGCAATTCTGGTGTGTTGACAAAAACCGTTTTTTATTGAGAGCATTTTATCGTAAAGGCTGTGCTTTTTCCAATAGCACAACAAAATAAATATGCGCTCCTTACAGAATGTTTTTAAAGCTTTTGTTCCATTTCAAGGCAAGGTGAGAAAAATGACATTGAGAAAGATTCGATTTTCCTGTAATCTTTGCTTATGGCTTATGAAGTAACAGCGACAAGACGACGCCCTCAAAAGTTTGATGACCTTGTAGGGCAGGAATTTGTCGCAAACACATTGAAGAATTCAATTCAATCAGGGCGCATTGCTCATGCATATCTTTTTTCAGGTCCGCGCGGGTGCGGAAAAACATCCTCAGCGCGCATTATGGCAAAAGCGCTCAACTGCGAGAAAGGCCCGACGACAGAGCCTTGCGGAGTGTGCGATGCATGCCGCGAAATTGCGCGCGGCGCTTCTCTTGACGTTCGCGAGATAGACGGCGCGTCAAACACAAGCGTCAACGATGTTCGCGAAATCAAAGACGAGGTTGTTTTTCCTCCAAACTCAAGCCGCTACAAAATCTATATCATCGATGAAGTTCACATGCTTTCAACAAGCGCTTTCAATGCGCTTTTGAAGACAATCGAAGAGCCTCCCGAATACGTCATTTTCATTTTTGCGACGACTGAATTGCAAAAAGTGCCTGCGACGATAAAAAGCCGCTGTCAGCAGTTCAATTTCCATCTTGTGCCGATTGAGCGCCTCAAGAATCTTCTTGGAGAGGCGGCGAGCGAAATCGGAATAAAGGCTGATGACGAAGCGCTTTATTGGATTGCGAAGGAGTCGACAGGCTCAGTGCGCGACGCTTACACGCTTTTTGACCAAGTCGCGGCGTTCTCGGACGGCGAAATCACTTACGAGAAAATCCGCGACAAGCTCGGTCTTGTCGGAATCGAGCAGCTGAACTCCATCTTCGAGAAATGCAGTTCGGGCGACACAGAAAAGACGCTTGAGGAACTCGATTTGATTTTGCAAAACGGCATCACAATCGAGCAGTTCATCACGAACAGCGCTCAATATATTCGCTCGATAATGCTCATAAAGGCGGGCGTCACAAAAGAATCTCTTCTTGGACAAAGCGCCGAGCGCTACAGCAAGAGCGTTCTTGAAAACTGGGACAAAGTGCGCATTGAAAGAGCGCTTTCGCTTTTCCTCGCGCTTTACCGCGACATCCGCTATTCGCTTTCTCCGCGCTATGAGCTTGACCTTGCGTTCTCGCGACTTTGCAACCTCAGGGACGCAGCAAGCTCGTCCGAAATCAAGATGGCAATCGAGGCGACAAGAAAGCTCCTTGTTGAAGGCGCTCCTTCTTCAGCGATTTCGCCAATGCAAGAAAGGCAAAGACAAAGAGAGCCGAGCATAAATCCTTCGATTCCGCAGTTTTCAATGCTTTCAGCGAACACGAGCGAAAACCGCTCTGAAAACGTGGGCGCTCCTGAAAAAAAGGAAGAGCCTCAAAGCGCTCCACATTCAGAGCCGAGCGCGATTCCGATGTTTTCAGCGCTGAAAGGCAGCGAGACTCCAAAAGAGAGCGCTCCAACAAAGACAGAAGAGCCTTTGCCAAAGGTTGAGCCAATCAAAGAAGAGCCAAAGCAAGAGAGCGCCGCTCCTCAAAGCGTTGCGCCTGTCGCACCAGCAGCGCCGAGCACAGAAAACGCCATTGATGCAGAAACGCTCAAAAGAGAGACAATCGAAGAGCTAAAATACAACGAAGTTCTTGCGGCAGGCGCGCTTTCAGAAGTGGATTTCGAGATAAGCGGCAACAAAATCATTGCGACAGCCCCGAACCAGTATCAGCAGATGCAGCTTGAAGTTTACAAAAAGCAAATCATCGCTGCTCTCAAAAAAGTTTCGGGCAAAGAAATAGAGTTTGAAAGCGCAGTGCAAAAAGAGATTGTCCGCGAAAAAGTCGATATTCCAAAATCAGTACAGATTCTCCGCGATGAGTTTCGCGGCACAATAGTTGGAGGTAAGATATGAACCCATTTGATATTTTGAAGAACGCTGATGCGATTCAGCAGCAGTTCAAGCAGTTGCAGGAAGGACTCAGCGAAGTTTCGGTAACAGGCTCTTCCGGCGGAAATCTTGTCAACGTGACGATTAACGGCAGAATGGAAGTCACAGCCGTCCGCCTTGACCCGATTGCCGTTGACCCTCGCGACATACAAATGCTTCAGGATTTAATCGTTGCGGCTCATCACGACGCAATCACAAAATTGCAGGAAGAAGTAAAAGAGCGCTACGGCTCACTTCTTGGCGCAGTGCCGGGAGCAGGACTTTGAACGCCCTTGACGAAATAATCGACAGCTTTTCGCGACTGCCGGGCATCGGAAAAAAGAGCGCCGCCCGTATCGCAAACAGCCTTTTGAGCGCAGACACAGTCTTTATGCAGCGCTTTTCGAGCCAAATCGCAACACTTCAGGAGCGAATCCGCCCTTGCTCGATTTGCGGAAGCTGGACAGAAAAAGACCCATGCCCGATTTGCTCAGACTCACTTCGCGACAAGAGCGTGATTTGCGTCGTTGAGCAGCCGCAGGACGTGCAGACAATCGAAAGCTCGCACACATTCCGCGGACTTTATCACGTCTTGGGCGGAGTCATTTCGCCTTTGGACGGCGTCGGTCCTTCTCAGCTCCGCATCTCTGAACTCCACCAAAGAGTTAGCTCCGGAGAAGTCAGCGAAGTGATTATCGCCACAAACCCTACAGTCGACGGCGACACGACAGCGCTTTATATCCAAAAAGCACTTGAGTCAAGCGGTGTGAAAATCACGCGCCTTGCAAGCGGAATCCCGGCAGGCGGCGACCTTGAATACGTTGACCGCCTCACTCTCGACCGCAGTTTCCGCGGACGAACCGCAATTTAGGTGCACGCGGTTACTCAACGAAACGGTTGCTGAGCGTAGTCGAAGCACAAACTGTATTGCGGTTTTCCTGACTTTTCGCTTGGACGAGCTCCACCGCGAGAGGTTTTTGAAGAAATTTCATTTGGACAAGCAAAACCGCATGCGGTTGAAGCCATTTGATTCTATGGACAGTAAAAACCGCACGCGGTTTTTGAAGAAATTTCGTTTGGACGAGCAAAACCGCAAGAGGTTTTTGAAGAAATTGTGTTTGGACGAAAAAAAACGCAAGAGGTTTTCAAAGAAATTGTGTTTGGACGAAAAAAACGCAAAACAGACACAAAAAAAGAGGCTGTTCCAAAAGGAGAGCCTCTTCTTTTTTTGCGCTATTTTTTAGTTGGCGAAGAACTTTGTAAGAACGCTCGCGATTGTCTTCACGAAGGAAGCGCCCGCGACGAAAGTTCCGAGCGAAGAGCCGAGAGATGAGAGGGCAAAGACAAGAAGCACTCTCAAAATGCGGTTCTTGTAAAAGCCTTTGAGGTTGCAATCGCTTTGAATCGACTCAAGGTCGCTGACTTTCGGCTTGCACAAAAATGCCTGCGCCAAGCCTGCGACCATGCCGCAGCCGACAAGCGGGCAAAGAGATGTGAAAGGAGCGCTCAGCGCCGCAAGCAAAATCGCAAGCGGGTGCGCCGCTGCCGCAAGAGCGCCGATTCCTGCAAGAACGGAGTTCCAGATGCCCCAAGAAACCATCATGTTCCAGCCGTTCTTTTTTCCGCCAAAATAAAAGCCTGCGGCGATAAGGGCGATGATGATGAGAGGAATAAGCCAGCCTATGACTTTTGCGCTGATTTTCTTTTCGGGGATTTTCTCGATTTCGCTTGTGTCAGCAGAGCCTTTTCCTTCCGCGAATGCGTTCAAGTGCGCGACGACGCCCGGAATGTGTCCTGCGCCAAGAACCGCAAGCACTTTCTCACCAGGGCAATTCCATATGCGGCTGGCAAGATACAAATCGCGCTCATCGATGAGGACTGTCTTCACTGCCGGAAGATAAGCGGACAGCTCGCTCATCATATTGTCCATTTCAGAGGAGTTCTTAAGGTTCTCGATTTGCTCGTCTGTGACTTCCTCTGTGTCGAAAACGGAGGCAATCATGAGCGAAAGGAGCTTGCATTTTCCGATGAGGGAGTTCTTTGCCCAAGCGCGTCTGAGCGTCGTCTGGACAGGGCGGTCAACCATTTCTGTCCGAATGCCGAGCGACTGCGCTGTCTCGTAAGCCGCCTTCATGTCCTCGCCCGGCTTCACGCCGACGTTTGAGCCCATCTTTTTCTGGAACGATGAGAGAACGACGTTTGCAAGCATCACGAAGCCCTGATTTCTTTTGAGGACGCCCACGATATCGAGGTTCTTCCAAGATTCCTCTTCGGTCATCGTCTTGAGGCGCTGCTCATCGAGCTCGATTGCCACGCAGTCAGGCTTCTTCTCCTCAACTGCCGCTTTCACTTCATTGACGCTCTCGGCTGAGATGTGCGCTGTTCCGATGAGAACAAACTCACGTCCGCCAAGGTTCAAAATATGCTCTGTCTGACTCATTTTACATCGTGCTCCATTCTGCAAGGCGGAACTCAAAGAAGAGAGGAGCGGCAAGGTTTGTCACCTGTGAATAATACTCTTCGGCAATCTCGCGGCTTCCTTTCATATCATAAAAAAGCGCGAGGTAAAAATAGAGTTTTCCTTTTGTGGTCTTGTTTTTCTCTTCGCTTACGGCGCGGATTGTCGAGGTTTCTGCGTTGATGCCGCCGCCGTTGTCGTGATACATTCGCATAACGGAATAAACTGCCTTGTTCTCGCGGAAATCCTTCAAGACTGTTGCAAGATACGCCTTGCACTTGAGGTAGCTGTCTTTTTCGTTCTGGCGATAGTAAGTCGCTGCGACCATCATCGGATAGGACTCGTTTTTCGGGTTGTAGCTCGAAGCCTTCAGGAAGGCATTTCGGGAATTGATGAACTCGTTTTTGTGCCAGTACAGGATGCCGAGCGCCTCATAGGCGTAATAATATTTTGGATTTGTCTCGGTGACTTTTTTCCATTGCTCGATTTCTTCTTCAAATCTTTCCTGCTCGTCATAAAGGGCGGCAAGATATGAATAGGCCAAGAAATAATCAGGGCGAAGGCTAACTGCAACTTTCCACTGCTCCTCAGCCAAATCCTGCTTTTCTCTCGTCTTTGCATAAGAGCCGTAATCAAGGCGATAATCATAGTTGTTCGGGTCATACTCGATTGCCTTCACAATGTATTTTTCAGCCTCTGCATATTTGTCATCTTCTGCGGCGAGTTTTCCGAGATATGCGTTGGCGCTGGCGTTTTTCGGGTCAACCTGAAGCATTCTGGTGAATGTTTTTTTGGCGCTTTCGATGTCGCCCGCGTAATAGCTTGTCTGACCGTAGCCAAAAAGAGCGGAAGTATTGTTCGGGTCTTTCAGCATTGCCGTTCTGTAATATTTTCTTGCGGTCGCATAATCCTTTGAAAGCGCCAAGTCCTCGGCATATTCGATATTCGCCTGAACATTCTGAGGGTCTTTCTGGAGAATTGCCTTCAGCTCCGCGCTGCGCTTTCTTGTGTCGCCGCGCATTTTTGAAATCATAGATTTTAGCTCAAGAACGTCCAAATTATCGCTCTGGACTGAAAGAAGGCGCGTGCAAAGCGCTTCCGACTCGTCTAGGCGCTTGGCAGAAAAAAGAATAGACGCTTTCAAAAAAAGAATATCAAAGTCGTTTGCCATATCGTTTGAAAGAGAATCAAACAAAGCAAGCGCACCATCAAAATCATTATCGTTAAGGTACTTCTGGAGTTTTGTTGCAAAATCAGACCTTTGTTCAGGAGAGACTTTGTTCAGTGTAATCGGCGTTTGAACTGCGCTGAAGAGCGGAAGCGCCGACGAAAGCATAAGAGCGGCTGTTACAGCGGCTATCTTTTTGTTGAAACGTGTCATTTTATCCTCAAATAATTATAGTGCCTTACTTTATCATTGCTTATGAAAGAAATTCAAGTATTTGTGCATTTTGACTTTCAGATTTCATGTCCAAAGGGTAGTTAAGTGTATTCGAGCAGTATAGAAGGAGTCTTGCTAGAAATATTTTTATATGGAAAATTTGACGGCTGAAATATAATGCCGCCTATTTTTTTGAGCACAGACAACGCTCTTTTGCTTAAGCCAACAGGCTTACTCGCCTGTGTAATCAAAGACAATTTCTGCCTTTTTGAGAGACTTGTTATGCTTGTCGACTTTTATGGCTTTCCATTCCTTTTTGCTGCCGCGATAGTAAACGGTCAAAGAAGAATTGTCGTCTCCAAATCTACAATCGCCGATGCTCTTCACGCTCACAGGAATCACAATCGCTCTGCCTAGGAAGTCTGGAACAGATGTTATGCCGTCAGGAAGCGACAAGCGTTCTGCACGTTCAAAGGAGGGAGAGCGAACAATGGCATTTGCTTTTTGAGCCGCCTTAATCGCAGTGTAGTCGTCCGCGCTTACAGCCTTTTGAGCCTGTAACGATGAGGCGGGCATGCGCCAAGTTCCCGAGCTCGATTGCGTCCTCGCCGCAATGAGTGCCCGTCAATGCCGAGATGCAAAGTAGCAACATACCTACTAATTTCTTCACTTTGAAGCTTCTTATATATTGAGTGATTATAAACTAAGTTATGTTATAAAATAATTCAAGACTAAAACAAAGTATTTCCCTTAAGAGAAATAGGAAATTTTCACGCTTTTTATGTGAAAAAAGTGCAAAATGAGTACATTTCCATAGTATCTCCCTAGACTATTAAGAATATTCATTGTATTATGAAAAAAATCACAAACACCCATTTTTGGAGGGAACTTATGAAAATATCTACGCGCGGACGTTACGCATTGCGATTTATGATTGACCTTGCGCTTCATAACAAGGGAGAATATACCGCGCTCAAAGACATTTCCGAACGACAACAAATCTCAATAAAATACCTTGAGCAAATTACAGCGCTTCTCAGCAAGTTCGGACTTTTATTGAGTGTGAGAGGACCTCAGGGCGGCTACAAACTTGCTAAAGCGCCGTCAGAATACAGTGTAGGCGAAATCTTGCGCATAACAGAGGGAAATCTCGCTCCTATTGCCTGTCTTGAGCAGACACAAAATACATGCGAAAGAAAAGACAGTTGCCCAACACTCAAGATGTGGACAGGATTCTACAAAATCGTAAACGACTATTTTGATGGCATTTCTCTTGAAGACCTCGTAAATCAAGCCGCTCCAGATACATACTTTGATTATGTAATTTGATTTTCCAGTATATTTGGTAGGGTTTTAGTGTTTTGCTTGACAAAAGCAATCCAAGAATATATAGTAATTACATATTGAATTAGTAGGAATCTATAGGAGGCTAGACAATGGCAGAGCATATCGCAAAAAAAGTCACAGAACTTGTTGGTCACACACCACTTCTTGAGTTGACGAACACAGAAAAGAAATATGATTTGAAAGCGCGCATTCTTGCGAAGGTTGAATATTTCAATCCAGCGGGAAGCGTGAAAGACCGTATTGCAAAAGCGATTATCGATGAGGCTATAAAGAGCGGCAAAGTTACGGCGGATTCTGTTATTATCGAGCCAACCAGCGGAAACACTGGAATTGGGCTTGCGATGGTTGCTGCAAGTTATGGGCTTCGTGCAATTCTGACGATGCCTGAGACGATGAGCGTCGAGCGCCGCAGTCTTCTTAAGGCTTACGGAGCAGAGATTGTCTTGACGGACGGCGCAAAGGGAATGAACGGCGCAATCGAAAAGGCAAACGAACTCGCTGCGACAACGCCGCACAGTTTTATTCCAGGACAGTTCACAAATCCTGTGAATCCTGAAACGCACTACAAAACAACAGGCCCTGAAATCTGGGAGGACAGCGACGGACACGTTGACGCTTTCGTTGCGGGTGTCGGAACGGGCGGAACGCTCAGCGGGGTTGGAAAATACCTCAAGGAAAAAAATCCGAACATCAAGATTTTTGCTGTTGAGCCAGCTTCTTCGCCTGTTCTTTCAGAGGGAAAGCGCGGCGCACACAAGATTCAGGGAATCGGAGCGGGCTTCGTTCCTGACACGCTCGACACAAAGATTTATGACGAGGTCATAAAGGTTGAAAACGATGCTGCGTTTGAAACAGGACGCAACTTCGGAAAGACAGAGGGCGTTCTTGTGGGAATTTCTTCGGGAGCAGCGCTTTGGGCGGCTTTGGAACTCGCAAAAAGACCTGAGTTCGAGGGAAAGACGATTGCAGTTCTTCTTCCTGACACAGGCGACCGCTATCTTTCAACAGCGCTTTTCCAGGCATAAAGGCAAGTTGACAACGCCAAAATCGAAATAAAACTGAAAACAAAAAGAGTGTCGCTCAAAAAAAGGCGGCACTTTTTTTTCTACGAAGGTCAATTTTAAAACCGAGCCTCGTTTAAACTACGAAGCATCTCCCGCATGCCAAAAATCAATCGTAGCGGCTACGAAGCATTTCCCGCATGCCGAAAGGCAATCGTTTAAACTACGAAGCGTTTCCCGCGTGCCGAAAGCCAATCGTAGCAACTACGAAGCGTTTCCGCCATGCAAAACGTCAATCGTAGTAAAGAAAGCGCTTGTATTTCGCTCAATTCCGCCTTACAATCATATTCACACACTTAAAGCCATATTTTAGGAGGGCAAAAATGTCCAGAAAGAAACAGTCAATGGACGGAAATCAGGCTGCGGCTCACGTTGCGTATGCTTTTACTGAAGTCGCGGGTATCTATCCGATTACTCCGTCTTCTCCGATGGCGGACTTTGTAGACCAGTGGTCTGCAAATGGTCAGAAAAACATCTTTGGCACAAAAACAAAGGTTGTGGAAATGGAAAGCGAGGCTGGAGCGGCAGGAACTGTGCACGGCTCTTTGGCTTCTGGTGCGCTTACCACGACGTTTACGGCATCTCAGGGGCTTCTCTTGATGATTCCGAATATGTATAAAATCGCAGGAGAGCAGCTTCCGTGCGTCTTCCACGTTTCTGCCCGTACTGTGGCTTCTCATTCTCTCAATATTTTCGGCGACCACAGCGATGTTTATGCTTGCCGTCAGACAGGCTTTGCAATGCTCGCCGAAACAAACCCGCAGGAAGTTATGGACTTGGCTCCTGTCGCGCATTTGGCGGCAATCGAGGGCAGAGTTCCTTTCATCAACTTCTTTGACGGCTTCCGCACAAGCCACGAAATCCAGAAAATCGAGCTTTGGGATTATGCTGACTTGAAAGATATGTGCAATATGGACGCTGTGAAGGCTTTCCGCGCACACGCTTTGAACCCGAACAATCCTTCAATGCGCGGCAGTCACGAAAACGGCGACGTTTTCTTCCAGCACAGAGAGGCGGGCAACAGCGTTTATCTTTCTCTTCCTGATGTCGTGAAGAAATACATGGGCAAAATCAACGAGAAGCTCGGAACGAACTATGATTTGTTCAACTACTATGGCGCTCCTGACGCTGACAGAGTTATCGTCGCGATGGGCTCAATCTGCGATGTGGCGGAAGAGGTTATCGATTATCTTAACGCTCGCGGAGAGAAAGTCGGCTTAATCAAAGTGCGATTGTATCGCCCTTGGGTTTCTGACGCGTTCCTCAAAGTCTTGCCGAAGAGCGTGAAAAAGATGGCAATTCTTGACCGCACAAAAGAGCCAGGTTCTTTGGGTGAGCCGCTTTATCTTGATGTTGTTACGACTTTGCGCGAGGCGGGCTTGAACGACATCGTAACTTGTGGCGGACGCTACGGCTTGGGTTCAAAAGACACTCCGCCTAGCTCTGTGTTCGCGGTTTACAAGGAACTTGAGAGCGCAAAGCCGAAAGCACGTTTCACAATCGGTATTGTTGATGATGTCACAAATCTTTCGCTTCCAGAAATCAAGCCAGCTCCGATTACAGCAGCAGCGGGAACTGTAGAGTGCAAGTTCTGGGGAATTGGCGGAGACGGCACTGTTGGCGCAAACAAGGATTCAACAAAAATCATCGGCGACCACACCGACAAATATATTCAGGCGTATTTCCAGTACGACTCAAAGAAGACGGGCGGTATCACAATCAGCCACTTGCGCTTTGGCGACAATCCGATAAAATCTCCGTACTACATCAATCAGGCGGATTTTGTTGCTTGTCACAATCAGTCATACATCATCAAGGGCTACAAGATGGTGCAGGATGTAAAGCCGAACGGAATCTTCCTTATTAACTGTCAGTGGAGCGATGAGGAATTGGGCGAAAAGCTCAACGCCGAAAGCAAGAAATACATCGCAGACAACAACATCAAGGTTTACACTGTTGACGCTGTTGACATCGCGACAAAAATCGGACTGGGAAAGCGCACTTCAACTGTTTTGCAGTCAGCCTTCTTCAAACTGGCAAACGTTCTTCCTGCTGAAGAAGCAATCAAGTATATGAAAGAAAAGGTCGTCGCCAAGTTCTCAAAGAAGGGACAGGACATCGTCGATATGAACTGCAAGGCGATTGACGAGGGCGCGGGAGCATTGCACGAGGTAAAGATTCCGATGAGCTGGAAGACCCCTGCTCCAGACGCTGCAAAGCCAAAACTCACGGGAGAAGCAAAGACTGTTGCGATGGTCGAAAAGCTTATGAACCCGATTGCGCTCATGGACGGCGACAATCTTCCTGTCAGCGCATTCAAAGACGTTGCAGACGGTCAGTTTGAGCTTGGTGCTTCTCAGTACGAAAAGCGAGGAACGGCTGTTAATGTGCCTCTTTGGGACTCTACAAAGTGTATTCAGTGCAATAACTGTGCTTTCGTTTGCTCTCACGCAACAATCCGCCCATATCTTTTGACGGACGAGGAAGCAGCAGAGGTTACAAAGAACGGTGGTGTCGCGGTCGATACAAAGCCAAAGGCTACAAAATACAAGTTCACGCTTAGTGTTTCACCGCTTGATTGTATGGGCTGTGGTGAGTGTACGACGGTTTGTCCTGTTCAGGCTCTTTCTATGGTGCCTCAGGAAACAAGACTTAGCGAGCAACCTGCTTGGAATTATCTTGTTGCCAACGTGTCTAAAAAGGCGGATTCTGGCATTGCAGAAAACTCTGTTAAGGGAAGTCAGTTCAATCAGCCGCTTCTTGAGTTCTCTGGCTCTTGCGCTGGTTGTGCAGAAACAAGCTATGCACGCCTTATCACACAGCTTTTCGGCGAGAATATGTACATCTCGAACGCAACGGGCTGTTCTTCAATCTGGGGCGGACCTGCGGCGACTTCACCGTACACAATCAACAAGAACTCAAAGCACGGTCCTGCTTGGGCAAACTCACTTTTCGAGGACAACGCAGAGCACGGCTTGGGAATGTATGTCGGTCAGAAATACATTCGCGACGGTTTGATTGCAAAACTCGAAGAGATGGCTGCAAAGGAAGGCACAAAAGAGAGCGTAAAGAACGCAATCGCCAAGTTTATGGAAACTAAGGACAGCACAACGGGCAATGTTGAGCCAACAAAGGCACTTATCGCTGAGCTTGAGTCTTGTGGCTGTGAGTGCGCAAAGGAAATCCTTGAGAAGAAGAACTATCTCAACAAGAAATCTGTGTGGATTATGGGCGGCGACGGCTGGGCGTACGATATTGGCTTTGGCGGTCTTGACCACGTTCTTGCAAGTGGCGAAAACGTCAACGTCATGGTGTTCGATACAGAGATGTATTCAAACACGGGCGGACAGGCTTCAAAGGCTTCAAACATCGGAGAAGTTTGTCAGTTTGCGGCGGCTGGAAAAGAGGTCGGAAAGAAATCGCTCGCTGAAATCGCTATGAGCTACGGCTATGTTTATGTTGCACAAATCGCTCTTGGTGCAAATCCTGCACAGGCTTTGAAAGCTATTCAGGAAGCAGAAGCGTACAATGGTCCGTCGCTCATCATCGGATATGCTCCGTGCGAACTCCACGGTGTTAAGGGCGGAATGAACCACTGTCAAGACGAGATGAAGGCGGCTGTCAAGGCAGGATATTGGAACTTGTTCAGCTTCAATCCGCAACTCAAGGCTGAGGGCAAAAATCCGTTCACGCTCACTTCAAAAGAGGGCGACGGCAGCTATCAGGCATTCTTGAGCAACGAAACTCGCTATTCTGCGCTTACTCGAAAGTTTCCAGAGCGCGCAAAAGTTCTCTTCGACAAGAACGAGCAAGCAGCAAAAGCCCGCTTCGAGCACTTGAAGAAGTTGGTTGAGCTTTACAGCAAATAATTGTCACTTCGACTTCGCTCAGTTCCCGATTTCGGTGATTGAGCGGAGTCGAAACCACCCAAAATGACGAAACGCCTCTTGTGAGGAGATTTTCCTTGCGAGGGACGTTTTTTTTCGCACTCGCAAGATTTAATATTTTTGGAAACTTGAAAAACAGTGGGGGCTCATACTTCATATTTTCATATTTCATACTTCGGGGTATAATATAAAAAGTGGAGAGAATATGGGAAAGAAAGAAAAGCTCATAGAAAAGTTGAAATCAAAACCAAAAGATTTTACATTTGATGAAGCAGAAACTTTGTTAGGGTATTTTTCTTACAGTCGTTCTAACAAAGGAAAAACAAGCGGTTCTAGGGTAATGTTTACTAGCGAAGAGCATAATGCACCAATTTTATTGCATAAACCACACCCAAGAAAAGAATTGCTTGATTATCAAATAAAGCAGTTGCTTGAAGTTTTACAGCAGGAGGGCTTAGTATGAATAATCTGATGGAATACAAAGGCTATGTCGGCAGTGTTGAGTTTTCTGCAGACGATATGCTTTTTTATGGAAAAGTACAGGGAATCAGAGCTTTGATTTCTTATGAAGGCACTAATGCTCAAGAATTGCTTGATGATTTTCATTCTGCTGTAGATGATTATCTTGAATTGTGCAAAGCTGAGAACAAAGAGCCAGAAACAGCATACAAGGGAGAGTTTTATATTCACATTACGCCAAAACTTCATAAGGAAGTTGCAATGTATGCTCTTGAGCACGAAATGCCTCTTAATACGGTAATCGAAAAATCTCTTGAACGAACTCTTGTTGCTACATATTAAATTAAAATGTGGTGAGGAGGCATGCATAGGGCATATTTTCATATCTCATACTTGATGTCATAATAAAAGATGAGGAGGTCTTATGCTCTTAATCGCACTAATTTTAATTGCAGGCTTAATTCTCTTTTTTGCACTACAAGTGCTATACTTTCTTGCAATCATCGCTATTGCAGTCGCGGTGTTTCTAATAATATTAGCCGTTTGTGCAATCCAAAAAAGAAAGCACAAAAATAATCGAATGAACAATTTCGAAATCAAAAAAGACGACTTTGAAGATTCAAACACAGAGCCAAAACCCGCACTGGAAGACAAAAATTACAGGAACGATGACATCGATAATTAGAGCAAGAGTGGTTCAAAATATCAAATCATCTTCAAAAGCGGAAGCGTTATGGCATATTACACGATGATTTTTCCCATTTCGATGCGAATATTGCGCTCTTTTGGTGCGCTGTTTGAATAGGCATAAAGGTCGAAACCAATGATTTCAAACCCGTGCTTTTTGTAAAAGGAAATTGCTTTGAAATTGTAGCTTTGTGTTTCAAGCACAACCATTCGCGCACCGCTCTTTTTTGCTTCACTCATAATTGCACTCAATAGCCTTTCGCCAAGTCCTTTTTTTCGTTCTGTTGAATCGAAAACGCAAATGTTCGTGATTCGGAAACGGTTGTTCCATTGCTCCAAAAAGCCTTCGACAAAGCCTAAAAGTTTTTTCTTGCCATTGTCATCGCAAAATGCGCCGAATGCAATCGGATTTTCAAGCCATTCACAAAGGATTGTGTCGGTCAAAGTCTTGTGCAATGGAGGCTCAGCAACTTTCCATTCAAGCGAAAAGCCTTTTTCAGTGCGCACGATTTCAAGGTATTTGTCGGAGGAAATCTCCACGCTATACTCTTTTCCGCGCCACTCGTCGCCCAGTTTTCCAATCATATTTATATTCCTAGAATCTGAGCCTTTTTGAGTTTGTATTCTTTTTCGTCGATAAGGTCGCTTTCAAAAAGTTCTTTTAGCGTTTTGAGTTGAACCGAAATATCTTCAATGTCAGTGTTATCGCATTTGCACGAGTTCTGCTCGATAAAGCCCGAAGAGATGATACCAGTCGGAACGGCAACAAGTGCAATTCCCAAAACAGCCATTATCATGCTCAAGATTCTTCCAGCTGTCGTAATCGGATAAATGTCACCGTAGCCAACTGTCGTGAATGTTGCAACAGCCCACCAGATGCCAGAAAATCCGTTCTGGAACACGTCGGGTTGCACGGGAGATTCAATCGTATACATAAAGACTGACGAAATGAGCATCAGGATAAACACAACAAAAATCGATGAAATCAATTCTTGCGATTTGCTTTTTAGTACAGCAAAAACGCTTGAAAGAGCCTTTGTGTAGCGGTTCATCTTGAACAATCTGAAAAGACGCACAAGGCGAAGAGCACGCAATATTCTCAGGTCAATTTTGATGAAAAACGGAAAGTAAAATGGCAAAATCGCTAGCAAGTCAATCAACGCCATAAACGAGAAAATGTATTTTATGGTTGCAACAGGCTTCGTTTTGTCAGGGAAAAGAAGCGGTGCTGTCCAAAGGCGAAGGGCGTACTCAATCGTGAAGATGATTACGGAAAACACTTCGATATAGCGGAAAGACAGGGATATTTCGTTTTTGATGGAGAATGTTTCCAAAAAGATAGACAGCACGTTGATGAAAATCAGGCCAATGATAAAGTCGTCAAAGATTTTGCTTGCCCTGTCGCCTTCCTTCCCCTTTTCGATGATTTCAAATGTTCTCTCTTTTATCTTTGCAATGCTCATAGTGCGCTATCGTTTAAAAGTCGGGCGATATATATTCCCATCATTTCTACATCAGAAAACTCAAAGAATGGCTTTTTTCCAGTTTCTTTTCCAATTTCAATTCCGTTATTAAAAGGCGTGAAATCAAGAATTTTCGTCCACGGAATAACTTTGTTTTGCTTTTTTCCAACAAAAATAATTCGTTTGTTTGTAAAATAAACTTTGCCAGAATCAATGAGTTTCATATATTCTTCGGTGTGCCTAGACGGTGCAACATTTCCAGAGCGATATGTTATATGCTTCGTAACTTTGCGACTGTATGTATAACCAGAATATGAAACTGAAACAGTTCGAGTGCGTTCTTCATACCAATTTACGTTTGCTTTATAGCAACAAGTTTCATTCTTGTGCAAAGCAATCGGCACTTCAAGCACAGGGAGTTCTCCGTTTTCAATTCTCCAAAGCTCTCTTAATCTGTTCAATCCAGAAGTTGAAAAATGAACAGATACATTTAAACCAGAAATCAAATCATTTAGTTCTTTATCATCATCTGGAGAACAGCGATTCGCAAAGATAATTCTGTCAACAACTCTCTGTATTTTATCCTGACATTCTTTGTTGTAAATTGAACGAGAATCAAGAACTGACAATGAAAATTCACCTTTTATTGCTTCAAGTTCATTTTTCTCTTTTTCAGTAACCACACCGTCCCAAATAGCATCAGAAACTTTGTTTTTGTAAATGCGCAAACCTTCTTCTTCAATTCTTGATTTCAAATAATGTTCATCAATGCAAAGCAGCTCTCTTAAAAAAGAAAGCTGCTGTTTTTCGTCATCAGAAAGTCTTTGGTCATCAAAAATACATTTGTTGATATATTTGTCCAAAAGGACTTCGCGTTCTCTTTTGAAATCTTTGTCATTGACTTTATATTTTTCTTTCAATGAAGCCAATACATCTGTTTTTACGGCAGTAATATTATCTTCATTTTCAGAGAGTAGATTTTCCAATTCAATGATGTAGTTTTGCTTCGGCAGCATCTTAAAGAGTTTGTGAAAAAACGAAACTTCTGTTAACGGACGTTTATGATAAATTTCCATTTTATTCTCCTATAGTTAAACTTTTTGAGTTATTTATAACAAATATCATATACTCAAAATATCTATACATCAAGAGAACTAGTTTTAGGGCTTTGTTTTGATTCTTTTTGCGCACATGCAAGTATACCACCGTACTGTTTTTATTGGCATTATTGTGAGTTACCTCTATACATTTTACTCATTTCTGAAAACTTGCAAAGGCAGCGTTTCTGGGCTTAAAATTAAAAACGTATTTATATACGAGGTGCAGTTATGAAAATAAAGAGCATAGAAAAAGATTTGTGCTTTGTGTGCGATGAAAGAGAGTTTTCAGGCGTGCAGAAAATCGCTTTGAAAGTGGCAAAAGACATCGAGAGAGTTTTTGGTTTTGAACCAACCAAATCTTATAATCTTGCGGGAATCAAAAAGAACGCGGTTATTTTTGGAACGCTGAACAAGAGCTATTTTATCAATGAACTTGCTCAAGCGGGAAAAATCGATGTTTCAAAAATTGCTGGAAAGCGTGAAGTCTTTGGCTTTTTTGTGCTTGATAACACAATCGTTGTTGCAGGAAGCGATAAGAGAGGCACAATTTACGGACTTTTCCATATCTCTGAGCTTTTGGGCGTTTCTCCGTTTGTGGATTTTGCAGATGTTGTTCCTGCAAGAAAAGACGCTTTTGAGTTCACAACAGAACACAATTTTGTTTCAAAAGAACCTTCTGTAAAATACCGCGGTTTCTTTATCAATGATGAGTGGCCAGCGTTCGGAAACTGGAGCTTAAAGCAATTTGGAGGTCCTAACGCCAAATGCTACGAGCACGTTTTTGAAATGCTTTTGAGATTGAAGGGAAATTACTTGTGGCCTGCGATGTGGTCTGCGGTTTTCTCTTGGGACGGGCCGGGATTGGCGAACGCGGAGCTTGCGGACGAATACGGCGTTGTGATGGGAACAAGCCACCACGAACCATGCTGCCGCGCGGGCGAAGAGCACCGAAAGTATCGCAACACCACAAAAGAATACGGCGATGAGTGGAATTTCCAGCACTGCCGCGAGGGAATTACTCGCTTTTGGCGCGACGGTCTTAGACGAAATCGCAATTTTGAGAACATCTACACTGTCGGTATGCGCGGAGAAGCGGACACAGCTATTCTTGGGCGAGAAGCCACTCTCAAAGACAACATTGATTTGCTCAAAGACGTTTTGAACACGCAGTACAAGCTGATGAAAGAAGAGGTTAATCCAAATCTCAACGAAATCCCGCGCTTGCTCGTTATGTTCAGCGAAGTCGACAAGTTCTATTTTGGCAACAAAGACACGCAGGGCTTGAAAGACACAGATTTGCTCGACGGCGTTACTATCATGATGACCGATGACAATTATGGCGTTCTTCGCGCTCTTCCAGACGAGTCAATGCGAAATCACAAGGGCGGTCTTGGTCTTTATTATCACTTTGATTTCCACGGCGGTCCTCATTGCTACGAGTGGACAAACGAAAACTATTTGCCAAAAGCGTGGGAGCAGCTCACTGCGGCTTATGAGTGGGGAATCCGTGAAGTTTGGATTGTCAACGTCGGCGACATGGGGCTTTTGGAGTTCCCGCTCAACTACTTTATGGATATGGCGTATGATTATGAAAAATACGGCTCTCCAGAAAAGTGCAACACGCAAAAATGGACTCACGACTGGCTCTACAAGCAGTTCGGCTCTTACTTTGTCGACAGCGATATGCAAAAGATGGAGCAGATGGTGCAAGATTACACCTTCATCGTCAATCGCTGCAAAATAGAAGTGATGAACGGCAAGACTTACGACCCGCGCCATTTTGGGGAGGCTGATGAGCTTTACTCAAAGGCTCAGGAAATCGTTGAGACAGCGCAGTATCTTTTGAGCCACTGCCCGAAAGAAATTGAAGGCGCATTCTATGAGCTCGTTTACTATTCAGCGGCAGGCGCGGCGAACGTGTATCGGCTCTGGATTGCCTCTCAGAAAAATCACCTTTACGCAAAGCAGAACCGCGTTGAAGCAAATGATTGGGCAAAGAAAGTCGATGATTATCTCAAGTTCGACGAAAATCTCACAGACGCGTATCACAACGTTGACGGCGGCAAGTTCTACGGCTTTGGGCTTTCGGAGCATATCGGCTTTGACCACTGGAACGATGAGGACGACAAGAAGCCGATTTTGATGAACATCTATCCGTCAAAGAAGCCGCGCCTTGTTGTAAACCCTGTCGACCGCGCGGAGTATCTCGTCGGCACAGATTACAGCGAAAAAGAAATGCGAATCGACACGTTCTTGAACCCGAACGAGAAAAGCATTGCTATTGACCTTGCTCCATCGAACGAGATGGAAATCCCGTACACTGCCGAGAGCAATGTTCCGTGGCTCATCTTGTCGCACGAAAAAGGCGTTGCGCTTCACAGACACGACACGCTCATCGTGACAATCGACCGCGAAAAACTTGCAGCTGCTGGCGGAAAGGGCGAGGGCATTGTGAAAATCGACGCAATTTTGGAAAGCCAGCAAAGCCATATGCGCCTTATCTTTAGCGCACAGAACGCTGAAAACTTGCCAAAAGCCACAAAGCCGAACACATATTTTGAAACAAACGGCTACATCTCAATTCACGCCGACAAGTATTCCGAAAAGCACGACGCAGAGGCTTTCAGCTTCTCACATCTTGAAGGCTACGGACGCACGGCTTCTGCAATGAAGGTTTTGCCAGCCTTCCATGCGCCTTTTTCAAAAGAGAGCAAAGATGTGCCGTATCTTGAATACACTTTCTTTGCCGAGAACGACGGAGATTACACTGCGGAGTTTTTCTTCTCGCCAACGAACCCGCCTCTCATCGACAACGTTATGGAATACGCTTATAGCGTGAACGGCGGCAAAACTGTCGTGAAGAACGTCGTTAACAAAGACACTTTCGTAACGTATTTTAGCGATGAGTGGGCGAAGGGCGCAGAAGAGAATATCCAAAAGCGACGAGTGACCGTATCGCTCAAAAAAGGCGAGAACACGCTTCGCTTCTATGCTTACTGCCCGACAATCATTCTGGAAAAAATCGTGCTGTTCAAAGAAGGCAAAGAACCTCCGTCCTCGTTCCTTGGAGCAGCTGAAAGCTACAGAAAATAGCGCGTTTTTTTTCAAAATCAGCCGTTAAGTCCACTTAATCGCTTGCCAGAAAAAAAAGGAAGGCGTTAAGTCGACTTAATTGCTCGCCAGAAAAAAAAGGAAGCCGTTAAGTGCACTTAATTGCCTCCCAGAAAAAAAAGGAAGCCGTTAAGTCGACTTAATGAGCCGCCAGAAAAAAAAGCTCTTCGTTAAGTGCACTTAATGGCGAGAAAAAAAATTTTTCATTAAGTGCACTTAACGGAGAGAAAAAGTTTTTTGTCGTTAAGTGCAAAAGTTTTCCTAAGTTACTATTGAAAATAAAAGTAAAGTTATGTTATAACGCTCTTGTGCGGAAAAATCCGCGGACTTCTCAAAAAGGGAGAATATTATGAAGAAGATTTTATCAGTGGTGGTTGCGCTTTTCATGCTTGCAGGTGCATTCTCGGAATCAGGGCTTTATGCGAAGTTGAACGCGGGCTGGGCAGATGGTTCTGTCTATATCAAAGACGGAAGCTGGCACGATTCTACAGGCTTTTCGGGCTTTGAGCTTTTCCCTGCGATTGGATTTGCTCCAGAGGCAACAAGCGTTCCTGACAAGCCTTTTGACTTCACTTTCGAGGCATCATTGGGAATGATTTTGGGAAAAGGAGACGAATACAGCGATGTCGATGTAAAAGTTTTCAATCCTGGATTCACATGCTTTTTCAACTGGCACTTTGAGGGCTTTGACAGCGAGTTCTTGCAGCATTTTGTTCCATATGCAGGCGCGGGAATGTCTACTCCGATTCAGAGGGTTGAAGTAGAGTGGGAACACACATACGCCGACCATTATGACAATTATGGAAACCCTGACCATTGGCGAACAGACAGTTGGTCTCACAAAGCAACAACATTCGGAATTGATTTGACGTTTGTTCTTGGTGCGCGCTATGCGTTCACCGAAAAAATCGAAGCAAACGCAGAGATTGGCTGGAACTCTTCCATCACAAACGCTTTGAACAACAGATTCATTCGTGGTGGAATCTTCTATCGCTTCTAATTCTTAGATGAAAAACCCCTGAACAAATGCTCAGGGGCTATTTTTTTGCTTCAAAGACTTTTTTATTATTCACTGTCTTTGAGGGTAAAGAGCTTTACGCCCTCGTCTTTGAATGTCTTTTTGATTGCGCGAACAACAGCGCGCACTTTTTCAATTTCGCTGTCCTCAACATAGGAGAACAAAAGGAAATTTGTCTCCGGCCATGTCGTGTTTCCGAGTTTTCTGTCGCTTTTTCCCCTGCCCTGCACAAGCGGGCTTATTGTGTACAAGATGTTCGGGATTGTCTGCTCAAGGAGTTCTGTCAAATCTTCCTGAATGGACTGGTTCGCAACAATTTCAGCTCTGTACATCACTTTCCTCCGTTACGCTCTTTTTTGCGCTCCTCTTTTTTGTCGTTGCCACTTTTGAAGCCTTGTCTGCTTTGGCGTTCAGCGAATCGCTTTTCTCGGCTGTTGTTTTTCTTGCGTATTTTCGCTTTGGCTTTTCTTCGTCTTGTGCGCTTTTCTCTTCTGTTTCAGCAGTTTTTCGGCTTCGCACACTCTTTTTTGGTGCAACTTGAGTTGCGCTTTCTTTTGATGTGTCCAAAAGCTCAACTTTGATTTTTGTTTTTGAAGCCTTTCTCTTTCTCATCACCAAAGAATAAAGGACGGGAATAAAGAAGAGCGTGATAAATGTGCTGCTCGTCAATCCTCCGACGACGGCGACGCCAATAGGCTGAACCATCGCCGCGCTTCCAGAAGAGGCAAAGCACATCGGTATCATTCCCAAGATTGTTGTGAGCGTGGTCATCAAAACAGGGCGAAGACGGCTCTTTCCCGCTTCAAAGCAGGCTTCTTTGACCGAAAGTCCGCGGTCTACAAGAAGATTCGTGTAGTCAACGAGGATAATTCCGTTATTAACGACGATACCGACAAGCATAATAAGACCGATTGCGCTCATCATAGAAATCGACTGCCCGCTTATCTTGTAAATCGCAACGACGCCGATGACAAGGAACGGAATCGTGCAAAGGTTTATCAAAGGCGCTTTGAAGCTTTCGTAAGTTCCTGCCATGACGCCAAAGACGAGCAAAATTGCCATGATGAAAATCTTTCCGTAAGCCTTGCTTTGTTTTTTCATCTCTTTCCAAGAGCCTTCGTAAGAAACGTTCACGCCCTCAGGAATGATGAAACTTTCGGCGATTGCGTTCTGGATTTCTTTTTCAACGTCAGACGCATTCATATTCGTAACGATGCCCGCCGTGACATGAACGATGCGCGATTGATTGTCGCGACTGATTGAAACAGGGCCTAAACCTTTCTTGACTGAAGCAAAGTTTGCGACGCTGACCTTGCCGTTCGTGCCTTTCACATAAATCGTCTCTAGGTCTGTAACTTTTGCTCTGTCTTCAGGGCGAAGCATTATAACAACGTTGTATTCTTTGCCGCTCTTTCGATAAACAGTGCTTGTAACGCCGTCGATAGCGTAGTTTATTTCGTCCGCCACTGTCGTTACGTCAACTCCGAAGTTATAAGCGCGCTGTCTGTCGATAACGACTTCAACTTGTGGCAAACCTTCGGTTGTGTCAATCGTCGCTTCTCCGACATCGCTGACTTTTTGCATTGCCGCTTTTATCTTTTTGGCAGTATCCATCGCGGCGTCAAGGTCTGCGCTTCGGATTGCAATATCAATATCATCTCCCGCCATCTGCTGGCTTCTGCCCGCTCCGAACGAGAACTCTCCGTCTGCAAAGTCGGCAAAATGAGCGCGCAGCTTTTGCTGAATCGTTGCCGAAGTGTCGATTTGCTCGCTGCTTTCTGGCAAACGTATCTCGATTGAAGCTTTGTAAGAGCTTGAAGAGCCTCGACCAGTTCCGATTGAGGTGATAATCGTTTTGTAGCCCTTGATTTCGTCTCTGATAATCTGCTCCATCTGCTCGATAACGGCAGTTGTTTCAGAAAGCGTCGTTCCGATAGGCATCGTAAGCTTAACAGACACAGAATCGTCGTTCGTTCGACTAAGCATCGTTATTCTCATCGTCGGAATAAAGGCAATCGCAACAACAAGCGCACCAACACAGAAAAGAACCGTAATTGCTCGGTTATTCAAAGCCTTTCGCAAGATTTTTGCGTAAAAGTCAGTAACGATGTTCAAGATTTTATCGAGAAATCCATAGAAGCGGATTAAGAAGCGGCTCTTCAAAGGCTTTTCTTTGCGGTTGGTGAGCGGCAAAAAGTGTCCCGCAAGCACAGGCACAAGGAAAATCGCAACGAAAAGCGAAGACACAAGCGCGATTACGACCGTGAAGATAATGCCCTTGAACATCTGACCGATGAAGCTCAAATCCTTCATATAAAACAAGAAAGGAATAAAGACGCAGATAGTCGTAAGGTTACCCGAAATGACAGACATAATCATTTCTTGGCTTCCGAGGATAGCCGCGACGTGAGGTTTTGCGCCTCTTGTGCGGTAGGAGTGAATGTTTTCTATCATAACGATTGACGCGTCAACAATCATACCAACGCCAAGAATCAAACCCGTCAAAGTCATCATATTGAGCGTGATGCCGACCGCGTTCATACACAAAAGCGTGATGACCATCGAAAGCGGAATGGAAATCGCAATGATAATCGTGCTTTTCATACTCTTTAAGAAGAGGAAAAGAATGATAATCGCGAGTATCAAGCCTTGATAAGCCGACTCAATCAGCGTGTTTATCGTGTCGCGGATAGAATCGGTGTCGTCAGAAACGATTTCTAGCGTTATATCGCTCGGTAGTTGCTCCTTAATCTTCTCAAGTTTCTCATATACAGCGTTCGCAACAGTAACGCTGTTCGTTCCCGACTGCTTCGTTACCGCGACATAGATGCCAGGCTCGCCATTTATGAAAACTTCGCTCGATTTATCTTGATACCCCAAGAAAGCCTGCCCTATATCAGAGAGCTTCAAGTCGTAACCGTTCACAGTTTTGATAACCGTGTTGTTGATTTCGTCGATGCTTGAGTATTCGCCCGTCGTTCTAATCGTGTAATCACGCTTACCCTCGCTGATTTTGCCTCCGCCAAGCTCAAGGTTCTGCTTATTCAAAGCCGCCGAGACTGTGGAGAAAGTCAAATCATAAGCCGCAAGTCTATTTTGCGAAAGCTCAACGCGCACAATCTTAGTTCTACCGCCCGAAACGCTCGCTTCAGCCACTCCGTCAACCTGCTCCAAAGAGTCCACGATTGAGTCTTCTGCAATCTGCTTCAAATCATCGTTGCTTCTGTTTCCTCTAATCGCAAGGCGGATAATCGGCATAGAATTTGAGTCCATCTTCAATATCGAAGGAGTCGACGCATTGTCTGGCAGAGATTTTTTCACTCGGTCAATCTTGTCGCGAATGTCGGTTGTGGCTACATCGAGGTTATATCCGTAGTCAAATTGCAAAACGATAAAAGAAGAGCCTTCAGAAGAGCTAGAAGTCATCTCTTGCAAGCCCGACACGCTCACAAGTGCGCTTTCTAGCACCTTTGTTACGCTTTTTTCCACGCTTTCAGGGCCTGCATTTTTGTATGTCGTCGAAACCATAATGACGGGCATATCAATATCAGGCATAAGAGCAATTGCAACACGCTGAAGCGAGAACAATCCCAAAACGCCGAGAAGAGCGAAGACGATTAAAGTCAAAACTGGGTGCGATAATGTGGTTTTCGATATGCTCATAGCTCAACCCCTCATCTTTCCCCAGTGCTTCCAACTCCGCCCCAACTGCGTTTCTTGCTTTTGGTGCTTTTCGCCATTTTTTCCGCATTGTCTTTGCTAACATCAGCGCTCTCTTTTTCGTCTGTCGCAGGGCGCTCCTCTTCATCGCTTTTTTTATCAGCGATTTCCTGTTCATCGCGCTCAATATTCTCGCTAATGTCGCGGATTTTCGCACCATCAGAAAGAGATGTTTGCCCTTCAACAACAATACGCTCACCTTCACTCACACCCTTCAAAATCTGAACCATTCCGTCAACTTTTTCGCCCAAAACAATCTCGCGCTGCTCAACAGTGTTATCGCGAGTGACAACGTAGGCGTAATTTTTTGAATCCTTTGTTACAACACTGTCACTCGGCATGACAACAGCGCCCGTAAAATCGCGAGTGAAAAGCGTGACTTTTGCAAACATACCTGCATTTATGCGGCTGTCTTTCTTGTCAAAGTTCAAAATTATCTCTTTTGTGCGACTTGCAGCATCAACAACAGGCGAAACGCGCGAAACAGTCGCCTTAAAGATAACGCCAGGATAGGCTTCAAGCGAAATATCCGCGCTCAAGCCTGTTTTGAGGAGAGCAACATAGCGCTCTGGAACATTTGCCGTGATTTGAAGGCTCTCAACATCACCGATAATTGTTATCACGCTGTTTGTGCTCACCGTCGTTCCCTCTTTTAGCGGAGTTGAAACAATAGAACCTGAAATCGGAGCGTAAACAGGAGAAAGCGCATACTGCGTTCCTGGCTCAGACGGGTCAACACGGGCAATCACACTGCCTTTTTTCACAGGAGAGCCCAAAGACACATAAACATTGCGGACTTTTCCGCCCATATCAGGGAAAACCTCAATCGAGCTTTGCGCTTCCACTTCGCCATTCGTCGAAACATAATCGTGCAAGACAGAGTTTTGTGCTTTCAGCGTTCTCACAGAAAAAACAGTGTCGCCACTAGGAGCGCGATTTCGCATTGAGCGCCCTCCTCCACCTTTTTTGCCTTGCAAAAGCGCATATGTTATCAAAAGCAATGTGCAAATTATAAAAATAATAGTGATAAGAACCTTTAAGCCCTTGTTTGAAGTCCTAGCCATTTATTTCTCCACAATTTTATTTAAGAAGAGTCCCGAAAGGCACTCCAATAATATTTTCCAAATCAAGAATACTTGAAACAAGCGAATATGCCTCGCTTTTGAGATTAACCTGCGACTCAAACACATCGTCAAGCGCCTTTTGGAGCGAAAGCAAATCCTTTGTGCCGCGCTGGTAAGCCAAGAACGTCATATCAAAAGTCTCTTTTGCAAGATTCGCGCTCGCCTGCAATGACAAAATCGCCGCTTTTGATTGCGCAATCGAAAGAAGAGCGCTTTCAGTGCTGACTTTGAGCGAAGTCTTTTCGTCCTCAATCTGCAATTCAATCGACTCAACGCTGTCTTTCGCGCTCGCGATGTTTTGCGCGCTCGACGACCACGGCAAAATTGAATCAAGCGGAATTGTTACACTTGCCTTGAGCGTTTCAGAGTCAACCGCGTCATTGTCCCCTGTCTTGCTCCTTTGAACAGTGTAGCTTCCCGTCAAAGTTGGCGCATAAGCATTAAGTCGGCTTTTGAGCACAGAAGTTTTTGCCGCTTCAAGTTTGTTTTCGAGGATTTTGAGCGACGTGCTGTTTATCTCAACATCTTTTATCGTAATATCGCCAATGTTCAAAAAGTCATCGAGAGAGCCAGAAAGCGAAATCTCCGTTTCCTGAGAAATCCCAAGCATTTGCTTGAAACTTGCTTTGTCATTACTGAGCGTCGTTTCTGCGCTCAAGACCTTCGGCTTTTGAGTTTCCACACTAACTTGAGTGCTCAAGACATCGAGACGAGAAATTCCGCCAGAATTATACTTTGCAAGATTTTGCTGGTACTGCTTTTCGGCGCTTTCAAGATTTTGCTTTTGCAATTTGAGATAATCCTCATCGTAAAGGATTTTGTAGAACGCCTTTCGCACATTCAGCTCAATCGTTTTAACAGCGCTTTCATAAGAAAGTTTGCCGTTTTCGTAATCAAGTTTTGCGCCTTTGACCGCCGCAAAAAGAGCAGGCGTAAAACTGATGCTCGCCGTGCCATAAACAGCCGCAGTTCCGTCCCCGTCATCACTTGGAGCGACAGGCTTCGTGTAAGAAGCGCCAGCCGAAACAGACGGAGAAACAGAGTTCCAAGAATACGTCGAAGAGCGCTTGTAGGCTCTCAAAGTAATCTCTTCTTCTTTTAGCGAAATATTGTTTTTAATCGCAAGAGAAACCGCCTCATCAACATCAAGATTTTCTTTTAATTCAGAAGAAGCAGCAAAGACAGGAACACAGCCGAAAAACACACAAAGCGTAATAGAAAAAGAAAGCAAACAAGATTTTTTCATAATTGATAACTCCTAATCATTATAACCCGCCTCGCGCCGTAAAGATACCCTGTCAAATAACCGATTTTCAAAAAAAAGTGTTATTGATTATCAAAATTTATATTACACAACCTTAATTTGTGATAGTCTTTTTTTAAGTTTTAAACAAAAAACTGCACGGGAGGAAAAAATGAGTATCGGAACAACATTCGACACAAACACCGAAATCACCGACCCTGACGTTTTGATAGAAACATTCTTCAAAACTTACCCCGACTACAGCGAAGAAAAGAGCGCTGAACAAATAGAAAAAGCATGGCGTTATCTCGTTGAAAAAACAAAAGACATAAAACGCTCTTGTGGAAAGCCATATTATCTTCACCCGATGCGAGTCGCCTGTATCCTCTCGCAAATGAAGATGGACACAGACACAGTTATCGCAGGCTTTTTCCACAACCTCGAAGAAGCACAAGCAAACAGCACAAGCGAAATAAAAACACTCTTCGGAGAGGACATCGCGAAAATCATAAGCGACACGAACAAAATCACGAGCCTCAAAATAAAGAACAAAACGCTACAAGAAGCCGACGCAATCCGCAAAATGCTCTTTGCGATGATAGACGACATCAGAGTCATCATCGTAAAGATGGCAGACCGCCTCGACCGAATGCGAAATCTCCGCAACGTGCCCGCTGCCGCTCAGCGCGCTATCGCCGCAGAAGTGATTGACATCTGGGCGCCACTGGCAAGCCGCCTCGGAATGAGCGACATCAAAGGCGAGCTTGAAGACTTGAGCCTTAAATACTCAAACCCCGACGTTTTCCAGCAAATAAAGTCAATCGTGGCGCAAAAAAAAGACGAGCGTGCCGAGTATCTCGACAAGGCAGTTCAGGCGATTTACAAAGCCGCAGAAAAGCGAGGAATCCACGTCACGATAAAAAGCCGCGCCAAGCACTTTTACTCGATTTACCAAAAGATGCGAAAACGAAACAAGGGCGCTGACGAGCTTTACGACCTTCTTGCCCTCCGCGTTATCTGCAACGAGACAAGCGAATGCTACACACTCATCGGAATTGTCCACAGCCTTTGGACTCCGATGGAAGGCAGGTTCAAAGATTACATCGCAATGCCAAAAGCGAACGGCTACCAGAGCCTTCACACCACCGTTATCTGCGAAGGACGCCCGCTCGAAATCCAAATCCGCACCGCCGAAATGCACAACATCGCGGAGCACGGCGTTGCGGCGCACTGGCTTTACAAAAAAGGCACGAACCACGACATGGTCAAAGCCTCCGACCTTTCAATCATCAATCAGCTCAAAGAACTCAGAAGCGAAAAACTCAACGACGAGTCGTTTTTCAAGCAACTCAAAGACGAGCTTTTGGGCGACGAGATTTATGTGTTCACCCCGAAAGGCGACGTCGTCGAACTTCCCGCAGGAGCGACAGCAATCGACTTCGCCTACCACGTTCACAGCGCAGTCGGCGAGAAAATCGTCGGCGCAAAGGCGGACGGAAAGATAATCCCGCTCTCAACCCCGCTTGAAAACACCCAAATCATCGAGATTCTCACAAACCCGCAGGCGCACCCGACCGAAAACCAGCTAAAACTCGTCAAAACGTCGAAGGCAAAGCAAAAAATACGCTCGTGGCTCTCGCAAAACGACAGCGCCTTTGCCGCCCTCGCTTCCGAAAAGCAAAAGCAAAGCGAAGGCGATGCCCCGCAGCGAGACCTTCCGCGAAAGCACAGAGCTGGAAGCGGCTACATCGAGCAAAAGCGCTACACGGGAAAAATCCGAATCGGCGACACAACGAACTTTTTCATCACGATTGCAAAATGCTGCAACCCAAAGCCCGGAGATTTAATCGTCGGCTACATCTCGCGCGTTCGAGGCGTTACCGTGCACAAAGCGACATGCGTCACCTATCAGCGAATCCCGAACATCGAGAACCGCTCTATTGAAGTCATTTGGGACGAAAGCGAAGACGACGAAAAAGACAAGAAAACAAAGAAAAAATAGTTTTTCTTGATTGACTCAAACACATTCTGGGGTGACTAAATTTTTAGTGCCCCCCATTTTTTTGTAAAGCGCACTCACTAAATTTTTAGCGAGCAAGACTTTTTAGTAAAATGACCTCGCTAAATTTTTAGTGACCTCGACTTTTTTGTAAAACGACCTCACTAAATTTTTAGTGAGCAAGACTTTTTGATAAAATGAACTCGCTAAGTTTTTAGCGAGCCAGACTTTTTGGTAAAATGACCTCGCTAAGTTTTTAGTGAGCAAGAAACGCGGGCGATGTAAAATCAAAATTTGCGGAAATGGCGGTTTCGGGTGTAAAATGTGTTATCCAAAGGAAAAAATATGGCTCACCATTTTCGCAAGATTGCTATTTTTGGCTCGATTGCGCTTGTTGTTTCGCTCTTTTTTATTTTTCTTTCTCTTTATTTTTTTCTTCGAGGCGCGTTTGTCGTCGAAAAGCGTCCTGTCACGTTCGGCGCGGTTTATATGACGATGGACAATCAATATTTTGAGGTTTTGAACAGTCAAATCGCAAATCTTGTCGAGGCAAACGGCGATATTCTCATCGCGCGCGACGGGGTGGACTCTCAGGAGCGGCAGAACGAGCAGATACTGGACTTGCTGAGCGCGGGCGCGGACTTTATTTTCATAAATCCTGTGGACAAAAGTCTTTGTCTTGGCGCGCTTTCGGAATGTGAGAGGAAAAAAGTGCCGTTTTTGGCTGTGGACTCATCGATTTTTGACACGAAAGAGTTTTCGATGTGTGTCGGCACGGCGGAGGCGGACAACGAAATGGCGGGAGAGCTTATCGCTCAGGATTTGATGCAAAGTTTGAAAAAGGCGCGGCTCGTCGTGCTTTACGACAAGGACATCGAATCGACTTGCACGCGTCTTTCTTCGTTTTTGAGCGCTCTCGACGAAGCAAAATATCCTTACGAGATTGTCTATTCGATTTCGGCGACGACGCTTTTGCACGAGACGATGGTTGAATCGCAAAAGTTTTTGGACTTGCGCATTCCTTTTGACGCGCTTTTTGCGGCAAACGACCCGTCCGCGCTCGGCGCTCTTGCCGCAATCCAGAACAACAACGCTTTTTCAAATCAGCTCATCTACGGCATTGACGGCTCGCCTCAGGCAAAGACGATGGTGAGCCAGGGCTTCATGAAAGCGACTGCGGCGCAGTATCCGTCGGCGATTGCGCGGACGGCTGTCAATGCGGCGTACAAATATCTTTTGACGAAAGAAAAATGCGGCGATGTGAAAATCCCAGTTCGCCTTTTGACGAAGGAAAACATCGCCGAGACAACGCTGACGGGGTGGCAGTGAGATGAAAACAAAGGCCGATTTGTCAATTCTTCGCTACGTTATGCTTTTGCTGAACATAACTGAATGTCTTTTTATCGCGCTCACCATCTTTTTGACGTCGCACGCGGCGCTTCTTGCACGAAAAGCCGATGTTTTTGTCTCATCTCTTTCCCGCGTCGTCGAAAACCCGCGCGTTTTGCTTTTTTTTGTGTCTGTCGTCTGCTTTTTGTCGTTCGCCTCGTTCACGATTCGCCAGGCCGCCACGCACGCCCGACGGACAGCAACGGCGCTCACAATTGTCGCCGACACGTTCTTCGGCACTCTCCTTTTGTTTTCGCTCGACTTTAACTGCAACGGCTTCATCTTGTATTTGCTCTCAAACATAATCTATTACATCAAAAGCTCAAGAAAGTACGTTGTTATCGCGCTCGGCTCGCTTTTGTACATGTTTTTCAGTCATGACGTTTTGAGTGTGTACTTTCCGCTTTTTTCGGTGAAGGAATATTTCTTGTTTTTTGACAGAACGATTCAGCACAGAATGTTTCTTGTTTTTTATGTGCTAAAATACCTCAACTTCGTGTGTTTTATCATCTTTTCGTCCGAGATAAGCCGTCGGCAGAAAAGCACGATTGACGAAATCCGCCGACTTTACGCAAAACTTCGCGAGGCGAACACGGCGCTCAAGGAATACGCGGACATCAAGGAGCGAATGGGCGAGACACGCGAGCGAAACCGCCTGGCGATGGAAATCCACGACACAATCGGGCACGCGCTCACGGGGATTTCGGTCGGGGTGGACACTTGCATCGCCATTATGGACATAAATCCCGCTGTGGCAAAGAAGCAGCTTTGCGTTATCTCCAAAACCGCAAAAGAGGGAATCGCTGATGTCAGGCGCTCTGTTCGCGCCCTTCACGGCGAGGACGCTTCGACGTCGCTTTCGGCGGAAATCCGCGAAATGCTCGACAAAACGCGAAGCACTGCGGGGGTGGCGATAAAATATATCGCTGATTTGCCGCTGGATTTTGAGGGCGACGAGCGAAAGACGGTCTTTCGCGTCATTCAAGAGAGCGTCACGAACGCGATTCGGCACGGAAAGGCGAGTGAAATCACTATCCGCATTTCGTCCGAGGAAAAAGAGAGGGGAAAAGCGCTCGTCATAATCATTCAGGACAACGGAATGGGCGCTAAAGACTTTCAGTGCGGGTTCGGGACGAC
>CACYWZ010000019.1 GCA_902778325.1 uncultured Spirochaetaceae bacterium
TCTTTGCCTTTTCAGCAGCCTCAAGAGCCATGCAAACCTCGCTACCTGTTGCAAGGATTGTAACATCAGGCTTGTCGCTTCCCTTCTTTACGACATAAGCACCCTTTGCGATATCCGCTCTCCAGTTTGCGTCTTCCTTTGCATAAACTGGAACATTCTGGCGAGTAAGAGCCAAGATAACAGGGTGGTCTTTGCTTGCCATTGCGCACTTCCAAGCCTCAACAGTTTCCTCTGCATCACCTGGGCGCAAAACCTGAACGTTCGGGATAGCGCGGAGAGAAGCCAAGTGCTCGATAGGCTGGTGAGTTGGACCGTCCTCGCCGACATAGATTGAATCGTGTGTGAGAACGTAGATTGTTGGAATCTTCATAATCGCTGCAAGGCGGATTGATGAGCGCATATAATCGCTGAAGACGAGATATGTTGCGCAGAACGGGCGAACACCGCCATGGAGCTGCATACCAGCTGCTTCTGACGCCATACCGAACTCTCGGATACCATACTCGATTGTTCTTCCCTTGCGGTTTGCAGGGCTGAATGTGCCGTTGTCGCACTTGAACTGAGTCTTGTTTGAGCCAGCCAAGTCAGCAGAACCGCCAACGAGTGAAGAGTATCTCTGTGCCATTACGTTAATCATAGCACCGCTAGCTGCGCGAGTTGCAACGCTGTCGCCAACCTTGTAAGTTGGTTCAGCCGCTTCTCCGTCAGCCTCTCCTGCCCATGCTGCGTCCCAAGCCTTGCGAAGCTCTGGGTTTTCACTAGACCAAGCCTCGAACTCTTTGTTCCAGTCCTCTTCTGCCTTTGCAAGAGCCTTGCGACGCTCCTCGAAATATGCGTATGCGTCTGGGCTTACATAGAAGAACTCCTCTGGGTTCAAGCCGAGATTCTTCTTTGTCTCTGCAACTGCCTCATCTCCGAGTGGCTCACCGTGAACAGAAGGTGTTCCCTGCTTTGGAGCTCCCTTTCCGATGATAGACTTGAGCATGATGAGAGTCGGCTTCTTTGCTTTCTTTGCCATCTCGACAAGACCCGCAATCTCGCCCATGTTGTACATTGAGCCGCGGAGAACGAGCCAGCCATAAGACTCGTAGCGTTTCTGAATGTCATCTGTGAATGTGATGTCTGTTGAACCGTCGATTGAAATGCGGTTCTCGTCATAGAAGACGATGAGCTTCTCAAGCTGCAAGTTGCCAGCCAAAGAGCAAGCCTCGTTAGAAACTCCCTCCTGCAAACAACCTTCGCCTACAAGAGCGTATGTGTAGTGGTCAACAATCTTGTGCTTCGGTGTGTTGAATTTTGCTTCAAGCATTGATTCAGCCATAGCCATACCAACAGCCAAAGCCACGCCCTGACCAAGCGGACCTGATGTATTTTCAACGCCGTCAGTGTAGCCGTACTCAGGGTGTCCTGGGCAGTGTGAGCCGACCTGACGGAAAGCCTTAATGTCATCGATAGACACTTTGTATCCTGCAAGGTGCAAGATGGAGTAAAGAAGCATTGAACCGTGTCCAGCAGACAAAACGAAGCGGTCGCGGTCAACCCACTTTGAGTTTGCAGGGTTGTGCTTCATGATTTCACCATACAGAACAGATGCCAACTCTGCCGCACCAAGCGGAAGACCAGGGTGTCCAGACTTAGCTTTCTGGATTGCGTCCATAGACAAGCTGCGGATTGAAAGTGCTACCGCTTCAAGACCTTTTTCATTCATAACAAAACCTCGATAAAGCAAAAATTCTATATGTGAGAGATATTTGACTGTATGATAACATAACCGTTATTGCGCTGTCTAGCCACCGCATCGGTCAAAACGCCGACGATGTCCTCGAAGTTGAACTCCATGCCGTCGATTGACATTTCGAGCGTGTCCAAGTCCTCGTCGAGCTCGCCGGGAATTGCCATAACTTGAAGCAGGCTTATAACGTGGGCGTACAACTGCGAGAGAATCACCATCTCTTGCTGCGGCATCTTCTTCAAGTCAGTGCCGAGCGTGTCAATCTCGTACATGAGGGAGCTGACCTCTTTGTAGAGCTGGAGCGTTCTGTGCCGAATCGGCTTTATATCGTAATCCGCGAACGAATTGTACTGCTTCTTGAGAACTGCACAGCGTGCCTTGAGTTCCTTTTGAACTGCTTTTAGCTCGCTGCCCTTGAACGTGAATGTCTTTGGATAAATCTGCTTTGGAAGCTCGTTAATGTCCTTGCCATCGCCCAAGACCTCATCAAGAATGAAGCAGTCGAACACAAACGACGGAAGAATCACGAAGCCGTCCTCCGTGATGTCCTCGCTGCCGCAGTAATTCCACTCGCCCACAGCAGGAACGCTCTCGCCTGAGCGCCAAAGACGCGTCTCAACCCCAAAATACTCAAAGGCGACCTTCTCGCTCCTTTGAATGAACTCCTCCGCAGAGCCGCAGAAAAAGCTGTCAAGAACCGCCCTCTTCTCAAAGAACACGTTTGAAAGTTGCTCCTCAATCGAAGTGCCAGGTCCAAGACGGTCGAACGAAGACAAAAGCCCCTCTTCGAGCGTCTTGTACCAGAAAGCAGTCTCGTGGCTCTCGTTGTCGAACGGATGCTGCTTTTCGTCAGGGCGAATGTCAATCGCGATAATTCCCTCGTTCCAGTCGATAATGCGAAGAATCAGCGAATCGCCGAACTTCAAGCCCTCCTTCAAAAGAGGCTCAAGCGAAAAGCAAGTGATTGAAAGATTAGTCGGAAGAACAAAGTCTGGATTCGTCAAATCGAGAGTCTGGCAGGCTGGGTCTGAAGCAACATATTGCAGAGCGTATTCCTCGCCGAAAAGCGAGAAATGCTCAAGAATGAAATCGCTTTTGAAAGTGCGGACAACTTGATGAAGTTTGTGACTCCTGAAAGCAAAAGTCAAATCTTGCGGCATCTTTTCAAAGTCCGCGACAGGAACGCAGCGGTGACCGACAAAAAAAGCGCCTGCGTTTATCTCCTCGCGAGTCGGTTTGAACGAGAAAAGATACCCGTTGAACACAGAAGCCTTCGTAACGAATTTGCCGTTCGTCAGACTGAAAAGAAGCGGATTGTGAAAAAGAAAATCAGATGCAGAAATTTTGTCGAAACTGACACCCGCCGAGTGCATAATCTTGCAAAACTCCGCAACATCAAAAGGGTGGTCATAAGTGCGAACAAAACGTTCAGGAAGATTCTCAAGCCAGTTCATATATCTTAAATTTACTATGTATTGGAAAAAACGGCAAGAAACAAAAACGATATTTTGCGATAAGTTTTGATTTTTATGCATATTTTTTTCGCTCACCTCCACAAAAATCCAAAAAGAGAACACAAAGCATGCACCAGAAAAATGATGCGTCATGCTGAATTTGATTCGGAGACTGTAAAACTAGAAATATTGCAGATGCCGAAATAAATTCGGCATGACGGCAATTTTTGGACAGCCTTCCTCCTTTTTCTCACGCCTGCTTCATTTGTGCTCAAAAATCTTCGCCTTGACGTCAAGGATAAAAGAAATCTTAAACGACGCTTTAATCTACACCTCAAGGAAAGTCTCCTTGACTTCGAGGAAAGTCTCCTTAACCTCAAGGAAACTCTCCTTGACATTGAGGAAATGTTCCTTGACATCAAGGGAAGTCTCCTTAACATCGAGGAAACTCTCCTTGACCTCAAGGAAAGTCTCCTTAACATCGAGGAAATGTTCCTTGACTTCAAGGGAAAGAGAGGGGAGAAAAAAAGGCGCGTCTTGAAGAGATAATATCTGAAGGCGAAAAAACTTGTTTTTTGGCATATTCCCCACTAAAATAGAGTTATGACATTTGAAGAAGCACTTGTAACTTTAGGCGTCAACACCAAGGAAGTTTTGGCGCGGTTTTCGGGCAATGAAATGCTTATGAGGAAGTTTGTGATGAAGTTTCCTTCTGACCGCTCTTTCAGCGACACGAAGGTGGCTTTGTCGGTGATGGATAAAAAGGCGATTGAAACATCGGCTCACACGCTCAAAGGTGTTTCGGGCAATCTTGGCTTTTCATCTCTTTATGAGGCGAGCAGCGCTCTCGTGAATGCGGTGAGGGCGGGGGACGATGAGAATATCGCTCCTCTTGGCGAGAAAGTGATTTCAATCGGGGATAATATTGTCAGGGTTCTTTCGTCGGTTGAGGAATAGAATGTAGCGTCGTCATAAAAAATAGCAGGTGAGGTGAAAATAATGGGCGTCAAGCAGGGCAAAATCCTTATTATCGATGATGTGGAGATGAATCGCGCTATCTTGCGCGAGGCTTTCAGCGAGGTCTATGAGGTTCTTGAGGCAGAGAACGGCTATGAGGGGCTTGAGAAGATTGCCTCAAACGAAGACGAGCTGACTGCGGTTTTTCTTGACATTATTATGCCGGAACTCGACGGTTTCGGGGTCTTGGGCGAACTTGAATCAAGGGAGTTCCTTCACCGTGTTCCTGTTTTTTTGATTACTACAGAAGCAACGGCGTATGTTGCGGCAAAAGCGTATAACTACGGCGTTGTCGATGTGATTTCAAAGCCGTTCAACATCACGATTATCAAGCGCCGCGTTGAGAATATCATTGAGCTTTATGCGCACCGAAACAAGCTTGAGAGCATGATTTACAAGAAGGAGATTGCGGCAAAGAGCGAACAGCAGAGGCAGTCGTCTTCGATTGCCCGAAGCGAGACAATCCAGAGCGCGCAGTGGACGATTATAGAAACGCTCGTTGCTTCTCTTGAGGCTCACAATATCGAGAGCGGAAAGCATATCAGGCGCATTAGCCGACTGACGAATATTCTTCTTCGCGACTTGAAGATTTCGCACCCTGAGTATAATCTTTCGGACAAGGATATTCACGTTATCACGAAAGCAAGCGCTCTTCACGATATCGGAAAGATTGCGATTCCAGACCGCATTCTTTTGAAGCCGCGAAGTCAGGGCGTTCTCACTGACGGCGAGTTTGAGATTATGAAGACGCACACGACGAAAGGCTGCGATTTGATTGAGGCGATTCGCGCTTCTCTTTCGGAGGACATGTACAAGTTCTCGTATCAAATCACGAGAAGCCATCACGAGAGATGGGACGGCAACGGCTATCCTGACGGCTTGAAGGGCAATGATATTCCGATTGCCTCTCAGGCGGTTTCGATTTCGGACGCTTACAACGCTCTTGTGTCGAAGCGGAGCTACAAAGAGCCGATTGCTCATGAGAAGGCGGTTCAGATGATTAATAACGGGCAGTGCGGCATGTTTAACCCGGACTTGCTTGAATGTTTCAACAAGGTCATCGACGGCATTTATCAAGAGATTTATGCCGCAGATTTGATAGACTGATTGCTAGATTTGGATTTTTTTGTTTTTTCCCCTCTTCAAAAGTGATGAGGGGAATATTTTGCAAAACTCAGTTTTAGAGGGAGAAAAATGTCGTTTCCTGTTTGGACAGAAACTTATGAGCTTACAGATTTTATCATTGAAGAAGAATCTACTGCTATTCAAACTCAATTCTTTTTTTATCCTAAAGATAAGGAGCTAGAGGCAAAGTATACGGAAAAAGAATACAAAATTTTGCTTTATCGAGGTTTGACTTTAGGCGATGATAATTATTCGATTTGTACAATAAACATTCCTCCCTTCTGTCAAGGAAAGGCAAAGCTCGGCGTGTTCTTGAAAGACTTCAGCACTTTGTTAAATGAAATGCTCGTAAAATGGGACAGAGCAATTATTGAGAGGCTTTACACCGAAGCAATGCAAAAGATTTTCCCCGAAGACGCGGCGGATTACGAGCTTGGGTTTTATGAAAAATACGGCTTTTTGTACTGCACTGTTCAGTTCAGCGAAGAAGGTCACAAAAAAGCGTTTGGACAAGGCTGGCAAGGCACTTCGACAGCAAAAGAGATGTCTTATGTTTTTATGCCGCCGAAAAGATTGAGATTTCAAGAAACTGATCCTGCATTGAAAGAAGTAGAAAATCAGATAAAAGCAAAAGCTCTCAGAAGAAAGCGGCACCCTCGGAGAACGTGCAGCTTGAGGGATTATATCGAGATGTTCGACAGCGGTGCTGAAAAAAGCAGCAGCGAAGAAAACAAAACGGAGGAGTGAATGAAAAACTCATTCTTTTCTGTGCGCCTTGACGAAAATAATGCGCTTTATGAACAGGCAATAAAAAGGGAGCATGCTCTTTATGAGCGCGGAAACTCAATCCGAAGCGAGTTCGACCGCGATTACACGCGCCTTATCAACTCTCTTGCATTCCGACGCCTCAAGCACAAAACGCAAGTCTTTCTCGCTCCGACGAATGACCACGTTTGCACCCGAATGGAGCACGTCATTCATGTGAAATCCGTCAGCGAAACGATTGCCAAGTATCTTGGATTGAACACCGATTTGACCAGTGCCATCGCAATCGGACACGACATCGGGCACGCGCCATTCGGTCATCATGGTGAGAATTGTCTGAACGCAATCCTTGGCGATGAGAGCGGAATCCAAAAGAAGTTCTGGCACGAAAGAAACAGCCTGTTCTTTGCCGATTTCATCGAAACTGTGCAAGACCCGACTGGAATTGAGCGCAGTCTTAATCTCACATATGCTGTTCGCGACGGGCTTATTTGCCATTGTGGCGAGATTGAAGAGCTTTCGATAAAGCCTCGAAAAGAGGTTATTGATTTGTATTCGATAAAAAGAGCTGGCAGTGTTCAGCCTTTCTCGTGGGAGGGCTGTGTTGTCAAAATCGCGGACAAAATCGCTTATCTTGGGCGCGACCTTGAAGACGCCCGCCGCTATCACATCATCGATATGACGGCATATCGCGAGCTTCGTGAAATCGTGGCAAAAACAATGGGCATCAACTTCAACAACACAGGAAACGCCGTGAACGCTTCCGTTATCGTCAATGCGCTTGTCGCGGATTTGTGCGAGCAAAGCTCTGTTGAAAAAGGGCTTTGCTTCAGCCCGAATTATTTTGATTTCCTTTCGGAGCTGAAAGCGTTCAACATCGAGTACATCTATAATCATTGGAGGCTTGTCGAGTTTGAAAAATACGCGACGCTCGTGATAAGAACGATTTTTGATATGCTCATGCGAACCTTTTCCTATGCCTCTTCTGGAAAGGTCGGGCTTTGCCTGAAGTATTTCCCGCTTCTTCGCGATTCGTGGGAAGACTGGCTCGTGAAGCACTCAAACTACGAGAGCGCCGGCACTTTTGACCGCACAAACGCGATTCATTACGACACTGTGAGCGTGTTCGACTGCACAAAAGGCGACAGCTACACAAAATGCGCGATTGAATACATAAGCGGAATGACCGACCAGTTTGCAATCGCGATTTTCAACGAAATAATTTCATTCTAAAAATCTCATATTGAGCAAAGCCTGAATCTTTCAAAGAAGTTTTTCAGGCGACGCTCAATATGGCAAAAAAGATTTGATTTAGGAAAAGCAGGAAAAATATGAGCACTAGCAGTAAATTCTCAAGAGTTGGAAATGTCGTGACAATCAGCGATGATGTTTCGAACATTCAAAGTGATACGATTTTGAACTTCGGCGATGAAGTTGAGATAAAGGCAAGCGAAAACGCAAAAATCGCAATAAGAGCAATCGAAAAAGACGGAAAGAAAATCGCAGAGGAAATCTTTGTCAAGAAAACAGGACGGCTCATTGCTCTTCGCACACACGAAAAGAACTTCACACTCTCAGACGATATAAAAATCGTGGACGCGAGATGCTTTCCGCCGTGTGTGGAGAATCTCACTCTGCCAAAAAGATTGCGTCGCGCAAACATCACAGTTCGCGAGCCGTGCAACTTTCCAAAATGCTCCGAAAGCGTGCTGAACACGATAAAGGCGTTCAGCCCTGATGATGAAATCTTGAAAGAGAGAGCCAAAAAAGAGAAAAAAGAGCGCGTTTCGGCAATCAGTGCGCAGGCAATCGCGAGCCTTTCACTGACAGACCTTAGCGTTGAGACGACGACTGAGCCAGTCACAAATCCAAGAATCGGAACGCTTGTCACTGCGTCTTTGCCCTTCGATTACAAGTTGCGTTTTTTTATTCCAAAAAAGCAAAAAAAAGAGGAAAAAGCGCTGATAAGCGACCTTCTTTGTGCGCTAAGAACTCCGAAAGTCGAAGGCGGCAACATTGACAGCAAGCTTTATTATCTTGAAAAACTTTGGGAAGCGGGCGAAAAGTTTCAAAAGGGGTTTTGGAATCTCAATCAGTTCAAAATAAGAAATGAGTGCATTACAGGAGATTTTCCAGACGACGTGCTGAAGCGCTTTTTGGAGAAAAGACTTTTCCCTCTCAATTGCAAAGTTGAGATTACGGACAGAGCCATAAAAATCTTTGCGGGGCGCTTCGTTTTGCTTAGACTAAAGATGCAAGGAATGTTCAGCGTGAATCTGGACTTGAACACGCAGACATGGCGAAATGCTG
The DNA here is from genome assembly GCA_902778325.1 of uncultured Spirochaetaceae bacterium. Classification (GTDB taxonomy): domain Bacteria; phylum Spirochaetota; class Spirochaetia; order Treponematales; family Treponemataceae; genus Treponema_D. Next base: position 8,404 of record CACYWZ010000019.1, read on the forward strand.
TAGAAGCGGCTTTGAAGGGAGAAAGCGCGGAAAATATTTTGAAAGTGCAATTTGAGAGCGAGAAAAATATCGATTTTGTGCTGAAGCCAATCGACACACAAGCGTGGCAAAAAGGAGCGGAAATCGGAGAGGATTATTGCCCGCGAAGTGCGTTTGCGTGGGGAACGCTGAGCGCCATCGACGAGGAAAAAAGCAGCAAAGAATGGCTGAATGCGGCTTTTGAAGGCTGGAAGTGGAACGTGATTTTTAAGGACGTGAAAAAAAAGCCAGTGCGAAAAGTCATCCGCGTTTCTCTTCCTTTTGGTGCGGCTTTTGTCTTCAACCTTTCCGCAGAGCCAGAGCAGCAGAACGCCGACGCGAAAAAAGTGTTTGCCGTGATGAGCGCGCTCAAAATGCACATGGACGACCCTCTGACGCTTTTTGACGCTGTTCGCAACTATTGCGAGCTGTCGGAAGTTTCAGTTTCGAGCGGAGAGACAAAGCGCTATCTTATGGAGTTTTCGTCTTTTTACATTTTGAATGATTATTTTGAAAAAACGCCTACCATTTCGCAAGGCTTTCCGACAAAAGAGTTTTTGCAAGCAGACCTCGCGTCATTTTTTGCGGGAACAAAAATAGAATTCCAAACCATTTTTGGAGAATTAAAAGGTCAGGGCATTGAGAATGAACATGTTTGGAGTTGCTTTGTTTCTATGAAGTATGGTGAGAAAATCTCAGTGCTGTATTTTCGCAATTGGAGCATTTTTGCTTCGTCAGACAAGAGATATTATTCCATTTCAAACCGCGATATTTTGAAAAAAAGCATCGAAAGTTTGTTTTTGGGCAGAGATATTTCTCCTTCAAACTTCAACATTACTTTTTCCCCAATTGCAATAAAATGTTTTTGAGGCGTTTTCTTGAAAAAGTATTGAAAACCTAAATAGGTTGAGGCGTTTTCTTAAAAAAGTATTGAAAACCTAAATAGGTTAAGGGAGTTTTCTTAAGAAAGTATTGAAAAACTAAATAGGTTAAGGCGTTTTCTTAAGAAAGTATTGAAAACTTAAATAGGTTAAGCGCATTTTCTTAAGAAAGCAGCGAAAAACAAAAAAAGGCAATGGGCAAAAAGCCCATTGTCGAAAAAAATGTTTGTGAGTCAAGATTAATGATTTAGAAAAATTCTCTAAATCAAATCTCAATCACGCTCGCGATTTGCCAAAGCGAGTTCTTGCGCTCGAAAATCGTGATGTTGTTGACGGGAAAGTCCGCGCACAATTCCTTTTCGCCAAGCGATGAGAGCGCCTTTTTGACTCCGCCTTCGGGAATGTCGCGGTTTGCAATCGTGATGTGCGGCGTGAACGCGCGGGCGTCTTTTTTTGTGCATTGCGGGCACGCTTCAAGAAGAGCGCTGACTGTCTTGTCGCGAAGATATGTCCACTTTGGTGAAAGCTCTACGCTTGCAAAAAGAGTGCGCTCAGAGAATGCGCCGAATCCGCTCACTTTTGACACAAAGCGAAAATCGTCGGCTTTTGGCAAAATGCGCTTTTGGATAGCGCTCTCGATGTCGCGAGTTGAAAACTCCTCCGGCAATCTGAAAGGCGGCACAAGTGTGACGTGCAGCGGTGTTCGCTGTCCGCTTTTGCAATTGTATGCGCTTCTCATATATGCGCGGTATTCCTCGATTTCTGCTTCCAGCTCTTCTGGGAGCAGAACGCCCAAAAAGTGCGTCTGCTGTGGAAAAAAGTTTTGTTTCATAACGGCATTCTATCACAAAAAATGCGAAGGCGAGAACTCATTCGTTCAGAATTATTTAAAGAAAAACAATCGATTCTATTGCTTCAAAAAGGGTTTATGGTATAATGATTTTATGCCAAGAAGTAAAAGTCAAGAGATTACCAAAAATTCTGACGAAATCGTCGAAGAAGTGGAATTTGAGCTTCCCCCTGATTACAATGTAATTATGTTCAACGATGATTACACGACAAAAGATTTTGTTGTTGACATCCTTGAATCCGTGTTCCATAAGTCATTTGCCGATGCAGTGAAAATTATGGAGCAAATTCATCAGACGGGGAGCGCTGTGGTGGGGACTTACACATTTGATATCGCGCAAACCCGTGTGGCAATCACAATTCGAGAAGCGCGAAAGGCAGGCTTTCCGCTTCGATGTGAGATGGAGAGCGCATGAAAATCAGCCCACAGCTGTCAGAAATTGTAAAAGCAGCCGTTGCAAAAGCGAAAAGTGCTCATCACGAATTTGTTACTCCTGAGCATGTTTTGAGCGCGGCTCTCGACAATATGAGCGTCCAGAACCTTTTTGTTATCTGCGGTGCGGACGTCGCGGGAATCCGCGAAAACGTAAACGAATATCTCCAGAAACATATTCCTCTCTTACCTGGCAAAAAAGAAATTGAGCCAATTGAGACTGTTGGCTTTCACTCTGTTTTTGAGCGCATTGTAACTTCTTGTCTTTCTTCTGAGCGCGATGTCGCAGATGTTCAGGATTTAATCGTAAGCCTCCTTGACGAGACGAAGAACTATTGCTCGTATTATATGAGGCTTGGTGGCATTGAGCGCCTTCATTTGCTTGAGGTCATAAGCTATATGAAGTCTGCTGATATGTCTGAGCTTTCTGGCGATGATGCGTTTTTGGGAGGAGAGGCGGAAGATGGCACGCCTTTTGACAAGGACGTCTCTTTTTCTCATCCGCGCCTGGATGCCTCTTCGCGCACAGCGCAAGGTGGTCGAAAAGCGCCCAGAAAAAGCGCTCTTGAGGAGTTTGCGACTGATTTGACGAAAGAGGCTGAAGAGGGAAAACTCGGGGTTTTTGTTGGTCGCGAAAAAGAGATTGAGCGCACTATTCAAGTGCTTTGCCGAAAAATCAAGAACAATCCGCTTCATGTCGGTGAAAGTGGCGTCGGAAAGACTGCCATCACGCACGGGCTTGCGCAAAAAATTGCAAGAGGCGATGTTCCTGAGCGGCTCAAGGGCGCAAAAATCTATGCGCTTAACATTGGCTCTGTTCTTGCAGGCGCAAAATTTCGAGGGGAGTTCGAAGACCGCTTGAAGCGCATAATGAACGAGCTTTCCGAAAAGAAAAACGCAATCCTTTTCATTGACGAGATTCACACGATTGTCGGAACTGGCTCTGGCGGAAACGCGGGCGTTGACGCTGCGAACTTCCTCAAGCCGTTTTTTGCGACGGGCAAACTCCGCTGCATTGGCTCGACAACTTATGATGATTTTTCGCGCACTTTTGAAAAGGAAAAGGCTCTTCTTCGCCGTTTCCAAAAGATTGACATCGAGGAAACAACGAAAGAGCAAACTCTTGAAATTCTCAATGGCTTGAAAAAGCATTTTGAGGCTTTTCACGGTGTCAAGTATGACGAGAAGGCGCTTAGACTTTGTGTTGATTTGAGCGTGCAGTTTCTTACGGAAAAGCGACTTCCCGACAAAGCAATCGATGTTATGGATGAATCTGGCGCATTTTCGAGAATCCGCGCTGGAAAGAAAAAGCGGGCGCTTGTTGATGAGGACATTGTCCGCTCTGTGATTTCAAAAATTGCAAATGTCAGCGCAGAAAAGGTGAGCGGAAGCGAAAAGGAGAAACTAAAAGCCCTTGAGCAAACGCTCTCTTCTTCGATATTTGGTCAGCAAGAAGCGGTTTTGGCTGTCACAAAGGCGGTCAAAAAGGCGCGTGCTGGCTTTCGCGACACCGAAAAGCCTGAGGCGAGTTTCCTTTTTGTCGGTCCTACAGGAGTTGGAAAAACAGAACTTGCGAAAAATCTTGCAAAAACGCTCGACATTCCGCTTTTGCGCTTTGATATGAGCGAATGTCAAGAAAAGCACACTATAAGCCGTCTTATTGGCTCGCCTCCAGGATACGTTGGCTATGAAGATGGTGGCACTCTTACTGATGCGGTTCGAAAGAACCCGCAATCTGTTGTTTTGCTCGACGAAATCGAAAAGGCTCACGAAGACATTTACAACCTGCTTTTGCAAGTAATGGATTATGGCTTTCTCACAGACAATCAGGGCAGAAAGGCTGATTTTCGCTCGTGCATAATCATTATGACGAGCAACGCGGGCGCTCGCGACATCGAAAAGCCCGGAATTGGATTTGGCTCTGAAAGCGCAGACGAAAAAAACACTGAGGCTGGTTTGAAGGAAGCCGTGAATCGTGTGTTTTCGCCTGAGTTCAGAAACCGCCTTGATGGTGTGATTGCGTTCTCGCATTTGAGCGGCGAAATCGTAGAGAGCGTTGTTGAAAAAGACATCGCAAAGATTGCAGAGCGTCTAAAAAACAAGAATGTTTCGCTGAATGTGGACAAAGCTGTTGTGGCACATATCGCAAAGAATGCGTATTCTCGCGAGTTTGGCGCAAGAAACATTGCGCGCGCAGTCGAGACGATGATAGCAGAGCCGCTCGTGGACAGCGTTCTTTTTGGCGAATTGAGCGAAGGCGGAAACGTGAGCGTTGTTCTTTCTGACGACGGGAAAGTCGATTTTGTGTATGGAAAATAGTTTCCCGCCACTTTCTGAGCAAATGCGTTTGCAAATAAACGCATTTGACCCGTCTTTGGTTTATGATTTTTTTGCCGCATCACGCTTTGAAGACGACGAGAACGAGGAATTCGCTTGCGGAGAAGATTTGGAATTGTCTCGCTCGTCTGTCGTCGGTTTTTCGGCGGATATCCCGCTTCAAGCGCTCTACAGCGCATATCGACAAGGCATTTTCCCATGGTTTTCAGAAGAGGATGGCGAGGATGTAATTTGGTGGTGTCCAAGCCCTCGCTTCGTCCTTTTTCCAAAAGACTTGCACGTTCCAGAAAGCCTGAAAAAGACACTCAAAAAAAAGCCCTTCACATACACATTCGATGCTTGCTTTGAGCGCGTAATCCGCGAATGTGCCGCCGCCAAAAGAGCGGGACAAGACGGAACGTGGATTGGAGAGAAAATCATCGAAAGTTACACAGCGCTTCACGAAGTCGGCTTTGCGCACAGTGTTGAAGCGTGGAGCGCTGGCGAACTCGCGGGTGGCTTTTACGGCGTTCATCTTGGAGGCGTTTTTTGTGGAGAATCGATGTTCACAATAAAGCCCAACGCCTCCAAATGCGCTTTCGTCCAGTTCGTACGCGCATTCGAGAAAATCGGCGGCAAGATGATAGACAGCCAGGTTTACACAGACAACATTGCCCGCTATGGCGCGAAAAATATAAGCAGGACTGCCTTTTTGCGATACGAAAAGGACTTTTTCAACGTTCCTCTTAGTGCGGACTTGGGAAAAACTTTTGTTGAGCTGTCGAATCAGTAGCGCAAAAAAAGTGCGGGTATTGCAAAGAAAAGTTTTAGCATTTAAGATTTCGAGAAGTAGGAGAACGAAATGAAGTTGTCTAATAAATTTACGATGGTGCGTGTTCTTTTCGCGCCTGTTTTTTTTGCTTTGTATTTTCTGCCGATTTGGACTGGCGCTTTTGCCCTTCCGTGTATCGCTCTGACAGTCCCGCTGTTGCTTTTTGCCGAGCTGACAGATTACCTTGACGGCAAAACCGCGCGCGCAAAAGGCGAAGTGAGCGATTTTGGAAAATTGTTTGACCCATTTGCCGATGTCGTCCTTCACCTGACGATTCTTTTGTGCTTAACACTGTCAAAAAGAATGCCAGCCGTGATTTTTGTGCTTCTTTTTTACCGTGAGTTTGCACAAAACTTTTTGCGCACAGTCGCAGCAAAATCCGGAACTGCGATTGCTGCCAGAAAAGGCGGAAAACTAAAGACCGTGCTTTACATCACGGCGGGATTTTTCTCGCTCGCACTTGAGTTTGCTTCTCGCTTGGGCGTCGTTTTTGCCTCCCCGACCCAGACAGCGCTAAATGCAGTTGAGCTTGCACTCTTCATACTTTGCGCAGTTTCGTCTTATGCGAGTTTTGCGGATTACCTCGTGCATTTTATCCCAGAACTCAAAAAGAAAATTGATTTGTAATTGAACTATTTTTCAAAACAAGGTATTTTTTTCTCAAGCATTACAAACTAAAGGCGGTTCTTTTTTATGGAAAAGTTTTTCAATCTCAAAGCACGGAACACAACAGTAAGCCGTGAAGTTGCAGGTGGAATCACAACATTCCTTGCGATGAGCTACATTCTCGCAGTAAATCCGGGATTTTTGGCTCCCGCAGGTCTTTCATGGGGAGCGGTTTTCACAGCCACAGCCCTCTCTTCAGCGATTGCGACACTCGTTATGGCGTTTGTGGCAAATCTTCCTGTGGCGCTCGCTCCAGGCTTGGGACTTAACGCATTCTTCACTTACACAGTCGTTTTGGGAATGAAATGCTCCCCTGCATTCGCTCTGACAGCGGTTTTGCTCGAAGGCGCTCTCTTCTTGGTTTTGTCGCTTTTGGGAATCCGCGAGGCGATTATCAAATCAATCCCAGTCAATCTGAGAAAGGCTGTCGCTGTCGGTATCGGTCTTTTCATCACACTCATCGGCTTGAACAACGCAGGCATCATCACAGGAGATGCAGGCACACCGCTCGCGTTCGTAAACCTTAACATGAGCCACGCATCAGCGATTGTCGCTCTTCTCGGTCTTGTCATAACGATTGCGCTCTACATTTTGAAAGTGCCGGGCGCTGTTCTTTTGGGAATCATTTTGACAACGATTTTGGGAATCCCTTTCGGAGTCACCACAATCCCTGAAAACTTCAAGCCAATCCAGCCGCCTGAAGCGCCGACGTTCTTTCACTTTGAGTTTGCAAGCGTTCTGACACTCAAGTTCTTCGTCGTCTTCTTCACGTTCCTTTTCACCGACCTTTTTGACACAATCGGAACACTTTTGGGCGTTGCCGAGCAGGCAAACCTCAAAGACAAAGACGGAAACGTCATCAACGCAAAAGGCGCTCTCATGGCTGACGCCGTGGGAACAGTCGTGGGCGCTTGCCTTGGAACATCAACAGTCACAAGTTTCGTCGAAAGCTCTTCAGGCGTCGCCGCAGGTGCTAGAACAGGACTTGCAAGCGTCGTCACAGCGCTCTTGTTCCTCGTAGCACTTTTCTTGAGCCCGCTTTTCGCCCTCATTCCGTCAGCGGCAACAGCTCCGGCGCTCATCTTCGTCGGCTTCTTGATGGTCAGCAGCGTTGCGGGAATCGACTTCAAGGACATGAGCGAAGGATTCCCTGCGTTCATCACGATTATGGCAATGCCGTTCGCATACTCAATTTCAAAAGGCATTTCGTTCGGTATCATCAGCTTTGTGCTTTGCAAGATTTTCGCAAGAAAGACGCGCGACATTCCGCTTGTCACATGGATTCTTGCCGCAATATTCTTGTTCGACATCGTTTTTGAAGCCGTAAAATAATTCTTTGAAAAGATTTTCGCTTTGAAACAAAAAAGCCGCTCCTCCTTCAAAAAGGGAAGCGGCTTTTTTTTGAGCCCCACCACACAAAAGCCTTTCCTGCTGATTTAAAAATGACATTCACTCACTTTTGTGAAAATCAAGCCGTGTCACCATGACACACACTGATTTTGGCAAAAGGGACGCCGTGTCACCATGACACGCCCCGCTTTTGTGAAAATGAAGCCGTGTCATAATGACACGCACTGACTTGGCAAAAAGTGAAGCGTGTCATTTTGAAAACGTGGTGCAAACACAAAAAAAGGGCGCAAAATCAGCACCCTTTTTTCAACTGAAGCCTTTGGCTTTAGATTTCGATTTCGCCCTCATAAGAAAGCGTTGCAGTTCCCGTGAGGAAGACTGTTTCGCCCGTGTAATTCACGATAAGCTCACCGCCGCGCACCTTCACCGTGATGTTCTCGCCAAGCGGACAAAAGCCCTGCAACACAGCCGCAATCGCCGCAGCACACGCACCTGTTCCACACGCTGGAGTCTCACCGTTGCCACGCTCCCACGTTCGCATTTTAAGCTCATTCGCGCCCACAACACGCACAAACTCGGTGTTTGTTCTGTTCGGGAACATCTCGTGGTTCTCAAACAAAGGTCCTTCGCTCTTAACAGGCTCTTTGTCAACGAACTTTGAGAAAATAACACAATGCGGATTTCCGACAGCAAGGCTTGTAACGCTGTATTCTTTTCCGCCAACGTTAAGAGGAACGCCCACAACAGCCTCTTTTGGCAATTTTGCATAAAGCTCAGCGTTCTTCTTGAACGGGATTTCGTAGCGATTTTCTGCTTCAAGCGGATTGATTGCGACTGCTTTGAGCTTGGTCGGAATGTTTTTGCTCTTGAACTTCGGCACTCCCATATCAACCTTAACAGAAGACACCTTGCCGTTGAGCTTGTAGAGAACGAGCGTCTTCACACCTGCTTCGGTTTCAACCGTGATTGTGGCAGTCGGGTCTTCTGGGTTGTGGCGGTCGGCAATGCCTGAAACATTGTTGTCGTAAAGATACTTTCCAACGGCGCGGATTGCGTTTCCTGCCATTCGTCCCTCACTTCCGTCAAGATTGAAGAATCGCATCTTTGCGTCGGCTTTGTCGCTCGGATAAATCATAACGAGTGAATCCGCTCCGATGCCTGTTCTGCGGTCGCACAAGCGCACAGCCAAGCCCGCTGGGTTCTTGACTTCCTGCTCAAAGGCATTGATAACGATAAAGTCGTTGCCAGTTGCTTGCATTTTGGCAAACTTGATTTTCTCTTTGTGCTCGCGAAGCTGATTGATGTCCACGAGTTCCACGTTCTCTGCGCTGTAGCGGCTCTTCAAGCAGTCCGCGATTGCGTTCGCTGTGTCGATTGCGGTCAAGCAAGGAATGTCGCGCTCAACGGCATGGCGTCGGAGTCGAACGGAGTCAGCGCGCGGGTTTCGTCCCTTTGCGGAGGTCGAAATAACGTAATCGATTTTGCCTGTGTCGAGGAGAGAGAGAAGATTGTCGTTCGGGTTTTCGTGGATTTTGTTCACCACTTGCACTTCCATTCCAAAGTCGCTGATAATCTTTGCTGTTCCCTCTGTGGCGTAGAGCTTGAAGCCCATATCGTAGAACTTGCGCGCCAAATCAGGCACTTCGCCGTGGTCTGTCGTTCGGATTGTAAAAAGAACGCCGCCACTTCGCTTCATCGAGTAACCAGCCGCAACCAAGCCCTTGAAAATCGCTTCTTCGCGCGTTGCAGCGACTCCCAAAACTTCGCCCGTGGACTTCATTTCAGGGCCTAAGTGAGTGTCAACATCCATCAACTTTTCAAAGCTGAACACTGGAACTTTGACCGCAAAATACGGCGGATTTCTGTAAAGACCTGTTCCAAAGCCCATATCACGCACTTTTTCGCCGAGCATTGCGCGAACAGCCAATTCGACCATCGGCACGCCTGAAACTTTGGAGATATACGGAACGGTGCGGCTTGAGCGCGGGTTAACCTCGATGATGTAAAGGTCGTTGTTATAGATAAGATACTGAATGTTGACCAGACCGCGTGTTCCGAGAGCAAGAGCAAGCTCACGGCTCTGCTTGAGGATTTTCTCTCTCATGATGTCGTTCAAGTTCCAAGCAGGATAAACCGCGATTGAATCTCCTGAGTGAATACCAGTGCGCTCGATATGCTCCATAATGCCAGGAATAAGAATATCCTCGCCGTCGCAAATCGCGTCAACTTCAAGCTCAACGCCCATCATATATTTGTCGATTAAGACAGGGTTTTCAATGCCTTGCGAAAGAATAATCTTCATATACTCTTTCACGTCTGCTTCGTTAAAGGCAATAATCATATTCTGACCGCCAAGAACGTAGCTCGGGCGGAGCAAAATCGGGTATCCGATGTTTTCGGCAGCCTTCAGAGCTTCTTCTTCGGTGAATATAGTAAGACCGCGAGGGCGGTTGATGTGCAGCTTTTCGCACAAATCTTCAAATCTCTCGCGGTCTTCTGCCAAGTCGATAGCGTCTGCGCTTGTTCCAAGGATTTTGATGCCCTGATTGTCCAAGAACTTTGCAAGTTTAATCGCAGTCTGTCCGCCAAAAGCGACGACAACGCCAATCGGCTTTTCTGTGTTGATAACGCCCATAACGTCTTCTGGCGTGAGTGGCTCAAAATAAAGGCGGTCAGAAGTATCAAAGTCAGTCGAAACGGTTTCTGGATTGTTGTTGATTGTAACAACGTCGTAGCCCAAGCGCTTCAAAGCCCAAACGCACTGAACGCTCGCATAGTCGAACTCGATTCCCTGCCCAATGCGGATAGGTCCTGAACCCAAAACGATAATTGTGCCTTTGCTGCTCTTCTTGCCCGCTTGTGCGCGTTCAACAAGGAAGTCTTTTGCTTCGTTGTCGCTGTCGTAAGAGCCGTAAAAATAAGGCGTTTCTGCATTGAACTCGCCTGCGCAAGTGTCTACCATTTTGTAGCTAGGGTCTACATGAAAAATCTTTTGCTGTGTCATCATTTGCTCCAAATTTTTTTATGCTGTTCTTCCGCTGGAATGCTCGATTTTCAAGCCTGTCATCTTTTCAATCACGCTGTCAGGATATCCGTATTTTTTGGCTTCAACGTAATCTGCTTGGCTGAACTCGATTTCGCCAGCTTTTACGCGCGCGAAATTCTTTTCTGTGTCTGCAAGGTTTTTGAGGTGATTCAAGAACCACGGGTCAATCTTTGTTATAGCGTTAATCTCTTCCACGCTCATTAAATCGCGCTTGATTGCTTGGAAAATTGCAAAAATGCGCTGGTCTGTACACTCTCCAACTCTGCGCTTGATGTCCTCGTCGCTTTCTTCTTCGAAAATCGGCAAGTTCAAGCTGTTCACGCCAACTTCCGCGCCACGCGCCGCTTTCATAATCGCTGTTTCAAAGTTGTGTCCAATCGCCATAACTTCGCCTGTCGCTTTCATCTGTGTACCGAGTTTACGCGCCGCATATACGAACTTGTCGAACGGGAACTTCGGGAACTTCACGACGACGTAATCGAGAACAGGCTCAAAGCAAGCCGCAGTCTTTTTTGTGACGAAGTTCGGGATTTCGTCGAGGTTGTAGCCTATGGCGATGAGTGTCGCGACTTTTGCAATCGGGTAGCCTGTCGCCTTTGACGCAAGGGCAGAAGAGCGAGAAACACGCGGATTTACCTCGATTACGGCGTATTCAAAGCTGTTCGGATTGAGCGCGAACTGACAGTTACAACCGCCTTCCATATCGAGCGAGCTGATGATGTTGAGTGCGGCAGAACGGAGCATTTGGTATTCTTTGTCGCTCAAGGTTACGGTCGGAGCGATAACGATTGAATCTCCTGTGTGAACGCCAACTGGGTCAAAGTTTTCCATTGAACAAACCGTGAGAACGTTGCCCGAATGGTCGCGCATTACTTCAAACTCGACTTCTTTCCAGCCCGAAATGCACTTTTCGACCAAAATCTGATGAATTGGTGAGCGGTGAAGTCCGTTGTGTGCGATTTCGTTGAACTCTTCTTCGTTGTTTGCAATGCCGCCGCCTGTGCCGCCGAGCGTGAATGCAGGGCGAATAATGGCAGGATAGCCGATTTCGCTGTTGACGAACTCAAGCGCGTCTTCGTAGCTTGTTACGACTTTTGACGGAATGCACGGCTCGCCGATTTTTTCCATCGTGTCTTTGAACATCTGTCTGTCTTCGGCTTTGTCGATTGTTTCGGGTTTTGCGCCCAAGAGCTTCACGCCGTGGCTTTCCAAGAATCCAGATTTTGCAAGTTCCATGCAAAGATTCAAGCCTGTCTGTCCGCCGAGAGATGACAAAATTGAATCTGGCTTTTCTTTTTCGATAATGCGTTTGATTGTTTCTGGAATTAGCGGCTCAATGTAGATGTGTGGCGCCATTTCGGTGTCGGTCATCAAGGTTGCAGGGTTTGAGTTGACAAGAACAACATCAAGACCTTGTTCTTTGAGTGCCTTGCAAGCCTGAGAGCCCGCATAGTCGAACTCCGCCGCCTGTCCGATAATAATCGGGCCTGACCCGATAACCATAACTTTGTGAATGTCTTTGTTCAGTGGCATATATTTTCCCCCTGCTATAACTTACGAATTTGTTTTATATAAGTCTCTGGCTCTTTCTTGATAATGTCATACTCAGATTTATGAATCCTTTTTGATTCAAAATCTATTTTCACATCTTGGATAAACTTCTTGAAATCTGAGTTTATCTCGCAAAGTTTATTCATCGTTTCCCAATCAAGTTCTTTTTTCTTTTTGGCTTGGAACACAACAGAAGATGCGTCTATATCGTCCAAATCAAGATGAATAATTCCAATTCCAAAAGCTGAAGACAAACGTTCCAACTCGCTTTTAAGCTCATCATCATCGCTTATTTGAGCAGCAACCAAATAACCTTCGTTTGCCCAAGATGAATTTGATACGGCTTGAAAAAAATATTCACGATAGTTTGTACGATTGATTTCTTTTTTCATCTCAAAAGAAAATAGTTCTATTGCATTTGCATTGATGATTTTATTCAATTCAATAATATCGCTGCTCCAGTCATCAATCGGAATATATACGCCAACAATGTCTGGGTGAATCCACTCGTTATAGCCACTTTTGCTGGATTTCTCGTGAAAAATGGTTTTCGTCAAAATCGCCTTTCCGTTGTTGAATTGAGTGTTTGTGTATGCAAAATAAGTCAATAATGGGTGTAATTCTCGCTCGCTATAAACTTCTTTTTGCTTTTTGAAAGATGTAACATCTTCATCGATTTTTTCGATTTGCTCTTTTGAAATAATTGAAAGTTTTGATTTCAAGAAAAATTTTGCAGGACGCTTTCCAAGTTTTACGAACAGAGAAGCAGGATTATCTCTGACATCAACAAAAAGCCTTGCGCCCAAACTTTGCCATGGAGTTTTGCCCGTTGAAGAAAGAGATTCGTTGAGTTTCAGTTCCACTCCTTTTTGCCAAATATCTTGAAAAGTCATTGGCTCGTTGGAAAAAGTAAGCACCTTTTCGGCATATTCCAAAAAGTTCATCTTTGCGCCTCCAAAGTATTTTCACATAAAAAAAAGACGGAATTCGCTAAAAAAGCAAATCCCGTCAGTTTTGAAAAAAAACTTTGCGAAGAGTAATCAGAACTGTAGCAAACACAATTGATTTTCATACTTGAGAAGCGATTATATCAAACACACAATTTTTGTGCTAGACATTTTGCCCAAATTCTGCCAATCCACAATTACAACTCCCAAAAAAATCCCCCGCGCTTTTTGCACAGGGGACTATTCTCAGCGCTCAGGCTGCGCTAATTGCGATACGCTTTGGCTGCTCAGCCTCTTTTCGCGGAATCTTCACCTCAAGAACACCATTCTTGAACGCCGCAGTAATCGCAGAAGAATCAGTGTCGCGAGGAAGCTTGAAACAGCGGGAGAACTGAGTGCTTCTTCTCTCGCGGATAAGATAAACAACATCGTCGTTTTCTTTTTTGTCCTTCTTTTCATTCTCCTCAACAGGAGCGGACGCAATAGTCAAAATACCTTCCTTCAAAGAAATGTCGACATCCTTTTGTGAAAGACCAGGAAGATTCATCGTGATAAGATAGTCGTTTTTCGTTTCAAGAACATCGGTGTCCGGCGAATAGCACGGAGCGCAAACAGAAGGAAAAGCCGCATAAGCATCGTTGAAGATGTCGTCCAAAATTGAAAGTTCGTTTATCATAATGTACCTCCTACAGTACCAAAAATTGCATTTTCAAGGCTTTCTGCCTTGCACTTACAATAAAGCAAACACCGTGCCAACTTTTTCACAAAAAAAATTACAAAATCCCTTGAATAGGGGGGGGATTGTGGTAGTTTATTAACATCATAATTAAGTAATGGTCTTGAATGACCTAGGAGTTTCAATGAAAAAGTTTTTGGTATTCGTAGCAGCAATGGTAGCAACAGTAGCTCTATCAAGTGCTCAGGACTTCACAATCGGCGCACGCGGTGCATTTGCCACAGGATTCGGAACAGATGTTGCCAAGGAAGATAAGGGTCTACATAACGATTTTTATTATTCCGATACAGAAGTTGACTTGGATTTGGCAAAGACAATGAACTTTGGTGGCGCAATTTTTGCAAAAATCGGAATTACCGACACAGTCAGTGTTCAGCCAGAGATTGGATTCACATATCACAAAATTGGAATAAAATTTGACCAGTATGCAAAAGAGGCAAGGGTTGAAGATTCTCAGTTAGTTTCCATTACGAGAGCTGATGTTTCTGAAAAAGGCGTAGTGAGCTTCACAACAATCGACATTCCTGTTCTTATCGGCTACGACATCGAAGTTAGTGATGGTTTCATACTAACACCATTCGCAGGTCCTCAGCTTTCTTTGATTGTTGGAAAGGAAAAAGCGTCTGGCGACTTTTTATCAGGTGATGATTTTAAGTTCAGCTCACCATTTTTGTTCGACCTCGTTTTCGGTGCAAATGTAGCATTTGATGTAGGACCTGGAGCAATCGTTGCTGACATTCGCTACAATTTTGGTCTCACCCCTCTTTATCAAAAGTTTGGAAGTTTTGGGCAGTGCTGGGAGTTTGGAACACCACGCGCTCTTGGCGTAAGTTTGGGATATCAGATGAAAATCGGTGAGTAACGAATAGCGTTTTTGTTCAAAAAAGCAAAATAATGCAAAATCCGCTCTGTTTTTCGGGGCGGATTTTTTTTGCAACGCGAAAGTGAGCCGTAATGACACAGTTTTTGCCCGCGAAAAATTGTATACGGGCAGAAAACACTCGAAGTCGCTCATATACAGTTTGTATACGAGTCAAAAACGCTCCAAGTCTGCTCGTGCAAGTTTGTCCATGACAGGAAAACACTTGAGGAAAGCCGTGTCAGTTTGTTCACGACAAGAAATTGCTTGAAGAGTGAGCGTGTCAGTTTGTCCACGGTAAGAAATTGCTTGAGGAAAGCCGAGTCAGTTTGTCCACGACAAGAAATTGCTTGAGGAAAGCTGAGTCAGTTTGTCCACGACGAGAAATCACTTGAAGAGTGAGCGAGTCAGTTTGTCCATGACGAAAAACAAAAAAAGCGCTCGTATACAGTTTTTTTCTTCGGGTTTTGATTCAGCAATCATAATTGTCAGAGCAACAAGTGTATTATTTTTTCACCTTTTTTTCTCTGCTTTATGGAGAAAGCCGTCGAAAATGCAGTATAATCGCCGTATGACAACCACGACGAAATTTGCAGACGACATCGATGCACGACACACAATGCAAGCTGCTGCTGTCTGAAAAGCCGATACTCGCGCGCATAATGAAAGGCTGCATTGAAGAATACAAAGATTGCACGATTGAGCAAATCGAGGGCTACATCGAGGGAAAGCCCGACATAAGCACATTCTCTCTGCACCCCAACGGCAAGACGATACGCGGGACGAACACCGAAGACTCAACTCTGAACGAGGGAACGATTTACTATGACATTCGTTTTACAGCCCTTGCGCCCTCGACGAATGAACAAATTGAACTTATAATAAACATAGAAGCGCAGAACAAATATAATCCCGGCTATCCGCTTGTAAAGCGTGGTGTGTATTATGCTTCAAGGCTGATTTCTTCGCAGTTCGGGACTGAAATTGACAAGCAGGATTACGGCGGACTGAAAAAAGTCTACACAATTTGGATTTGTATGAATCCGCCCGAATCGGTAAAAAACACGATAATCGGTTTCAATCTTGGAATGAAGATTATCGCAGGAGATGAGAAACGGGCAAGCGTTGAAGCGGCGTTCAAGAAAAGCGATTATGATTTGCTTTCTGTCATCTTCGTGAATCTGGACAAAGACAGTTCTGGCGCAAGCAATCTGCTTGATATGCTGAGTCTTTTGTTTTTGGGCGAGATGAAAGCACTTGAGAAATGCAAGGCACTGGAAACCAAGTTCGGCATAGAGATGTATCAAGAAATCAGCGAGGAGGTGAGCAATATGTGTGATTTGAGTGCAGGTGTGTGGGAAAAAGGCGTTGCGCAAGGGCACAAGAGCGAAATAATATGTTTGCTTTACTTTCAAAGTTGTACGCTTCTGGGCGCGGAGCTGATGTAGAGCGGGCGGCAAAAGACAAAGATTATATGAACAAACTCTTCAATGAGTTCCAGCTCTGACACAAAACAGAGGCTATTCTGAGGAGCCCCCAGAAAACAGCTGGTGTTTTTGTGCTGTCGCAAAATCTGCGATAGCTGAGATTTCAACAAAAAAGCGAGTCCCGTATTCTTGGAACTCGCTTTTTTTATCAATCATGCTTTATTTGAAAAATCAGCTTATCGCCATTCCATTCATAAAGATGAGTAACATGACTTTCAAAATCAGAATCTGCTAACAGAAAAGTCTCCTCAAAACACTGTATAAATCCCCGATTTATGCTAAAATGCCCGCATAGGAACTTTTATGGAAATCACAAAGAAAGAAATGAAAGTCCAGCTCAAATCTCAGCAGGGCGAACTTGACGCCGTTCCCCGAAGTTGAGAGTGTAAAGAATGATGAAAAGCGCCATGGGGATATAGTGAAAGGATTATTAAACAAAGAGCAGGAATAAATTATGGTAGAACTAAAACCTCTTGAAGCCTCTGATAAAGAGCAGTTTATAAAAGATAATCAGGAAGCCTTTAATTATGGCGCGCTGGAAGAATTTGGAATGCGCGATAATCATTTTGAAGAAGACGAGCAGATTATCTCCAGAGAAACAATAGAAAACTCAATTAAAGAAGGCGAGGCTTACCGCATAATATTTGACGGGGAAAAAGCAGGCGGGCTTGTCATCAGAACTCAAGGAAGTAAAGGTGATTTAGACCTGCTCTTTGTTTCTCCAAAAGCCCACAGCAAAGGAATCGGCTATGCGGCTTGGTGCGAAGTTGAAAAACTTCACCCGGAAGTAACACTCTGGGAAACCGTTACACCGTATTTTGAAAAACGTAACATCCACTTCTACGTAAACCGCTGCGGCTTTCACATCGTGGAGTTTTATAACAGCCATCACCCTGACCCGAACGACCCCGACAGCCGCGAAACTCTGGACGAAGAAAACGGACAGTTCCCAGAAGGAATGTTCAGATTTGAAAAGCGGATTGAGCGGAAATAGTTTTCCCCTTATGCTCTCTTTTGTTCCTGAATTATTTCTTCAACAATATCAACAGCGGTCGCCACCATCTTTGGACAAAAATCAGTAAACAGTTTATTATCCACACAAAATTGATGTCCTTTTTCTGTCGTAATATCGCAGCCCAACAAATCATTGCAGATGTAAGAGCCACATCTTTCTTTGAAGCGGGTCATCATTAAATCATTCACTTTATTTGATAACTGCAGACCTTCTGTGTCGCCAACGCTTTTCTGCCCATACAATAAGCCCAGCACCATCAAAGCACCACTCACAGCTCCGCATACATGCCCCTTTCTCATACCGCCACCAAAACAGCTACCAAGTTTTAGAGCCTCTTCTTCTGTAATTCCGCATTCTTCTGCAAAAGATGCCAGAACCGACTGAGAACAATGTAACTTTTGCGAAAAATAATTCACCGCTTTTTCTTTGTGGTTCATCAATAGCCCCCTTTATAATTAACAACAGCATTTTCCTGTAGCTTTTTTCTCAGATGAAGTTTTGCATGCAAACTCAGACACATTACTCTTGAACTCCGAGAACTTTTCACAGTTTATTGAATAATAAGTCCACTTGCCTTCTTTTCGAGAATTAACAAGATTACAGTCTGTAAGAATCTTCATGTGATGAGAAAGTGTCGGCTGAGTGATATTAAAAGCGTCAAGAATTTTACAGGCACACAATTCTCCGCCTGAGAGCATTTTTATAATCTGGAGACGGTTTTCATCTCCCAAAGCCTTGCAGATAAGAGCCATTTCTGATTCATTCATAGGTCACCTCATATTGATAAATATCTATATGAGGTACTATAGCTAAATACATAGATGATTGTCAATATGAGTATGTTTTTAATTTGAGTCTTTTACAAATGGAGTGATGTTTTTATTTATCCCTAAATCTCTTTATCTCGTTTTCCAACAGGGACAGCGACCAACTGTTGATAAAGCATAAAACATAAAATAAGTCCCGCAAGAATATATTCTCGCGGGACTCTCAATGATTATGCAATTATTCCTTTGTACTCGTAGCCCGCTTTTTCAACAGCGGCTTTTATCGCGCTCTCATCGACTTCTTTTGAAGTTTCGATTGCAACCTCCGCCTTCTCGTGAGAGGCTGTCGCGCTTGTAATTCCCTCGATTGCTTCGAGCGCATCTTTTACATGCTTTTCGCAGTGTCCGCACATCATTCCTTTTACAGAAATTTTCATAGATTTCTCCTTGCCAGCCTTTTCTTGACCAGCATTTGATATAAGATTTCCCACAACGGGATTCTTCACTTTTTTGTCCCTCCTTGAATCGTGACTCTTCAAGAAGTTAAGGCGCAGGGCATTCGACACGACGCAGAAACTTGAAAGCCCCATCGCCGCCGCGCCAAAAATCGGGTTCAAGCTCCAACCGAAAGCCGCAACATAGCAGCCGGCAGCGAGCGGGATTCCAATCACGTTGTAGAAAAATGCCCAGAAGAGATTTTCGTGGATATTCTTTATGACAGCCCTCGAAAGCCTGATTGCTCCGCTCACGTCAAGAAGGCTTCCCTTCATCAAAACCACATCGGCGGCGTCTATTGCGATGTCCGTTCCCGCTCCGATTGCGATTCCAAGGTCAGCGCGGGTCAATGACGGCGCGTCGTTGATTCCGTCGCCCACCATGGCAACCTTTCCGCTTTCCATGAGCTTTCTGATTACGGCTTCTTTTCCGTCGGGCAAAACTCCAGCCACAACCTCGTCAACGCCAGCTTGAGAAGCAATCGCGCGCGCTGTGATTTCGTTGTCGCCAGTCAAAAGCACCGTGTGTATTCCCATGTTTTTCAGCTCTCTGATTGCCTTTGCGGAATCCTCTTTGATTGTGTCCGCAACGGCGATAATTCCGAGCAGCGTCTTGTCGCGCGCAAAAAGCACGGGCGTCTTTCCCTGTGAAGAGAGTTTTTCAAGTTCCGCCTGCATGGATACTGAAACAAGCTCTGCATTACAATTCGCCGTGATATATCTTGCGTTTCCTCCGATGATTGTTTTTCCGTCGAGTTTGGCACAAAGCCCGTTTCCAGCCTTGATTTCAAACTCGCTCGTGTCCAAAAGTCTAATCTGCTTTTTCTCGGCATATTCGACAATCGCCTTTGAAATCGGGTGCTCGCTCTTTGCTTCCAACGCATAGGCGGCTTCAATCAAATCACTTTCCGCCACGCCTTCCGCTACAATGACATCTGTAACCTGCATGATTCCAGTCGTGACCGTGCCCGTTTTGTCCAAAGCGACAATCTGCGTTTTTCCAGCCATTTCCTGAGCGGCAGCCGTCTTGAACAAAATGCCGGACTTTGCGCCCATGCCGCTTCCGACCATGATTGCAACAGGAGTCGCAAGACCGAGCGCACACGGACAGCTGATGACAAGGACTGAAACCGCGCGCGCAACGGCATATCCGACGCTCTCGCCGACTAAAAGCCAGACGGCAAAAGTCACGAGCGCAATCAAAATGACCGCAGGGACAAAAACGGCAGAAACCTTGTCAGCGATTTTTGCAATCGGCGCTTTTGTGGCGGCGGCATCGCTTACCATGCGGATAATCCCTGAAAGCGTCGTGTCCTCGCCGACTCTCGTTGCCTTGCAAACCAAAAAGCCCGAAGTGTTTATCGTCGCCGCAGAAACTGTGCTTCCCGCCGTTTTCTCAACAGGAACGCTTTCCCCTGTGAGTGCGGCTTCGTTCACGGCACTCTCGCCCTCGATGACGATTCCGTCAACAGGAATGCTCTCGCCCGGTCGCACCGCAAAGCGGTCGCCTTTTTTCACCTGCTCAATCGGCACAGTCTTCTCTGTTCGCGCTTCCCCGTCGCCCTCCACAATCACGGCAGTTTTCGGCGCCATCTTCATCAATGACTTCAACGCGTCGGTCGTCTTTCCCTTTGATTTTGCCTCAAGCATCTTTCCCACAGTGATGAGCGTGAGAATCGTGGCGGCAGACTCAAAATAAAACTCCTTCATCAAATATTTGATTTTTTCCTCGTCGCCCGCCAAAACCGCGCCGCTCATCAAAAAAAGCGCAAACACGCTGTAGACAAACGCCGCGCCAGAGCCAAGAGCGACAAGGCTGTCCATATTCGGCGATTTGTGAAGTAAGCCCTTGAAGCCGCTGACAAAAAACTTTTGGTTTATCACCATGATGAAGGCAGAGAGCAAAAGCTCATACAAGCCCATCGCCACATGATTGCCGTCAAGGAAGGGCGGAAGAGTCCAGTTCCAGAGCATATGACCCATCGAGACATACAAAAGCGGAAGCAGAAGAACGACAGAGGCGACAAGGCGCTTTTTCATTTTTGGCGTTTCCCTGTCCAAAAGCTCCTCTTCGCCATTCACGCCAGACGCCTTTCTCCCCGCGACAGAGGTCTTCAAACTTGCGCCGTAGCCTGCGTTTTCAACAGCCTTGATTATCTCAGATGATGAAACATCGCCCTCCACGCCCATCGAATTGGTCAAAAGGCTCACCGCGCAAGATTTCACACCGGGAAGAGCGCTCACAGCTTTCTCAACCCGCACCTGACAAGCGGCGCAGCTCATTCCCGTAACGTTGTATTGCTCCATAAACGCCGCTCCTTACTTCATCAGTTTCTGGAGCGTAACGACAAACTCATCGATTACGCTCTCGTCGCCGTTTCGGATACCCTCGGCAACACAGCTTTTCATGTGGTTTGCAAGAAGAGCCTTGTTGAAGCTGTTGAGCGCGCTCGTAATCGCAGAAACCTGCATAAGAATGTCAGTGCAGTATGCGTTGTTCTCAAGCATTCCCTCAACACCGCGGACTTGTCCCTCAATCCTCTTGAGGCGGTTCATGAGCGTCTTTAGCTCCGCTTCGTCCCGAACCTTGTGCTTTCCTGAGCAGTGCGGGCAAGCCTCTTCGGTCTCCTCGTTTTTCTCACAGCAGCAGTCTATATCTTGATTCTTTTTCATAAAGTGCCTCCCAAAAAGATACCCCTATGGGTAATTGTTGGCTTATGGTATACCCGCGCGGGTATAGTGTCAATCACTTTTTCACCTTTTGTCGCCGCAATTTGTTAAAAAAAATGTAATATGCTTTTGGCTCTTTCCTTTGTGCGGTTATTCTGCTTTATAGAAATTTCTTCAAAAACCGCACGCGGTTTTCCTCGTCCAAACGAAATTTCCGTGAAAACCTCCTGCGGTTTTGCTCATCCAAAAGGAATTTTTGCAAAAACCTCTTGCGGTTGGAAGAGTCCAAAAGGAATTTCCGTGAAAACCTCTCGCGGTTTTGCTTATCCAAACGAAATTTCTTTGAAAACCGCACGCGGTGGAAAGCGTCCAAGTGAAAAGTCGGTGAAAACTGCAAAAAGGGCGCTGTTTTTGAAAGTATTGTCATGCGAACTTTTTTCAGCATCTGCTTTAATTGAGCAAAGTCCGAAACAAGTTCTCCAAGGACAAAGAATTTTTTACTTCGGCGCTTATTTTTCGTATATTTGTTATATACGATATTTCATTGCTTTGGAGGAAAACATGAAAAAAGTAAAGAAAGACATTCGTATCACTGCTGCTGACACAATCAGCGACACTCTCGTTCGCATTTACAAGGAGGAGGTCTCGAAAAATGCTGAGGGAACTCTTGCAAAAGATGCGAATCTTGCTGCGATGATGGAGGAAATAGAGGCGTATTCGGCGAAACTGACGAGCGCGATTAAAGCCGACAAGATTTCCACATCTCTTGAGGACGCGGACGCCAAGCGCGATGAGCTTATCCGGCAGCTCGGCACTCTCATTGCAGGCTATGCCGTGATTCCTGTTGCCGCCAAGCAGGAGGCGGCGCAAAAACTTTCCGCCGTGTTCTCAAAGTACGGAAAGGCTATCGTGAACGAGCCGTATGCTCGCGAATCTTCGCTGATTGAGTCGATGCTCGAAGACTTTTCAAAGGAAGAGCTTTCTCCTTGTGTGAAAGCGTTGGAAGGCGTGGGCGACTTGATTTTGGCTTTGAGAGCGGCTCAGGACGAGTTCAACAAAACGAACGACAGCGCGACTGCCGCTATTGTGAGCAAGGGCGAGTCTGCGTATGAGATAAAAAAGCCGCTCTTTTTGGCGATTAACGACAAACTTGTGCCTTATCTTACGGCGCTCGGCTCTCTTGAGGGCTACAAGGATTTTGTTGCCAAGTGCGACGCCGAGATTGACAAGGTCAACGAAAGCGCCCCGAAGCGCGGCAAGCTGAAAGCATAAACGATTTGCTTTCTCAGTCGTGATTTATAAGACGCCGTATCAATGTTTTGGTATGGCGTTTTTCTTTTATATCCGTATCGTCATTTGCTGAGTGGGGGGGGGGAAGAGAGGGTGGGGGGATTTGAGGAATTTTTTGACTTCGTACATCTCTTTGTCGGCTCTATCGAATATTTCTGAGACGAAATGGTCGCTTTGCGCGTTGTATTCCGCGATTCCTGAGGCGATTATGACGCCTTTTCCTTTCTCTTTGTTCTCAAGAACATGGCGGCGCAGATTGTCCATAAGAAAATGCCTTGAAATGTAATCGCTTCCTTGAAGGAATACGACGAACTCATCTCCGCCCACTCTGAACACGGGGCTGTGAGCGAAGATGTCGCACAAAAGCTGCGCTGAGTCTTGTATGTACTCATCTCCTGCGGCATGTCCGAGTGTATCGTTGATTTGTTTTAGGTTGTTCGTGTCGCAGACGACTATCGCAAAATTCAGGCAGGTCTTGTGCTTGTCGATGCTTTCTTGAATGGTTGATACAAACTCTTTGTAGGCGTTCTTGTTCTTGACGCCTGTGAGCTCGTCGCGGCGGGCAAGCTCTTTGGCGTTTGTCAGTTCTTTTAGGCGCTGTATTTCTTTTTGGATTTCGGTGTCCACATTTTCAACGCAGATTATAAAATGCGTCCCGTCGCTGCTTTTTCGCACTGTCATTCTGGTGTACTGCGGTTTTCCTGAGGCGATGACGCGATAAGTCAGGCTGCAATCTTTTCGGTTCTCCATTGAGGCAATCATGTTGTCTTTGCTTACGAAGGCGATGACTTGCTCACAATCTTGCTCGTGGATAATGTGCGGTATGTTTTCGATACATTCGCCGAAAAAATCCGCTCCTGTCTTGTTGATTTCCAGCTGCCCGTAGATGTTGTTGACCTGATAGCAGATGAAAGAGTTTTTTTCAATGTCCACATAGTAAATTTCGTCGTAGTTTGAGGCAAGGCTTTCGGCGATTTGCCCGAATGTGATTGTCTGCTTTTGCTTTTCTTTTTGGGCTTTTTCGGCGTTGAGCTCGTCTTCTATGTCTTTTTCATAGAAGATGAGATATTGTCCTTTGCTTTCTCTCATCATCGTAAAAAGGAAGAATCTCGGCTCGTTGTTTACCAACACCCTGTATTTGAACG
This sequence comes from uncultured Spirochaetaceae bacterium, assembly GCA_902778325.1. Classification (GTDB taxonomy): domain Bacteria; phylum Spirochaetota; class Spirochaetia; order Treponematales; family Treponemataceae; genus Treponema_D. The sequence continues at coordinate 31,756 of CACYWZ010000019.1, forward strand.
AAAAAGACTTCCTTCCTTCAAGGTTTTTCAATATTGTTTCTTTGCTGTAAAAGCTTTTTGCATATTCCCAGTCGTTAGGAAAAACGCATTTCTCAATGCTTTCCAATGCGTCTTTAAAGAAATTCTTTCCGGTTTCCACCGCGTCCATGCTCCTGTATTTTTTGCTTTTTGAAAAACTCAAGTATTCACTTGTCTCTATATCGATGTAAAAAATGGCTTCATAACCTTCTGCCATAACCAAAGCGATATGGTCGTGTATCATTTTCTCTTTTTTTTCGCTTGCCTGCACAAATGTATGAACGAGGCAAATTCCAATCATAAGCCCTGTGGCATAGAACGGGAAAAAAGCATTTATAATCTGGAATGAGAGGAAAATGCCAAGAACCATGCTTGTTGCGGCAACCGCCTTATACCGTGTTTTTTGCCTTTCTGTGCTGTTGTGGGCAACGTGCAGCATATAAGCGGTGATTCCGATATAAAAGGCAATCTGAAGGAAATACGAAATGTTTCGTCCGACTTCGCCAACGTATTCGTTTTTGTCGTTATACGAAAACATGAGATGGTATTTTCGGTTTAGTATCAGACACGCCATTCCAATTATAACTAATATCCTCACTACATGAATCAGCGCATCGCTCCTCTTTCCGCGATTGTCGAGGTATGCGACCATATAGCGCGTCCACGTCACCATGGTCAAAAGCATGAACATGAAATAAAAGACTGTCAGATAGTATATGTATGGAAAAAAGGCCTCTACTTCTTTGTGCTCATACAAAAGTCCCCATGTCATATCCACAACGATGTAGCAGCAAGAGGCAAGAAGAAACCAATTGTAGCGAACTTGCACAATATTTTGTTTGTCTTGTTTTTTGGCATTGAAGCCGTAGTTTGTGAATAATTCCCAGTTCAATATTAAATTTAATATCAGCACTGCTGCTGGGGTTATCGCATACAACATTCGGTTTTATAACCTCCATATATCATAAATCTTTACTGAATCAGTCTCTCTTTTTTGAAATATGTGATTTACATAAATTATATCATGTTTTTAAGATGTTTCTTTACTAATTCAGAAAATTTTCATTGATATTTATTTTTCTTTTCGTCATAGTAAAAGAGTCTAAGAACTTTGCAGTATACCTAGTTGTTATGCTGACACGCTACTGGGCATTTTTTTAGGAGAGCAAAAAATGAAAACAACAATTTCAACTATAGTAGTCAGTCTTGCAATTATTTTGCTGATTGTTCCTTTTTGTATACTTTGGTTTTTTGCAGCTTATTGTGATTTACAATCAAATTTTCTTATCCCTTTCTTAGGTATTCTGCTTGTTGTATTGACGTGGTTTGTTTCTCTTAGTATCGAAAACAAAATCTTCTACAAAAAATCAATCATCTCTACATTAGCTGCGATTTTTATTCTGATTGGAGTAGTTTTTGGTGAATTTCATTACAAACATACTTATCTTCCTTCAATTACAGTTGGACAAAACGAGCCATATTCGTATCGTTATACTCCGTTTGAAAAATCAGAAAATCTGGCTCATCTGGACGAAGAAGCAAGCCTGAAATTTTCAAAAGATGATGAGCTTCCGATTGTAGACGGTGCAACGGCTCTTTTTCCGATATATTGCTCATTTGTAGAAGCAGTCTATCCAGAAAGTTGTGATGTCAAAGAAGTTGTAAAATTCAACAAAACAACAGACGCTTACAAAGAATTGATTGCAGGCAATGACGATATTATTTTTGCAGCCCAGCCTTCAAAAGAACAACTTGCAATGGCACAAGAAGCAGGTCTTGAGTTCAAAATGTATCCTATTGGTTTTGAAGCTTTTGTATTTATTGTGAATGCAAAAAATCCTGTGGACAATCTGAGTCTTCAGCAAATCAAAGACATCTATACTGGCAAAATCACAAACTGGAAAGAACTTGGTGGGAAAAATCAGAGCATTCGACCATTCCAGCGCGACACAAACAGTGGAAGCCAGACAGCATTCATCAAAATGATGGGAAAGGATATGAAATTGCTGCCTCCCGAAACTCATCAGGTTAGCGGCATGGACGGACTTGTTGATGTGGTCTCAGATTATCAGAATCACAGCAATGCCATTGGCTATTCATTCAGATATTATGTTGAAAATATGGAGCAGAACATCAACATAAAAATCTTGAGCCTTAATGGAATAAAGCCGACTGTTGAGAACATAAGAAACAAAACTTATCCAATCACAGGTAATTTTTATGCAATCACTATAAAAGGAAAAGAATCAGAAAATACAAAAAAATTCATAGATTGGATTTTATCAGAGCAAGGTCAAGAAATTGTCCGTAAGGTCGGTTATATTTCTTTAGATTCTTAAGCGAAGGCTACAAAGCCGAAAAAGACACTGGTGTGATTTTATGGAGAAAAAATGAAAAATCATAAGCAACGAGTAAAAGAAAGAAGAAATATAAAATCTTCAAAACCTAAAAAAGCGAAGTTGAAAAAATATATTCTTCTTTCTTTTTTATCATTAGTTGTTGCATTTATTCTTTTTCGCGTGTTTTTTGTAAAAAAAACAGAAATGAATGCAGTTGTTTCTGTGGTGAATATAACAAAAGTCTCGGAAGCTGGAAGTAATACATATTATCGGTACGGACGAGGAAGTCACTCTTTTGTTTTGAAATATCCTGCAATATACAAAATAGAAGCAGTATCTGAAGATAATGAAGACATAATATTCTATACAACTGAGCCTGACAAATATTACTGCAATGGGAAATTTGCAATTCGTTATACTGTTGAGAAAATCTTCAATAAAACAACAATAAAAAACGTTGAAAGACTAAGTTACTAATTACTCTGAATTTCGAGTTTTTGCAAAGCCCGTCATTCCGATGCACAAGCCCGTCATTCTGAGCTTGTCTCAGAATCCCATTTGGTGAAGATGTTGAATCAGGTTCAGCATGATATCACTGTTCTCAACTCTCAGAACAAAAACTCGACATTCGCCCTAATTACTGTTTTTTCTTTTCTGGCACATTATAACAAATGCTTTTAGAGAGTCATAGTTTATTATGGCAGATTATATGAACAGTGCTCAGAAGTGCATAGGGGAAAAGAACATTTCCTAATCAATTAAGATTATTCCTTAAACAAATCAGTTACGTGGAACTGAGTCAAATCCTTTATAACTTCTGCAGCAATTATCATTCCTGCAACAGAAGGAACAAAAGCATTGCTGCCGGGAGTCTGCTTTTTTGGCTTTCCTTTGCGCTCAACACCAGAAGTGTCTTCAACCTCGGCTTCATCAGCTTTTGGAGGAATTGCGCTTTCTGTTGAAAACACAACCTTGAGCCTTTTGATGTTCCTTTTTTTAAGCTCGTTTCTCATGACACGAGCAAGCGGACAAACAGAAGTTCTCGTAATATCTGCAACCTTTAGCTTTGTCGGGTCAACTTTGTTTCCTGCTCCCATACAACTGATGACAGGCTTTTTTAGCGCCTTTCCCCTCGTGATGATTTCGAGTTTTCCTGTAACTGTATCAATGCAATCCACGATGTAATCGTACTGTGAAAAATCAAAAAGGTCGGCGGTGTCTGGCATGTAAAAAGTTTTCCATTTTGTAACCTTACAGTCAGGATTTATATCGTGAATACGCTCTTCGGCGACATCGACCTTATATTTTCCGATTGTGGAATGAAGAGCATAAAGTTGGCGGTTGAGATTTGAAAGGCAGATTTTATCATCATCAACAATATCAATTGCACCGATTCCAGAGCGCACTAAGGCTTCAACAACATAGCTCCCAACACCGCCAATACCAAAAACAATGACTCGTGAATTGTGGATTTTTTTCATATTGTCTTTTCCAAATATAAGTGCTGTTCTTGTGAATTGATACATATTCATAAAATCCTTGCTCAATAAGATTTGCCTATAATCGTAGGTGCGTTATTATAAATAAATGCGCAGAAACTTACAATGCAATTCCTCCTTTACATTTTTGCATATTCAAAGCGGTGTAAATAAATCGCCTTCGATGATAAGTTATAGCAAGTGAGGTAAATATGATTTTAGGTGAAAAACTCAGTATTCTCAGAAAGCAAAACGGATTTTCGCAGGAAGAACTTGCAGAAAAGTTGAATATCTCACGACAAACAGTGAGCAAATGGGAAAACGGGCTTGCAATCCCAGAACTTGACGGACTCATTGCGCTTAGCACTCTTTATCATATTTCGATTGATCGCATTGTTAAAAATGACGATGAGTGCAATATTCCCCTTTCAAAAAGCGAAGACAAAACAGAACGTGCAGAACTTATTGATTTTCTTGTGAAAGCGAAACGGAAAACTTATGCAGGACATGGCGCAGAAGTTTGTCCGTGCCGACCAAAATCCCACGATTTGAAATACGAAGAAAAAACTTCTAGCGGAGAACTTTTGTATATCGACACTTATCTTGGCGGAAAGAATTTTTCTGGCGAAGAAGCTCTTTGGCGTGATGAAGAGCCACTTTGGTCAATGAATTACTTTGGACGTGTGATAGAAGAACCGTTTTCGGGCGATTTTCTAAAAGCTGCTCTTTTTGAAGTGACAAGCGAAAAGCCCTTTCGTGGTCCTGACATTTTTCGACAAGGCGATTACACCTATCATTGTCAAAGTAGAGGCGATTTTGAGTGGTTTCAGGGCTATGAAGATATTTTTTATCTGGACAAAAAGATTTATGAGCTATATTTCCACGGCGGTGTGATTTTGTAATCGAAATACTCCAAAACGCACTGTAACAATTTTCGATATTCGTGAGAAAACAATGGCAAGCATTTTGATTAAAGACAAAACAAAAGAGCATCGAGAGCAGATTGTCCGTGAATCACTGGGCGACGATTACGATGTAGGCTGTGGATACGAGTCCACAAGACTGTGTCATGCAGTGAAAAGTGGTATCTTTTGTGTAAAAGATTCACATAACATTCTTCCCGTTTCACCCTCGCATATATAAGAATACAAGCTCTGTGCTTCAACTGAGTTTTCAATCTCTGCACCTCCGTTAATCAGATACAGTGCATCGCCTGTAATCTCTACACAATCTGAAAAATCAAACTCTTTTATTGTACACTGTTTTCTTTTCATGTTTCTCTCTCTTTTGTCATTTATGCAGGGTTTATTATTTTTTAATTCTGCTTGCAATATTTTCCAATTCTGATTTTAAGTTTTCAGAGTCATAGAAGCAGTCCCAATTTATATAAAATCGATTCAGTCCTTTTAAATAAAAAGTTATTGAATCCTTTTCTTTCTTAAATTTCTTAAAATCGGAAAAATTATATGTTCTTGTTGCAACAGAATTTTTAGAAACCAAACAATCATCTTTTATTTCTAATTCCCAGAAATCAACTGCTGATGATTTTTTTTTCATCCCGTTATACATAATTATAAATGCTAAAATCGCTCCAACGATATTCGCAAAAATAAGAAGTTTGCTAGCAAAAGATACTGACATTTTGTAAGAATTAGTATAAAACTCAAAAATATTAAAAAAATCCGCAAGAATTAAACCTAAAAAAAGATATACCCAAATATCTTTTAATAAATGTATGAAGTTCTTTTTATCAAACTCCTTCTTTTTATCATAATTAAATTTAAAATTCATTTTCTTTCCTCCACAGGTTTTAATTACTTTCTACAATACATTGAAGATTAACAGGATTAAATGAAGTCCATACCCAAAAATCAATATTGTGAATATAATAATAAGTTTTTTTCTTCTCTTTGCATTTTCTTTTTCAGTTTTTGAAAAAATAAATAGAGCAACAATGAAAAAAATAATCGAAAATATATCATATGGTATAGAATGCATTTTTTCCCCTTTTACTAACTGAAAACTCATCTTCTTGTTTCGACAAATCTTTTCTGGATATCATATTGATACTTGTTCTTTTGTTATTTCGTTACATCTGTTCCTTCATTTGAGAAATATGAAATTGAGTTCTTAAATGAAGCCGTATCATTACAAAATGATATATTATCTAATAGATCTTTTGCAAGTTGCTTAAGATTCATTTTTATAGACCTTTCTATAATATTTTATTTTCAAAATCTTCTCGACAAGAGAATAATTTTTTGAAACAAGCAAAATATAAGCGATATTAATCATATAAAAAATGAGAATGCCCATGCAGAGTGGGTTTCTATACTGGTCATCTTCTCCTCTGTTTTGAATAAAAAGACCAAAATAGACTATTGAATACTTCAATATATTATTAAAAAGCAACAATACTGATTTTTTTAATGAATTTCTGTCTATACAAATTCTGCAAATGTAAAACCCAGGACTTGTTACAACTGAGTTTAGTGTAAGCAAGACAAAAAGAACAAATAGACCTACATTTTGTGAGAAAAATGTAATTGAAAAGTTTAACAGAAAAGTAAAAGCAATCATTGCTAATGTAAAAAAGCAAAAATTAAAGAAAAATGCTTTATTGATATCAAAAAAAGTGATTTCACTTCCTTCGGCAACATTCTCACGAGGTTCTTTTTGCTTTTGTCTGTCAAGCAGAAACAAAACAACAGAATACAGAATGAATGGTATAAAGCTGAGATAATTTCCTATTACGAGTGAAAAATCCCAAAATGGTAAAATGCTGAGCAACGCCAAAAGGCATATAATTAAGACGGTCATTTTTTCTCATTCTCTTTTGAAACTTCACCTAAATCTAATCCGCAACAAGGGCAATTTTTGGGAACGGTATGATATACACCTTTGTAATATTTCGACATAACTCTGTATGTTGAAATCAATTTTGTTCCACAATTAGGACATTTTATGTTTTCTATATGAATCCAGATGCATATAAAAATGAACCAGAAAAGCCCGATACAAATCTTTGCAGAGATGCCGCCTAAATATAAAAATACGCATAGGAAAAAATCTATAAAAGGGCAGAAAAACAGGATAAACAGAAAATACGCTCGGAGATTGATTCCTAATTTTTGTAGTAACTTCATTTTGCTAATTTATTCCTCTTGAATTTTTCTCTCCGATTTTCATTAGAAGAACTTTTTTATAATATATCTTCTAACAAAATCTATTATAAACACCACAATGAAAAATAGCGCAATTTTGATAAAATCGTTAAAAAGTTTTTTAGGTTCTTTTGTGTACCATGATACATCTATGATTACATCAGGATTTGCTTTTGTTATATTTACAAAAAGTTCTGACAGCCTTTTATGCTCCATAGGAAGATATAATCCGTAACTTTTTCCGTCATAACTTTCAATTACATACATACCAGGAGATGGTCTTGTATAAATTCGTGCTATATCTTTATAGGCTATTTTTTCTTTTCCAAATAAATAAAACCTGATTAAATAATCTTCTTGATAATCTACTCTTGCTCGTAAGGGAATGTAGCCAAGAAAAATCTGCATGCATAAAACACAACAAGTAAATTTGATATCGAACTCTTTCCAAAGAGCAACTTGAAACACACATAGTACTAAAAAGAAGATATCAAGAGATAGCAAAATACTCTAGGACGTATTTTTTTCATTTTACTTCTCCCCAAATTTGTATTGAACTAAATCATCAAAGTTCCCTTTATGAATTTTACAATAATTAACGAACTTATATTGCAAAATGGCTACCGATATTGCTCCTAATATAATAAATAAGCATGTCAAACATGTATAGAAATAATTTAAAACATATACAAACTTGGAAACTTTGTTACGATTTCCAAGATTATCTTGTACATAACAGATATTATTCTCTATTTTTCCATTTGTAGCATTTCCGCCAATACTTTTGTCAAAAAAATATAGTCCCACCAAAAGTAATATCGTTATAAATATAGTTATTAAAAACACTCTATTCCTTATTTTCATTTAATATATTCTCTGGAGCTATAGATATTGTGCCTGTGCTTCAACTGAGTTTTCAATCTCTGCACCTCCGTTAATCAGATATAGCGCATCGCCTGTAATTTCTACGCAATCTGAAAAATCATACTTTGAAAAGTCAAACTCTTTTATTGCAAGTTGCTTTCTTTTCATGTTTTTATCACTACCTTAACATACTTTTATGTCAAATATCTTGATTAGAACAAACCATGTAATAAAACATATATGAAACGGCAACGAGATATATGCATAATCAACATTTTTAGCCAAGCCTATAATATTTAATATGATACCAATTCCTAAATCAAAATATAAACTAAGAACATTTTTATCACTTATATATCCTTTCGTTAATAGCCTGCACATTAAAAAGAAAATTGCTGCAGAAAAAACAGATATAAGTAAAGAAATAAAAAGTAGGTTTACTTGAACCCCAATATACAGATGTACAAAAACATCAAAGGCTAATAATATAATTGCGACATACTGTATATTTCGCTTAAAAAAATTAAATCCAAACATATTTCTTCATCAATCCTTTTTGGTCATTGGTATTACTACAGTCCCAGTTTTCCAAACACCGCCACCTATACTTCCAAAACTCCAAGAATTCGGTAAACCTGATGATTTCAAATTGTCTAAATCGTAAGTTCCAGTAACTCCAAGACCTAATACAAGAGCTATTGCAGGAATTAAAAAATCTTCAATCATTTTTCCTCTCCGTTCAGCCAATTAACACGTTGCTTTCTTTTCATCTTCTTTCTCCGCTAACAAAATTCGTCTGAACTTTGTCTGCTATTTTTTGTTTATAATGCTCACACCTTTTAGATCTTTTGTGTACCAAGAAAGTGCTGAACACAGAACTGCAATAAAAAAGCCGATTCCTGCACTCTGTCGAAAGAAGTTATCCGATAAAACCCAAATCATTCCTATAGTTCCAATGACAAAAGTAGTAACTATATGTTGCTTTAATCTTTGAGGAGAAGAAAACTTTTTGGTAATGAAAAAAAACAGAGTAGAAAGGAAATAACCAATATATTGCCCCACTGTCAATATCATTAATTCAGAAACTGAAAACATTTCATTTTGAAGCAGAAAATTACTCAACGGACACAAAACAAATACTGGAATAAAAAACAATAAATGCCTTTTCATTTTGATTTCTGACTTTTGGGCTGATTCTAGTTTTTTATTTTCTTCTGCCAGCTTATTTTCTTCTATTTTTTTATCTTCTGCCGACTTCTTATTTTCTTCAGCTTGCTTTTCTTTTGGACGAACAAACAACCAGTAGAACGATGCTGTAAAAGTTGCAATTGCCAAGAGGCTTCCAACAGTATCTTTTGGTGCTCCAGATTCTCGCTCTAGACTTACGATTTGAGATATTATAGGCTTAATAGAAAAGATGGAGTTTATAAACCAAATTAAAGGTAGCAAGAAACTGATATTTTTAGGGTTCAATAAATCACTAATATAAAAAACTAATAATGAAAAAAAATATAAAGCTATAGATATTCCCATATATAGAAAAATGCTAAAGTCTATTTTTCCATTTTTTTCCCAGAAAACACACACAAAAAATATCATCAAAATTGTGGACAATACTAAGAATGTTATAAATGGTATAACTTTGTATTTTGTAAGTTTCATTTTATTACTTACTCCTATCAACTTCAATACGAGGTTTTAAAATAAATCCTGCATATGTCGAATATCTTGATTAGAACAAACCTTGTCTGAGAAATCAAACTCTTTAATCGCACACTGCTTTCTTTTCATGTTTTTCTCTCTCCGATTTAGCTGCTACTTCTTGTTTATGATACTTACACCTTTAAGGTCTTTTGTGTACCAAGAAAGTGCTGAACACAGAGCTGCAATAAAGAATCCCATTCCTGCACCTTGTCGAAAGTCTTCATCTGTTAAAAAAAAATACAAAGCCTGCAATGCATGGGAGAAAGGCAGAAACTACAAGCTGCTTGAATCTCTGAGGTGAAGCAATCTTTTTTGAAACAAAGAAAAACAGGGTGAAGATAAAGTATGTGGCATACTGAAATACAATAACTAGCAGTGTTTCTTTCAGCGAAGAGTCTTCTAAATTTGTAATAAAAGTAATAAGAGGGCTGAGAACAGCAACAGGAATAAAGAATAGCAATTGTCTTTTCATTTTGATTTCTGACTTTTTGACAGCTTCTATTTTTTTATCTTCTGCTGACTTCTTGTTTTCTTCTGCAAACTTTTCTTTTGGGCGAAGAAATAGCCAGTAGAATGAGGCTGCAAAAGCAGAAACAGGCATAGCTCTAATACCTATTTCTTCTAGTGTTATTTTTCTAAAAGTTGCTATTGAAGCGATATTTGCTATTATTGACATTAAAAAAAAGACAACTGGTGCATAATGATTAACTTTTAATACTTCCTGAGTCTTGAAAACTAGGCAAAGAAAAAGAAATGGAACAATCGAAAGCACCCATAAATAAACAATTTGCTCTCTATTTTTTTCCTTAATTATGAACAAAATGATTGTCAAAATAAAATTTAATGCTACAAGTGATATTAACGGTATGAGTTTATATTTTGTAAACTTCATTTTATTACTTACTCCTTAATGTTCTAATAAAAAGAAAATAAATGCAACTCATAAAAAGACTGATTGGCACTGCAAAAACATACAACAAATTTCTTGATAGGTCATTAGTCCAAAGCGCACAAAGTTGTTCAGAATCTTTTTCTTTTAATTCATAGTATTCGATTGTTTTGCTTAGAACAAAATCAAAAACATTATTTGCACCAAAAACTAATGCAAAATAAATCATAAAGCTAAGCAAAAGAAATTTTATTTTCCTAGACTCAATATTCTTAAACTTCAAACCAAAAGAAAATGCAACAATGCTAAAAACAATTGGAAAAACAACTACATATAAGTACATCTCAAATGGCAGACAATTTGAAAAACTGTATCGAACAGGAATTACACCAGCTACTAAAATAGCAGCTAAATAAAATGTAACAGAAAGAACCAAAGACATATAACTGCTGTCAATTTCTTTAATCGCACACTGCTTTCTTTTCATCTTCTCTCTCCTAATTTTTAATTGCAAAAAAAGGTATTTGGGGATAAATGCACCGTATTTCTATCAGCTAATCCCCAAAAATATTCAGTTTCTTGCAAAAAAATATCTATCGAATTGGGAGTGCTCACTTTAGATTTTGGAATATAAATAAATCGGTACTTTTCACCTTTTTTTGTTATTACCAAAATCTTATACGGATTTGCTCTTGTTGTTGGATAGATAATCAGTTGAATAAAAATCTGAGCTATATCCGATTTTGTGATATCAGTGCTGTTCAACCCCTTCGTAAAGCGCAGTGTTTGATAATCCACTCGGCTGACTTTTGTTTGTTCGCTGAAATGAAAAGTTCCATAAACAAAAATCCACAAGATATAAAAAACATTGATTATGACGAAAAATGTTATGTCGTCTTTTGTTGGAACAAGATTGTTTAGTTTTGTACGAACTAAGAAAATAGTACAAAAACAGAAATAAATGAAATAACTGTATCTGTTCAAAAAATAGTGTGATGATAATGTGTTTTTCATTTTTTTCCTATTTTATGGTTGTATAACCTATCCCAAAATCACTCATTTTAATATCACCTTTATACCCCACAGAAGAAGTTATACCTATATTAAATCCTGTAACCCCATTTTCTCTCTCCGTTATAATGTATTATCTTAAAAATATCAAATGATTTGTTATATTTTTCGATAGCTGTATAACAAAACCTTCTTTTTCTGCAAAACTGATATAATCCTTTTCTGGTTGTGTTGCAAAAGGGTGCTGTTTTTTATTGTTTATCATTCCGAACAAGTTTTCAGAATTTACTTGAATTATTGCAGAGGATGAAAACGAGTTTGAGCATGACAATAGCTTATGAAGCATACTTTTCAAAATACCTCTCTTTTTATAACACTCCCCTATAATAAATTTATTTTTTTGACAAACATTCTAAATCGTGATAATATATAAATATAAAAATGTTTCGCTTCTGATACAAATCTAATCTGCCTAAAGTAAACACTTATCCCTAACTACATTTTATGAACACCCTAAATAGATTTGCCGTATAATCTAACTAGAGTATACTCCCTATTACTGCGGAAAATCAGTATAAAGAACAGTAATGAGAGGGGGTGTGTTATTGTAGTAATGCACACCCTCTCTTCGTAGTGATACAGGGTGTAATACTATTGTTTTTGAGGAGGAAAATATGCCAAGAAAAAAGCCGAGTTTCATTTCTATCGAAGAAGCGAAAACTGCTGTTGATGTCGTGGTTCGTGAAAGCAATCTGCCATCAGCGGACGGAAAGAAGCATCAGTACGGTTCGATTGTGCATCGAAAAGCAACAGTGCGCTCAATTCTTGCCGAAATGGAGGAGTATAATCAGTCTTTAGCGAGCAAAGAAACTATGTTTTATATTGCAAAAGAGCTGTCCATGCGTATGATGAAAAAATTTAAGCAAGGATATTCAGTGGAGCTTCTTGACTTCGGAACGATTTTTCCAACTATCAAAGGAAGTATTTGTGCAAGCGACAAGCCGAGCGATATAAAAAAGAAGTTTGATGTAGGATTCACTCCGTCTGATGAATCTCGTGGCGCACTTAAAAATCTTACAGTCCGATGCGTGCACCGTCCGCCTGTGCAGCACTGCATTTTTTCAATCGTCAATATGTTTGAGAGAGAGGAGCGGAATAAGCTTCGCGTCGGGTGCATGGCAAAAATCAATGGCAAGTCGATAAAGCTCGGAGGAGCGAAAAGCGGACTGTATGCCGCGGCAGTCGAGGAAAACTGGAACGGAATTCTTCCGAGCCGCAAGGACTGGATTTTGATGGAGCATGTGGCACAGAACAAGCCGTCATCGCTTGAATTTTATGTGGATGAGCTTGAAGAGGGCTTTTATGTGTTTGTGGTTGAAACCTCTTTGAGCGCAGGTGGAAAGTGTCTTAAAAAGAGTGTCGTTTTGAATACTTGTGTGGTGAAAGTGGAAAAAAAACATTCATAAAACAACACTCACGCTATAAAAACATATTGTTAATAAATAGAACGTATGCTATTCTGAAAATCGTGCAAAAAAGTTGCATAATTTTCTAATCGTGAGAGGTGTTTTATGCCTGGAGTATCTGTTATAATAGGCGGCGTTGTTGTCGTCTTGCTTATCATTCTTTTTGTCAATTCGTATTTGACAGCCCCGCCTGACAAAGCGTTTATTATTTCGGGAATGAGAAGAAAGCCGAAGGTGTTTATCGGAAAGGCTGGTCTTCGCATTCCGTTCTTTGAGCGAAAAGATATTCTTGAGCTCTCCCTCATTCCAATCGACGTGAAAACTTCGTCCGCTGTTCCGACTGCCGATTTCATCAACATCATGGTTGATGCGCAAGTCAACGTCAACATTTCAAGCGACGCGGACAAAATCCAGCTCGCAAGCCAGAAATTCTTGAATCAGGACACAGAATATATCGCTTCTGTTGCGCGCGAAGTTCTTGAAGGCAACATGCGCGAGATTGTCGGAAAAATGACATTGCAGGAGATGGTCAGCGACCGACAGAAGTTCGCGGACTTGGTAAAAGAGAACGCAGACCCTGACCTTGCGGCAATGGGCTTGGACATCATCTCGTTCAACGTCCAGAACTTCATCGACAACAACAAAGTCATCGAGAATCTCGGTGTCGACAATATCGCAAAAATCCAGAAGAACGCCGCGATTGCCCGTGCTGAGGCCGAACGCGATATTGCAAAGGCTCAGGCAAACGCAAAGAAAGAAGCGAACGACGTTCAGGTTCAGGCTGACACGCAGATTGCGATTAAGCAGAACGAGCTTGAAATCAAAAAAGCCGAGCTGAAAGCGAACGCCGAAAACGAGAAAGCGAAAGCGGACGCTGCTTATGAAATCCAGAAGGAGACACAGCGCAAAACGCTCGAAATTACGACAGCTGAAGCGAACATCGCAAAACTCGAAAAGACAACGCTCATCAAGCAAAAGGAAACAGAAATCGCAGAAAAGCAGCTTGATGCCCAAATCAAGAAAAAGGCTGAGGCAGAGAAATTCGCCGCTTTGCAGAAGGCAGACGCTGACCTTTATGAGAGGCAGAAGAACGCTGAGGCTGAGCGATACGAGCAGGAGCAGTCTGCTGTGGCTTTGCAGAAGAAGGCTGAGGCAGAGAAGTTCGCAAAAGAGCAGGCGGCTTTGGCAGTGAAGGCTCAGGCGCTCGCAGAAGCGGAGTCCACAAAGGCGAAGATGGTCGCTGAGGCTGACGGTATCAGGGCAAAAGGTGAGGCTGAGGCTCTCGCCGTAAAGCAGAAGGCGCTCGCTGAAGCCGAAGGTATCGACAAGAAGGCTGAGGCTATGAAAAAGTACGGCGAGGCGGCTATTTACGAAATGTATTTCAAGGCGCTCCCAGAAATCGCAAAGAACGTTGCAGAGCCGCTTTCAAAGGTCGGCTCTATCACGATGTACGGCGAGGGCAACGCTGCAAAACTCACTGGCGACATCACAAAAGCAATGACGCAGATTACAAGCGGCGTCAACGACTCTCTCGGTATCGACTTGAAGAGCGTCTTGGGCGGATTCTTGGCTGCGAAGGCTGTCGAAGGTGCGAAAAAAAGTGCGGAAGACACTCACTCTAAATCTAGTGAGTAAGACTTTTTGATTTTTCTTGCCCGCTAGAAATATTGTGAGCTCATTTCTTAAATGGGGCTTTAGACACAAAATCTAGCGGGCTTGACTTTTTGATTTTTCTTGCTCGCTAGAAATGTTGCGAGCCCGTTTCTTAAATGGGGCTTTAGACATTATTTAATGTGAGCAAGACTTTTTGTTTTTTTGACCTCGCAAGAAATAATGTGAGTTCAGAAAAGCAAAAAATGGACTAGTGTCATTTTGAGCGGAAAACGGCGAAAAGTCGTTTGGAGTCGAAAAATCTGATAATGCCTTTTCATAATCTTTTTTTGAAAGCCAGATTCTTCGACTTCGTTCGCGTTCGCTCACTTCGCTCAGAATGACACAGAGTCAGAAAAACATAAAAATAGGGAGTTAATCGTTATGAAAAACATGAGAAGACTTTTCACGGCTGTTGTTGTCGTGTCGCTTCTTTTGGTTCAGTCGGTTTTTGCAGAAAAGACTCCGATTGAAAACCTCTATGAGTACACGCTCGACAACGGTCTTACGGTGTTTATCGCCGAGAACCACGCTGTTCCTCTTGCGTATGTCGAAATCGCGGTCAAGGCTGGAGCAATCACGCAGACAAAGGAGAATGCGGGACTTTTTCATCTTTATGAGCATATGATGTTCAAGGGAAACTCGCTTTATCCGAATGCGGCATCTGTGAAAAAGGCGCTCAGCGATATGGGCGTCGCGGACTGGAACGGAACGACGGGAATTGACCATGTGAACTACTTTTTCACGATTCCGTCCGACCAGCTTGAGAAGGGCTTGGCGTTCTGGAATGCGGCGATAAGAAGTCCTCTCATGGACGCGAAGGAGCTTGAGAACGAAAAGAAGGTCGTCCTTGCCGAAATCGAAGGTGACGCTAGTGACCCAGGTTCTTGGGTTCGCGATTATTATCTTTCAAAGATGTTCCCAAAAGAGCCTTACAGACTCGACCCCTCAGGCTCTTCTCCTGTTGTGAAGAATGCGACTGTGGCGCAGATGAAGGACATGCAGTCAAAATACTACATTCCGAAAAATGCGGCGCTTTTCATCGGCGGCGATGTGAATCCAGAAGAAACGCTTGAATTGGTGAAAAACATTTATGGCACTTGGAGCAACAACGGAAACGAAGCGCCAGAAAAGAATGAGCAGGCTTCAAAAGAGCCTTTCTCCGAGATGAATATCGCTGTTCTTCCATACGACAAGATTTCTCCTGAAATCGCAAAAGTTGAGTTGAGCTTCCGAGGCCCTGACGCTGACTTTGAGAGAGAGGACACTTATACAGCCGATTATCTTTTGCAGCTTCTTTCTGACCCTGACGGCTACTTTGCAAAGACGCTCGTCGGTACTGAGGAATTGGGAATCCCTGATGTTGATTATGTTTCAGGCGGATACGGCACTTCAAGAGCGGCAGGTCTTCTTGACTGCTCGGCTGTCATGCTCCATCCTGAGCAGAACATTCTTGCCCGCGTGAAACTTTTTGAGAAGATTGTCCGCGAGGATATCTTGCCGAAAGTTGCTTTGGACAAGAAGAACTTTTCAAAAAAGAAGATTGAGGCAATCGCACGCTCTTTGCGCGATGATGATACTGTAACGTCGCAGACTGCGACAGGTCTTCTTTCGGTGTTGCGCTTCTGGTGGTGCTGCACTGACGCTGATTACTATTACACTTACAACGACAAAATCACCTCTGTCACGAGCGCGGATATGCAAGGCTTTGTGCAAAAATACATCGAAGGCAAAAAGCCGATGGTCATCGTTATGCTGAACCCTGCTGTCTACGAGAAGGTGAAGGGTGAGTTTGCCGAAGCGGGCGCTGATGAAATCACTGACAACTTTGTTTGGTGGAAGATGGACAAGTTCCAGCCTGACGAGAGCAAAATCGCAAAGGGAAGTCGTGTCCTACAGGACACTCAGATTTATGTTCCTGTTGAAAAGGCTGTCGACAATGGCTCAAAGAAAGAAAACGCTCACGACATTGAAACTTACATTTTGAAAAACGGAATCCCTGTTTATGTCAAAAACGTTAAGGGCGCAAAGATGTCTTCTGTATATGTGTCGCTTCTTGGCGGAATTGAGCATATGACAAAGGAGACTTCGGGACTTGAGGGCGCTCTTTTTGATATGATGGCGTCTTCTTCAAAAAAATACAGCTACGCTTCTAGGCAGTCAATCGCGTTCAGAACGGGCGCTTCTGTCGGCGCTTTTTCAAAAATCGGCGGCTCTGGTCTTGGCGTTACTTCAATCAGCTCTTACTTTGACGAGATGCTTTCGATTCTGGGCGATAGTTTTGTAAATCCTGTTTTTGAGCAGAAGGTTTATGACAACTATATGACTGAGGCTCGGCAGGACATTCAGCAGATGTTGAACGACCCAAGAAGCCTTATGATGTACAAAATGGACGAGACGCTTTACGAAAACCACCCTTACAGTGTGTCTGCGAGCGTTACGCCTTCGTCGATTGAGAACATCACTGTTGAGAATATGAAAGCGCTTTACGACAAGATTATCCGTCCTGAAGATATGTATGTTGTCGCAGGCGGAAACATCAATGCAAAAAAACTCGTTGCCGCTCTCAACAAGACAATCGGAAGTATCAAGGCTGGAAAAGGCAGCGCGAGGGTGGCTCTCGAAGTGCCACCGCTCAAGATTAGCGGAGCGAACGTGATTATGACACACCCGAGCGCACAAGGCTCAGGATATGTTGCCCGCGTTTTTGCAAGCCCTTCAATCCACGACAGCGATTATGTTGCGGCCGCTGTTGCTTCTCAGGTTTATTCTGACACGATGTTCAACGTTGTTCGAGAGCATCACGGCGCTTGCTACACGCCAAGCAGCGGCACTGGCGGAAATGACGCTCCTTTTGGATACGAGTTCTTGTTCAAGCTTTCCGATGTGAAGAACTTTGCCAAGTACATGGAAGAAGCGCGCAACTATATGGCGTCGGACAAACTCATTGAAAGCGTGAACGACAAGGGCGAATATGAGTTTACGACTGTCGAGAATCGTCTTGACGGCTACAAAAACTCATTCATCAACACAAGTTATGCTTCTCAGCAAACTGTCGGCTCTATGACTGCAAGCATTTTGAACAATATCCGAAACTACTCAGACCCGTATTACAGCGAAAAGCGTCTTGAGCAGATTCGCTCGCTGACTGCTGACGACATCAAAGCGGCTTTCAAGAAATATTGGGTTGACGAAAAGTCGCAGTGGTTCGTTATGGTTGGCCCTGAGGACGAGGCGAATGTGAATCTTCCGCCACTTTGATGACGTTCAATTTTAACTTCTAAGTCGTTTTTTTGCGCAAAACGATATGGTGCAACTTCTTTGTTATCGTTAAACTTCGTTTGTGAGGTGTTTATGATAGCAAAGAAGTTGTTTTTGTCTATGGCGGTGTTTGCCGCCGTATGTTTTTGCGCTTTTGCCAAAAAGACAAATATTGAGAACCTGTATCGCTACAGACTTTCAAACGGGCTTGAAGTGTTTATTGCAGAAGACCACGACGAGCCGACTGTGTATATAAATATTGCGGTCAAGGCTGGCGCTGTTGCCCAGACTTGCGAGAATGCGGGCTTGTTTCATCTTTACGAGCATATGATGTTCAAAAGCAATGCGCTTTACAAATCCGCCGAAGAGATGAATCGCGTGATGAAGAACTTCGGCGTCACAGAGGACAACGCGACGACGGACATCGACAGCGTTCAGTATTACTTTTCGCTCCCGTCTGACAAAATCGAGGAGGGCTTGGCGTTCTGGAATGCGGCAATAAGAAGCCCGACTCTTGCTGAGGCAGAACTTGGGGTTGAGAAGAAAGTCGTATTGTCTGAAATTGAAGGGTATGCCGCAGAGCAAGATTCGTGGTACACGAATTATCTTGAAATGACGCTTTTCCCGAAAGCACCGTACAAGATTGACCCCAGCGGCTCATTCGAGGCGATCAAAAACGCGACTGTCGCCCAACTTCGCGAAATGCAAAAGACGTACTACATTCCGTGCAATGCGGCGCTCTTTCTTTCAGGCGATGTGAATCCAGACGAGGTTATGCCTCTTGTCAATGACATCTTCGGCTCTTGGAGCAACGAAGGCAGACTCCCTCCTGAAAATCTCTCGGCGCTTTCAAAGTCCCCGCTTGAAGAAACGAAAGTTGCCGTATTCCCCTCAGATTCAGTTTCCGACAACATAACGGCGGTCAACGTTTATTTTCGCGCTCCCGACACAGCCTTTGACATTGATGAGTGCTATATCGCTGATTATCTTGACTATCTTTTGAGCAAGGACAAGTATTTCAAGAAGAGTGTGGAAGCGGAGAAATCATTCGACTTGTTCCCTGACGGCGACATATCGTTTTCGAGCGATTGGAACAGGCTTTGCTCTTATTTCACATTTGACTTGGAGCTGAAAAAGCCGACACAATCAATCATTGACGATGCGCTTCGCTTCTCTGACAAGATTCAAAATGAGATACTTCCAAAACTCGCAAACACAAAGAGCTTTTTCTCTTACGAGATGAAAAACAAAATCTATGATGAGTGCTATGAAGATATGATGTTCTCGTATCTTGCAAACCGACAGACAATAGACATTCTTCGCTCTATGTGGGTCTTGGACAGCGCTGACTTCTATTTCGACTATATGGGAAAGTTCTGGGACAAGGCAACAGCGGGCAATATGCGCCGTTTTGTCAAGAAATACTTTGAGGACTCAAAGCCTCTCGTCGTCATCTTCATGAGCAAGACGAACTTTTCAGAACTTGAAAGCACAATCAGGGAACAGAACGTTACCGTTATCGAAGACGATTCTTATTTGTGGTGGAAGAAGCCTGAGTTTGCTCTATCTTCCGAGAAGAAAATCACCACGACTCAAGAAGGAATATACATTCCGAACAACCGATACAACTTTGAGAGCAAGAAGGTTTCTCTCGGTGACATCGAAGTTTCTCTGCTCGACAACGGGATTAAGGTGTATTTCCAGAATGTCGAGAAAGAAAGCCAGAAGAGCGTTGCGTTGCAGTTCGTCCTCAAAGGCGGCGCTCAACATCTGAAGCGTGGAGAGGAGGCGCTTGAGAATGCAATGTTTGACTTTATGAGCAACTCCTCAAAGAAATACAGCAGCGAAAAGCGGGAAAGACTTGAGGACAAAAACGGCTTTTCAATAGATTACGAAGACGACAACTTGTATTCCGCGCTGACACTGAGCGCTGATGATGACAGCGCGTTCTTCAGCGCTCTTGGTGTGTTCTGTGACGGCATTGTTAATCCCGTATTCGACGAGAAAGAGCTTTTTGAGATGAAAGAGAAGATAAAGCAATCGTATAAGAACTTTGTCTCTGACCCAGACACACTCCTTGCCCTCAAAGTGCAGAGCGCCGTAACCGAAGACTCTCCATATGCGCAGACAAACGGCGCTGTTAGCGACGATGTTGACTACATCAGTGCCGAAAGCCTCAAAGCGCATTATGAGCGGGTGATGAAAAAAGGCGATATGTTCCTCGTTCTTGTCGGACAGATTGACAAGGAAGCTGCTTTGCGCGCACTCAACAAGACGATTGGAAAGGCGAAGTTTGCAGAGGGCAAAGGGGAGTATCGCCTTGAGCCTTATGAAATCAAAGAAGCTGCCTCTGTTGTTCTTGAAAGCAAAAACGCGCTTGGAACGGCATTCACGCGCACAGTCTTTCCGTCTCCGTCGTTCAGCGGAGAAGACTTTGAGCCCGCTTGTGTGGCAGCAAATGTCTATTCAAACGTGCTTTATAGCATCGTCCGCGAAAAATACGGCGCTTGCTACGGAGCAGGCTCTGATTGCTTTGGCTCGTATATGGTAGAGTGGGGCTACAAAGTTTCAGACCGCAAGAACTTTTCGCGCTACGTCAAAGAAGCGCGTGAGGCAATGCTCAAAGGCACTTGGATTGAAGATTACATCGAGGGAGCGAAAATCACTTTAGAGAGAAGCCTTTCAAAAGACTGGCAGTATCCGTCAACGAAGGCTCAAGTGATAGCCCAAGGAGTTGTTTTTGCAGACGATGAGAGATGCTTTGAAAAGCGCATTGAGCGCGTTCGCTCTGTCAGCGCTGACGATGTTCGCCGTGTGTTCAAAAAGTATTATCTCGACTCTCCTTCACGCTTTTTTGCGGTGACAGGTGAGGGCGAAAGCGAAAGCATCTCACAATAGCGGGATTATGCACCCGCACCACCGCGGGGTTATGCTCCCGCACACTTGCGGGAATCCTTACTGACAAAAAGAGGCGTTTTCTGCTATAGTACGAGAGATATTATTTCTTGGAATATTTTGAACTTATAAGGGGTTTTTTATGGCTGATACAAAAGAACTTTGTCGCGCGATTGTGGCAGAGGCTTTGACTGAATTGAAGAGCAAAAAAGGTGTTGAAGTTGATATTATCGCTGACAAAATCGCAGTAGAAACACCGCCGAACCCAGAAATGGGCGATTTGGGCTTGCCGATGTTCCCGTTTGCAAAGGCGTTTCGCTCAGCACCGATGGCGATTGCAAAAGAAGTCGCAGAGCTCATCGCAAACAAAGACGAAGCAAAGGCTATCGGCGAGTTCTTCGCGGTTGGTCCTTACGTCAACGTTCGGCTCGACAAGGCTGCTCAGGCTGAGAAAATCCTTTCAAAAATCGACAGCGAGGGCGATGAGTACGGCTCAATCGGCTCGGACGGCAAAAAGGCTCTTGAGGGCAGACGTGTTATGGTCGAGTTCTCAAGCCCGAACACAAACAAGCCGCTCCATCTTGGACATATGCGAAACGATGCGCTCGGTGAGTCTGTGAGCCGCATTTTGAAGAAAGCAGGCGCGGAGGTTTGCAAAGTCGATTTGATTAACAACCGCGGTATCCACATCTGCAAGTCTATGCTCGCATACAAGCTCTTCCACGAGGCGAACGGCGACACGCCAGAGAAGCTCGGAATGAAGGGCGACCACTTTGTCGGTCAGTGCTACGTTGAGTTTGACCGCTATCTCAAGGGCGAAAAGGACAAGCCAGAGACCGCGCACCCAGAAGTGCAGGAGATGGCTGAGGAAATGCTCAGAAAGTGGGAAGCGGGCGACGAGGAAACTCGCAAGCTTTGGCAGATGATGAACGATTGGACTTTCAACGGCGTAAAAGAAACTTATGACCGCACGGGCGTTGGCTTTGACAAGTTCTATTTTGAAAGCGAAACGTATCTTAAAGGCAAAGACGAGATTCAGAAAGGCTTGGAAAAAGGCGTGTTCTTTAAGGCAGACGACGGCAGCGTTCGCGTTGACGTTACGGAAGCGGTCGGCAAGGGCAAAGACGGCGAAGACCACGAGAAAGTGCTTTTGCGAAAAGACGGCACTTCTGTTTACATCACGCAGGATATTGGAACAGCAATCAGCCGCCACAACGATTGGGCTTTCAACGAGCTTGTGTATGTTGTTGCGACGGAGCAGAACTTCCACTTCAAAGTCTTGTTCTACATCTTGAAGAAGCTCGGCTTTGATTGGGCAGAAAAGTTGCACCACTTGGCTTATGGCTTGGTCAATTTGCCGAACGGTCGTATGAAGAGCCGCGAGGGTACTGTTGTTGACGCTGATGACCTCATCGATTCGCTTCACGCTGACGCACTCAAGGCGATTAGGGAGCGCGGTCGCGAGGAAGAAGTCGGAAACGCTGACGATGTTGCAGAGAAGGTTGCGCTTGCGGCTTTGCACTATTATCTTTTGCAGGTTAGCCCTGTTAAAGATATGGTCTTCAATCCTGAGGAGTCGCTTTCTTTCAACGGCAACACAGGTCCTTACTTGCAGTATATGGGCGCGCGCATTAGCTCAATCTTGCGAAAGGCGCACGATGCTGGCGTTGAGGCGGATTCAAGCGCAGTGGCTTTGCTCAAGGGCGCAGAAGAGTGGGAATTGATTAAAACTTTGGGCGAGTTCCCTTCACTCGTTGCGCGCGCAGCCGAAAGCCTTGACCCAAGCATTGTTGCGAATTATCTTTACGCAGTGTCAAAATCATTCAGCAAGTTCTATCAGACAAGCCCGATTTTGTCTGTAGAGGACAAGAAGCTCTCTGGTGCGCGTTTGTATCTTGCAAAATGTACGCTCACTGTTTTGAAGAACGCTATGGACTTGGTTCTTGTTCAGTTCTTGGATAAGATGTAAGGACTCACAGAGTTTTTTTCAAAAGGCGTAGCGTGATAATAAAACACCTGCAGGAAAACTTCTTGTGGGTGTTTTTTGTTAATGGACGATAAAAGCAATATACTTTATAATGAAATAAGGAGGTTGAAAATGCCGTATGAATTGCTTGAAAAACAGATAAAAGCCTTGCCACTAACGGCACAACTTGAAGTTGAGCATTATGTGGGCTATTTGACTTCTTTGTATTGCAATAACACTCAGAAAGAATCTGTGTCAGAGCGAATAAATGCTTTTATGAAAGAAAATCCTACCGCATTTGAAGAGTTTGATAATGAAGCAGGACTTGAATCAATAAGGAAACTGACGAAAAATGATGTATGGTGAAATTTGGTGGGTAGATTTTGGTTCTCCATTTGGCAGTGAGCCAGGATTTCGCCGTCCGTCGATTATTGTGCAAAGTGATTCGTTTAATCAGACTTCAATACATACTACTGTCGTTATCCCTTTAACCACAAATATGCGGCTTGCAGATTTTCCTGGAAATATGGAGCTTTCTGCAGAAGAAACAGGACTGTCAAAAGATTCTGTTGCTGTTACGCCGCAAATAACAGTTATCGATAAATCAAGGCTTATTGAACGAGTGTCAATATTGCCGAATTATCTTATGAAAGAATGTGCAACGAATATAAAACTTTTGCTTGGTATTGCGTAATCTTTTTATCCTACTTTCTTGCAGTGGGCTTTAATCTTCTTAATCGCCCAATCGTAGTGGCTAGAAGTTGCGCTGACAAAGTAAGAACCCAAATCCGTCGTTCCTGTCCAATCAAAATATTTCTTTGTGAAAAGCTCTTCGTTCGTGTACTTTTCAGCTATCTCCATCACCTTTTTGTGACTTTGTGCTAATAGCGTTTTTGCGCTTTCTAGCGGCGTGTTCTGATGACGAGTCCAAAACATCACATTCATTGCACCGTAGGTCTTCCAAGAATACTCTGCTGGCAAAAATGGGATTACGCTCTTGCCGCTTGCGTTGTTTTCCACAAACTTGAGCAAAAGACAATGCCACTCATACAAATGAATCAGCACATCGCGAACATTCTTGTCGCGCGCCCAGTGAGCTTCTTTCTTGCTCTTGTCGGCGGAAAAATCAAAGGGCGTGTTTAGTTGCGTCTCCGTCATGTTCGCAATCAGCTCAAGCAGCTTTGCATAATTCTCTTGTGAAAACTTCAATAAGTCGTCTTTGTTCCTTGCTCTTGCCATATTTTTACTATAACCCGCGCCAAGCAAAAAAACAATCTTTGCTCAATTACAGGCTATTGATGAGCCAATCAAACACTTTTAGCCCGTCAGCCGCGTCGCTTCTTGCAAATGACAGTTATCGAACAAGTTTACTTGGATAATGTTTTTTTATACATAATTGTATCACAGTGATTTATAGCACAATACTATAAAAGAAATTGCCATTGTGGATAAAAATTTGGTATAGTTATCACTAGAGGGCAGAACAAAACTATGACAGACTTTCAAAAGAACTTAATGGAACGCTTTGTGCGTTATGCAAAAACATATTCTGAAAGCAGCGAAAAAAACGCTGATGCAGGTGTTATCCCTTCAACTCCACAGGAATGGGATTTGGCAAAGATGCTCGAGGCTGAGATGAAAGCGCTTGGGCTTGAGGGCGTGCATATCACAGAAAACTGCTATGTGTACGGCTGTTTGAAGGCGAGTGCGGGGCTTGAGAACGTTGCGCCTTTTGCACTCCTTGCGCACTTGGACACTGTGGAAGAGGTGAGCGGAAAAGACGTGAAGCCTCAGATTATCGAAAACTATGACGGCAGCGTGATTACCTTGAGCGAGGGCAGCAAGATTGACCCTGCGACAGACATTGCGCTGAAAATGGCAGGCGATGAGCGCGACACGATTATCACTTCTGACGGAACGACTTTGCTCGGCGCAGACGATAAGGCTGGTATTGCAGCGATTATGAGCTCAATCGCAGAGCTTGTCGAAAAGAAAATCCCGCACGGCAAAATCGAGGTCATCTTCTCGCCTGACGAAGAAACAGGGCACGGAATGGACAAAGTTCCTCTTGACGAAATCGAAAGCAAAAAGGCTTACACTGTTGACGGCGGACACATCGGAGAGCTTGAAACAGAGTGCTTCAACGCCTACAAGAGCGAAATCACTTTCACGGGAAAATCCTTGCACACAGGCGCGGCTCGCTCAGGAATGGTCAACGCTGTTACAATGGCTTCTTCTTTCGTGGCGAACCTTCCGCGACAAGAAGCGCCTGAAACAACAGACGGCTATCTTGGCTTTTACGCGCCAATGGAAATTACGGGCAGCGTCGAAAGCGCATATGTCTATCTTTTGCTCCGTGATTTCACCTCAGAGGGAATGGAGAAGCGAAAGGCGTTTGTTGATTCATTGGCAGACGTTACGGCGAGAAGTTTCGGCGGAAAGGCTCAAGTCAAGCACACAGAGCAGTACCGCAATATGAAGCAGAAACTCGACGAGCACCCAGAAGTCGTTGCGAATCTTGTTGAAGCATACAAGGCCGCAGGCGTTACCCCTGTCTTCCCGCCAATCCGAGGCGGAACGGACGGCTCAAGACTCACCGAGATGGGAATCCCGACGCCGAATATCTTCACGGGCGGACACAATTATCATTCACGAACAGAATGGCTTTCTCTCAATCAGTTCACGAAGGCCGCGCAAGTTTTGATTGAGCTTGTAAAGATTTCTTGCAAAGACACTCAATAGGGGAGAGGAAAATGCATCAATACAAAATCGAGGGCGGTTTCCCGATAAAAGGCACGATACAAGCAAGCGGAAACAAAAACGCCGCTCTTCCTTGCATTGCCGCCGCTTTGCTCACCAAAGAAAGCGTGATTTTGCACAATATCCCAGCGATTGAAGACACGGGCGTTATGTTCAAAATCCTTGAAGCATTGGGCGCGAAAGTCGAAAAGCTAGATACTCACGATTGGAAAATAACAGCGGAGAATATCACGACAAACGAAATCCCGCGCGCTCTTTCAAAGAAAATCCGTGCGTCAATCCTTTTTGCAGGCTCTGTTCTTGCGCGTTGCGGAAAAGTCGTCTTGCCGCCTCCTGGGGGAGATGTCATCGGACACCGCAGACTCGACACGCACTTTTTGGCTTTGACTGAACTCGGAGCGCGTGTTGACATCGAGGGACAGTTCAACATCACAGCGAACAAGCTCGTCGGAACGGATATCTTCCTTGACGAGATGAGCGTTACGGCAACCGAGAACGCGCTCATGGCGGCTGTCGTTGCTGACGGCGTTACGATTATCAACAACGCCGCAAGCGAGCCGCACGTTCAGGATTTGTGCAAAATGCTCATCGGAATGGGCGCGCAGATTGCGGGAGTCGGAAGCAATGTTTTGAAGATTTTCGGCGTTCCTGAGCTTCACGGCACTGAATACACGATTGGCCCTGACTTTATGGAAATCGGCTCTTTCGTCGGTCTTGCAGCGGCTACAAAAGGCAGCATCAAAATCACGGGCGTTCGTGAAAGCGATATGCGTCCGCTCAAAATCGCCTTCAACAAGCTCGGAATCCGCTGGCAAATCGACGGAACAACGCTTAGCGTTCCCTTGTCGCAAGAGATGAAGGTCAACAAAGATTTAGGCGGCGCAATCCCGAAAATCGACGATTCTCCGTGGCCTGGATTCCCGCCGGATTTGACTTCGATTATGACTGTCGTTGCAACTCAAGTTGAGGGCACTGTGTTGATTTTTGAGAAAATGTTCGAGAGCCGAATGTTCTTCGTTGACAAGCTCATCAATATGGGCGCGTCAATCGTGCTTTGTGACCCGCACCGAGCTGTCGTGTCAGGTCCTTCAACGCTTCACGGCGACAACCTCGTCTCCCCTGACGTTCGCGCTGGAATGGCGATGGTGATTGCTGCGATGGCGGCACAAGGCGAGAGCACAATCAGCAATGTGTACCAGATTGAGCGCGGATATGAGAACCTCGTTGAACGCCTGCAATCGCTTGGCGCGCATATCGAAAGGGTAGAAGTCTAACTTTTTTGATGCTTTGTTTAAAAGTGAAGTTGCTCATAAACTGCAATTTTTTTGCTTCTTCAACACTGCGGCGGTCTTTAAACTGTAGTTTATTCGTTACTTCAAAGTGAAGAAGCGCTTAAACTGCAATTTATTCGATTCTTCACCACTGCGGCAGCCTTTAAACTGGAATTTATTGGTTACTTCAGCGTGAAGAAGCGTTTAAACTGGAATTTTTTTGCTTTGCAAGAGTGAAGAAGCCTTTAAACTGGAATTTACGTCATTGCAGTCTTTTTTGTATTGCTTTCGTTTGAGAAAAAAACTTTGATTTTCCAAAAGAGTGAGTGTATAATCTTAAGAAAAGAGATGCGTATGCTTCTCAATAAAAATAAACCGGCTTAGATTGCACTACATCTGGGACAAAGGAGCGATTGTTATGACTAAATCAATTTCTGCGGTGGGCTTTAACTTTGAAAAAGACCAGACTGACCTCATCAACAAAAAGCTGGAGCGTGTAAAGTATGCTGATGACCTTATCGTTGATTTGATTCTTCGTGTTCGCGAGGACAAGAAGTTCTATTTCGACTGTACGGTTAATTTCCGCTGGGGCGCAAATGCGCACGTTGCAAGCGATGATTATGATTTTGCAGCAGGTCTTAACAAGATGATGGACGTGCTCGACACGAAAATCAAGAAGGAAAAAGACAAGGTGCAGGAAAAATAAAATGCACTAAAACAAAAAGCCTCTGCTTTTTTGCAGGGGCTTTTTTATGCTTCAGCGCTATTGCTCGTATGCGCTCAAAAGTGGCTTTATGTCTTTGCCCTTTATTTCGCGGTGAACATAGTTTCGTGTGATTTTCATCACGAGAGGCGAAAGCGAAAGCACGCCGATGAGGTTCGGAATCATCATAAGTCCGTTGAATGTGTCGCTCAAATCCCACGCAAGCTCAAGCGTCATCGTGCAGCCGAAGTAAATCATAACGATGAAAAACACTTTGTAGATGACAATCGTCTTCTCGCCAAAAAGATACTGCCAAGCTGTCGTTCCGTAATGACTCCAGCCAAGCGACGTTGAGAAGGCAAACAACAGGATTGCGACAGCGATGAACTTCTGCCCGTAATGACCGAAGACCGTCGAGAATGCCTCCCCGACAAGACCCGCGCCTGCATTCGTTGAAATCATATGCCCGCTTTCAAGGTCAACCGCACCGCTTGAAAGAACGACGAGAGCCGTGAGCGTGCAAACGATGATTGTGTCTGCGAATACTTCAAAGATTCCCCACATTCCCTGTTGCACTGGCTCTTTGACGTTGGAAGATGAATGAACCATAACAGAAGAGCCCAAGCCCGCCTCGTTTGAGAATGCGCCACGCTTGAAACCCCAAGTAAGAGCGCTCTTTACGCCATAGCCCACGATACCGCCTGTCGCAGATTTTGCAGCGAAAGCGCCGCGGAAAATCGAAGCGAACACACTAGGAACAGTTCCGATATTGAAAGCGATTACGATGAGAGCGCCAATTATGTAAAGAATTGCCATGAACGGAACGAGTTTTTCCGTGACAATCGCGACTCTTTTCAATCCGCCAAGAACAACGACAGCAGCGATTGCCATAAGCGCAATGCCTGTCACCCAAGTCGGAATATTGAAAGCGCTTTGCATGTTGCTTGAAATCGAATTCACCTGACTCATGTTTCCAATGCCGAAACTCGCCATAAGGCAGAACACGCTGAAAAGAACCGAAAGCACAACGCCTACGATTTTCATTCCTTTGTAGCTTCCAAGCCCTTCTCTGAGGTAATACATAGCGCCGCCACGCCATTCACCGCTCTTTCCCTTCTGCCTGAAGTAGATTCCGAGCACGTTTTCAGAGTAATTGGTCATCATTCCGACAAAAGCCATCACCCACATCCAGAAAATCGCGCCAGGACCTCCGAGCGTAATCGCGGTTGCAACGCCAACAATGTTTCCAGTTCCGATTGTCGCTGCCATTGCTGTGCAAAGGCTCTGAAACTGCGAAATCGCTTTGTTTTCTTTCGCGGTGTGCGCTGTTATGTGCTTGTCGGTGAAAATAGCGCCGATAGTTTTTTCAATCCAATGCGAGATGTGCTTGAACTGAAAGCCCAAGTTAATCACCGTCATCACGATTCCTGCCGCCAAAAGCAAAGCAATACCGAAAGTTCCCCAGACAACTCCGTTTACGGCGTTGTTGACATTGACAATCGCTTCTATCATGAAAGCTCCCCCTGAAAACAATAAAGCGGATAGCATATAGTTTTGCAAAAATATGCAATCCGCCATTGGATAATGTGTATATTTATACAGATTTTATCAGTTTTCGTCAATTCCCTATTCTTTTATATTTTTTTTGCTTGTTCCAAAAAGAAAAAAGTGGGAAAAAAATGAATTCGTTGTTAGAATAAAAAGCATATGAAAGTATATCGCTCTTTTCTTACATTGATTTTTTTGACGACATATCTCGGAATCTTTTTTTTGCGCATTTTTCATTATGGGTTCATATATGAAAGACCTTCCGCGATTATCCTTGAATGTGTTCCGACAGTTTCGATTTCGTTCTTCTTGATTCTCGCTTGTGCGCTTGTCGAAAAACCGATTTTGAGGAGGTTCGAGCGCCTTGTGTACAAAGCGATTAACAAAAAAGAAAGTCTTTCACAAAGCGAAGTCCAAGAATGTTGGGATTGCTACAAGAAATTCGATATCGCCATTGCTGCAGGAGATGCAATCGGCTTTTTGCTTGGTGCTGGCTCGACTGCAATTATTGAGGCAGCGAAAGGCATTGTTGAGTTTGACCCTGTCATCTTTGTTATCATCGAGTTGCAAAGTGTGGGCGTTGGATTTTTGTGCTACACGCTCAATGTGTTCGTGATAAAGAAGCTTATGATGACAAAACTTATGCGAAACGCGGGTATCAGCGTCAGCGATAATCTTTCAAAAGAGCTGACCGTTGCGGTCGGAACTTGCGTTTACATTTCTGTGGTCAATATGTCTGTAGTTCCGATAAATCTCTTGCGAAATCCATCTGAAAACGCATTTTCGCGCTTCTTGCTCTATGCTGTCATCGCCGCTGTTTTCAACTTTTCGGCGTGCTTTGTGACGTACAAGTTGCTGATAAGGCAAATCCAGAAAGGCGAGAAGGAAATCAGCAAAAAACTTATGGGCGAAACAGAAGCTCTTGCCACATCTCTCAGAGAATCAGCGCAGACAAGCCAGAACCAGAGCGCAGCCGTCAAGGAAATCGTTGCGACAATGCAGGACTCAACGCTTCTTGCAACAAACATCGGCGACAAAATAAAGCACGTCACCGCCCTCGCGGAAAACTCACGCGACGCTGTTGTTTCGGGAAGAGTGGCGCTTAAAAAGAATGTCGATGAGCTTCTTGAAATCAAGAAATCCAACCTCTTGACGATTGACGGAATCAAGGACCTCAACAAGAAAATCAGCGGTATTTGGGACATTGTTTCGATTATCAACGTCGTCGCAGACCAGACGAAAATCATTGCGTTCAACGCAGAGCTGGAAGCGTCAAGTTCTGGCGAGGCGGGAAAGAACTTCCATATCGTTGCGACCGAAATCCGACGACTTTCGGACAACATCATCGACAGCATCAAGGAAATCCGCGAGCATATCAATGACATTCAAAAAGCGTCGGATTCTCTCATTCTCGACAGCGAAAAAGGCTCAAGCCAAATCGACAGCGGCTGTGCAAGCGCGAAGAGCCTTGAGAGCGGCTTTGAGAGCATTCTCTCTTCCTCTGACAACACTGCAAACAGCGCGCACGAAATCCTCGATTATGTTTCGCAGCTCGAAAGCTCAAGCGAGCAGATTTTCATCACGCTGAAGCAAATCGCAAGCGGCATTGAAACCTTCTCGGAATCCGCTTCAAACATTTCATCTTCGAGCGAGAACGTCAGAAAAATCGCAAGCCTTTTGTAAAAACAATTTGCAGTGAGTGGCATTGTTGATTCGGCTACGCTCAGCAACCAGAGTTTTGCATGACGAAAGGCTTTTTCAGAAAAGAAGTTTGTGCTAAACTTTCGCGCATGGAAAGTTTAGAGAAAAAATCAGTTTGGCAGAGAATAAAATCTGCACTCTCACAAGTTATCGTTTATCTTTTGGAGCAAAAAGTCGTGTTCGCGTTCACGCTTTTTGCATTCGTCTTTGCTTGCATAAGCACTTTTAATAAGTACAGCTTGACAAAGTTTTACTGGGACGGACGCTTTGAAGACCTTTCGTATGCATTTGCGCTCGGAAGTGTGTTCGCAATTCCTGCCTCTCTTTTGGCAAAGCGGTTAGGAAAAATATGGCAAAAGTATGCGCTTGAAATTGCACTTGCAGTTCTCGGCACGGTCTTGGGCTATTTTTCGTACAGAAACGGTTTTGGAAACGAGGTCTATTCTGGTCTTTATTACTTTGGAATAGGCTTTGCGGTGATTACTGCAAGTTTGTTTTTGTTTATCCCGAAAAACAACGAGCGCACTTATTTTGCGCTGATTTTCAAATACTTTTTGTTCTGCTCGCTGATGACGCTTTTCGTGATGGGCGGGCTTTGCCTTTTGGCGTATGCGGTGCAAAACCTGATTCTTGGCACTGACGAAGACAACGTGTATCCGTGCTGTTTTTGGTTCGGCTTTCTTGTGTTCGCAATCAACTCGTTCGCGTTCCACTTGTTTTATCGAATGGAAGAAAAAAGCTCCGGCAAGGCATTCAAAATCATCTCCCTTTATATCTTGTGCCCGATTTTCGCAGTTTTGCTTTTGATTTTGTACGCGTATCTTGTAAAAGCGCTTGTTTTGCGAAAGTTGCCGAACGGACAGATTAACTGGTTCGTGTCGTTTGCCTCTCTTTTTTATATCGTGTTTTATTTTATCCTTCGCGAATACGACGAGCTTCCGCCAATCCGCGCGTTTTATCGATTCGGAGCGTTCGCGTTTATCCCGCTCATCTGCGTGCAGCTTCCTGCGTATTTTATCCGCGTCAACGCTTACGGCTTCACGGGCTACAGATATACAAGTCTGCTTTTTATCATCTTCTCGATAATTACGATTGCGCTCACGTTCGTCAAAAAGGGTGCTTTCACAAAATACGCGCTTCTTTTGCTTTCAGCTCTCATTCTTTTTGACTCTGTGACACCGATGAATCTCATCAACGTGGCGTACAACGACCAGTTCAAGCGAATGATGAGAATAATGGACAAATACGAGATGTTCGACCACGAAAAGAGTTCTCTTAGTGATTACGACAGAAATGCCCTTGAGCAGAACATCAGCGACGATGACCGAAAAGCGCTTTATGAAAGTCATTACTACATCACAAGCAAGAGCAAACTTGACTGTCCTGAATGGATGGAAAGGAAGAATAAGGAATATTACACAAATTACCTATATTTTGAAGAATTGTTCGGCATAAAAGACGAGCGCGAAAAAGAGGAACTAATCACCTTAAGCAGAAGCTTGCTAAGTAAAAATGAAAAGGACGAAATCGACCTTTCGCTTTTCACCAAAATGCGCGAGCTTTCAGATAATTTCTCTTCCTCTGAGTACAAAGACGGCAAGTGGATTGAGTATGCAGATGAAAAGACTCGTGTTATCGCAGAAACGGCTTATGGCGATTATGATTTGACGGACTTTTTCTTTTCGCTCAAAAATGATGATAAAAACGGAGAGAGTGAAAAAAATCTTGACGGTTATGTT
>CACYWZ010000020.1 GCA_902778325.1 uncultured Spirochaetaceae bacterium
AACCAAGTTCGGCATAGAGATGTATCAAGAAATCAGCGAGGAGGTGAGCAATATGTGTGATTTGAGTGCAGGTGTGTGGGAAAAAGGCGTTGCGCAAGGCTATTCTAAGGGAATGGCGCAAGGAACAAATAATATACTCTCGCTGTTTTCTAATCTATATGCACAAGGTCGCAGTTCAGATGTAGAGCGCGCTACTAAAGACAGAGAATATCTGAACAAGCTCTTTATGGAGTTTAAGCTCTAACAAAACAACAACGACTTTCTTTTTTCATTGCTTTTTGTTAGGATTCAGTTGTCGAAAAATTTGCGATAGTTGAGATTTCGACAAAAAAGCGAGCCCCCGTATTCTTGGAACTCGCTCTTTTATCAATCAGACTTTCCTCTAAAAACTATTTGAGCAAAAAGTTCATCAAAAGATTTATCATCAGTTCTTTTTCTTCGGGTTTTGATTCAGCAATCATAATTGTCAGAGCAACAAGTGTATTATCTTCTATGCGCTTTTCGCCATTTTTTAGAAGCAATTCGTTTTTGTCCAAGAAATACAAGAAAATCGAGGCTGCAATACGTTTGTTCCCATCAGAAAATGAATGATTTTTCGTGATAAAATACAAAAGATTTGCAGCTTTTTCCTGCACTGTCGGATAAACGTCAGCACCTCCAAAAGTTTGATAAATCGCACCAATACTTCCTTTGAAAGAATTATCTTTTTCGTTTCCAAACACAGAACTATCGTTGTTAAATCTCATTGAATCGATGAGTTTACGACATTCCTCATACGTCAAACGATAAGTCGCCACAGTCCCGTCAGGCTTTTTAACGCAAAGATGGTCGTAATCATCAAGCAAATCAAGAGCTTGTGTATATCGCTCCACAACAGACAGCACTTGATTAGTATCTAGTTCAGACTCGTTGCGTCGTATAATCTGCAAAGTCTGCTTGAGCTCTTCAAGACGGTGGTCATTCGCAGCATAACCTTTTAGAATATACGATTTCAAAACACTATTAGCCCACTTTCTAAACTCAATGCCGCGTTTTGATTTTACACGATAGCCCACAGAGATGATAACATCAAGGGAATAATAAGCCACAGGCTTATCTGAAAAAGCATTATGCAAAAAATGCATATTGCTTTTCTCATCAACTTCTTCCTCTTCAAAAATATTTTTTATATGGCGAGAAATAACTGATTGATTTCTGTCGAATAGTTCTATCATTTGACTTTGATTCAGCCACACCGTTTCATTTTCAAACGGTACACTCAAGCTAACCGATTTATCAGAACTTTCAAACAAAACAATTTCTTTTTCTTCCATAATTTTTCTCCTCAAAAAAAGCGAGTCCCCATATTTCAGGAACTCGCTTTTTTATCAATCAGCCTTTGCTTTGAAAATCAGCCTCTGGCTGTTACTCAACACCGATATCTTTGAACTGCTCTTCTTTTGCGTAAACATTGAGAGCGTCGAGCATATCGTCCATGTCGCCCATCATAAAGCCCGGCAAATTGTGCTGGCTGTAGTTGATGCGGTGGTCAGTAACGCGGTCTTGCGGATAGTTGTAAGTGCGGATTTTCTCGCTTCTTGCGCCAGTTCCGACCATGCCCTTGCGGGTTGCTGCGCGCTCAGCCTGCTTCTTGCTTTCCTCAAGGTCGAACAATCTTGCACGAAGAACACGGAAAGCCTTCGCCTTGTTCTTAATCTGGCTCTTTTCGTCCTGCTGAATAACAACGATACCCGTCGGAATATGCGTCAAGCGAACAGCAGAGTCCGTCGTGTTAACGCACTGACCGCCAGGACCACCCGCGCGCATAACGTCAACGCGAACGTCTTCTGGCTTGATGTCGATTTCGGTTTCCTCCGCCTCTGGAAGAACAGCAACCGTTACAGTCGAAGTCTGCAATCTGCCCTGACTTTCTGTGGCAGGAACGCGCTGAACGCGGTGAACGCCAGATTCCCAGCGAAGAGTTCCGTAGACGAACTTGCCAGAAATCGAAGTTACGATTTTGTTGAAGCCGCCGACTTCGGTTTCCTGCGCTTCCATCGTCTCGTATTTCCAGCCACGGCGGTCTGCAAGATGGCAGTACATTTCCCACACATCGCGCACAAAAAGACTCGCCTCGTCGCCACCCGCAGCAGAGCGGATTTCAAGAATAATGTTCTTTTCGTCGAGCGGGTCAGGCGGAATGAGCTTTAGCTTGATTTGCTCCTCAATCTGAGGCTTTTTCTCTTCAAGTTCCTTTAGCTCCTCGCGAGCCATCTCTTTCATTTCTTGGTCATCTTCGGCGGTAATCATCATCGTCGTCTCTTCGATGCCGTTCAAAACTTTTTTGTATTCATCATAACATTCCATCAGCTCGGTCAAATGCTGATGTTCACGCATTACATCTTTGTATTTCTTTTGGTCTTTAACAAGTTCTGCGTCCTGAACAAGTTCGCTTGTTTCCTTAAAACGCGCAGATAATTCTTCGAGTTTCTTCAGTAAATCCATAAGCATACAATACAATTATTTAGCGTTTTATGCTAGTAGGTAGAAAAGCCTTTTCTGTATTACAAAACAACAGCCCCAAGCAAAGCCTCTGCTGGAATATGAAGCTCCTCAACAAGTTTTCTTATCATTGTAAGGCTTAAGTTTCTTTTTCGCGAAAAGATTTCAGAAACACGAGATTTGCTTCCAAGATACTGAATCATATCCTCGTTTGTAAGTCCTTCCTGCTCCATCTTGCTATTGTCAGCTACATTATTCGCTTTAGCTATCCTATTAGAACCAATCTGTAAGTTTCAAATTTGGGATATGCTCGAAATGTTTTGTATTGTGCGTTACGAGCGTCATTTCATTTGCAATGGCAGTTGCTGCAATCAACAAATCCATATCGTCAGAAGTTTTCCCGATTTTCTGGACATGGGCTTTTATACTTCCAAATACATCCATAATATCAGATGTAATGTCTGCAAGCGGAAAAATATCTTTTATCTCATGAACTGTTTTTAGGTTCTTTTCTACAGACTTGGATTTTTCAGCCCCGTAAACAAGTTCTCCATAAGAAACGACAGAAACACACATCGGCTCATTTTGATATTTCAAAAAATTGTCGTTCACATTGCCCATATTTTTAAGGCGATAGATAAGAATGTTTGTATCAATCAAAAAGTGCATTTTCCGCCTCGAATCGAGTTGAATTAGCTCTTGAACTGTTTATAGTTTCAAGTATTTCGTCCGCATTTTCGTCTCCTGCCCAAGAAAGTTTCAAAAACTTACTAGCAGGAGTTTCAATGTCGTCATTTTCATCAACAACAATCAAAACCTGCTGGCTTGGTTTGAAATTGTATCGTTGCAAAGGAATAAACGTCGTGCCATTGTAATACGCTTTTACAGCTGTCATCATATGCATACCTCTATATTTCCATTATATCACAGACTAATTTTCCTTTACAGTTCTCCTTTCCTCTCACATCTCGCGCACCTTGCTTTCGATGAAGGAGATTTCTTCTGGTGAAAGAGCATATTTCTTGTACAGCTCGGTATCGATTTCAGCGACGCTCTTGCTCCTGTCGATGTCGCAGGCAGTGCCTGTTTTTCCATTTGCAGAAAAATCTTGCAGCGGAACATTCGCCCAAGTTTCACGCGGATTGTCTTGCGTTACTTTGAGAGTGCCGAGCATTGCACCAAGCCTTTGAGCCGCTATGCACCAAGCCTTTGAGCTGCTATGCACATAGCCTTTGAGCGACGATGCACTAAGGCTTTGAGCAGCGATGCACATAGGCTTTGTGCAACACTGTACAAGCAAGGATTCGTTTATTGTGCATGGGCATGTTCAGAGACTTTTTGTCAGAAAGAGTGAAAGCCTCACAACGAGCATTGTGAACATCACACAACGAGCATTGTGAATATCGCTAGACGCTCATTGTGAGATTCACTAGACGAGCGTCGAACGAGTTGCTAGACGAGCGTTGAGTGAATCGCTAAGCGAGCGTCTAGTGGTTCGCTAAGACAGCGGATTAGGGAAAAACTACTTTTTTGAGAAGAACTTCGAGATTTTGTTGAAGAGCATTCCGCTGTTTGCCTTTCTGTCGGCGATTGCCTGCTTTTCGGCGCTGTAGGCGGTTATGTCGCTTGAGAGCCCTGCGACAAGAATGCGCATATTGGCTTTGAGGACAAAGGATTCATCATCGATAAGGCGAAAGTCAACTTCGTTTTCGCGGCATGCAACGGCGTTCAAATGGAAGCGGTTTCGGAACGCGTCTTGCGTGATGCCGTCGAATTCGCTCTTCACTTCGAGTTCTGCGAGGGCTTCATCGCTGTTTTGCGAAATCGGGGTGTAGTTGAAAAGAACAGAGGAAATAAGGCGCGGTGTTATGCGCTCTGCTGCCTCTTCGTCCGGGTAAATGACGTCTGTTGCACCAACTGCGGCAAGGATTTCGCCATGCTCGCGGCTAGAGGCGACAGCAAAGATTTTCTTGAACTTGTCTTTTCGGCTCTCGCTTTCGTTGAGTTTCTTTAGCTCGTTGACGATGAGAACGGAGCTTTCGATAGCGCCACCGATGTCGACGATTGCATAGTCGATGTCTTCGGGAATGAGTTTTGCAAGGTTTCCGCCGATTGCGTCAGTGATGAGGCAGTCTCCGATTATGCTGTAGCTGTCGCGATACTTTTCAACGAGGGTTGCGTCTTTGTCGATTATAGACAGCTCAACGTCCTCGTCTTTCATCTGCTTCACGAGGCTTTGTCCGAATGCTCCGAGTCCGATTATTACGATTGATACCATTTTTTCCTCCGTGTTGTGTATTAAAGTGCGCTATCCGACTAAGATTTCTTCATGAGGATATGCGCACGAGAAGTATGCGCTTTTGGCTTTTATGCGCATTGACATTGCAATGATTCCTGTTCGTCCGATGTACATTGAAATGATGATGAGGATTTTTCCTGCGCAAGAGAGATTTGGGGTTACGGCTCTTGAAAGTCCTGCGGTCGAAATCGCGGAGATGACTTCAAAGAGGAGGTCGCCCGTGCTGAAAATCCCCTGCTTTATGCTTTCGCCTTCTGCAACCATCAGGAAAAACAGCAGCGCAAAGAGAAGCATTATCGCTTTTGTGGCGATTGAGTTGGACTTTGCGATTGTTCTGTCTGAGATATCGCGCTTGAAAACTGAAAGGTCGCCCTCGTCTCCGTCGTCGCGGAATGCGTTGCACAATATGAGATAAAGCGTTGTCGTCTTGATTCCGCCCGCCATAGAGCCGGAGTTTCCGCCGATTATCATCAAAAGGCACGACACGAGCGCGCTCGCAGAGCAAAGGGCACTCTGGCTTGTCATTTCAAAGCCCGCTGTTCTGACCGTTACGCTCTGAAAAAAGGCGGCACAAAGTGTTTCGCTTGTGCTCAAGGTTGCAAAGGCTCTATTGTGCTCAAGTGCCAAGAAGAGTAGTGTAGGAACAAGAAGCAAAGCAGCTGTCATTGAAAGAACGATTCGTGAGTGAAAGGAAAGTCGGTATCTCTTTCCTTTTGACTTCGCTTTGATTAGTCGCCACACGTCTTGCATCACGGTGAAGCCCAAGCCGCCTAAAACGATAAGAGCGCTTATAACGATTGTGAACGGAACGCTATGCGAGAAGGATGCGAGGCTGTCGGGATACGGGGAAAAGCCTGCGTTACAAAATGCTGACACTGAAAGGAATATGGAGCGGAAGATGTAATGCTCATATCCTTCGCTCTTGAGGATAATCATCAGCAAGAGAGAAGCTACTGCTTGTATAGCGAATGTGTAGTAGAGGATTTCGGTGATTATGACTTTTGTGTTTGTCTCGACGCTTGGCAAAAAAAAGCCGCGCATGAAGTTGCGGTTTATGTGAGAGACTTTTGTGCCAGGGCGGACGAGGTAGAGCGAGAAGAACACGATGAGTCCCAAACCTCCCGCCTCTATTATTATCATAAGCACTATTAAGCCAGCACTGCTAAAGTTGTCTGCGCCAAATGTGGAAAGCCCCGTTACGCACATTGCTGACACTGTTGTGAACAGCACGTCCAAAAGCGGATACGGAGAGCCGTCTTTGTACATAAAAGGCAAGCTCAGGAAAAATGTTCCTGCAACGGCAAGAATCATAAAGTAAAGAAAGAGCTTTAGTTCAGATGGAATATCCCTGATTTTCATTTTTCTCATAAACGACCTCTCAAAAGCCCTTTATCGAAGGCGCTCAAGATACGCTCTTCCCTCTGCTGTGCTGACAAGGTTCAAGAGAAAGCCGTCATACTGCGAAACATCGTTTATTTGCTGCAAGATTACGGCGTCATTGTGTCCGTTTCCTGCGATTATTGTCAAATTCAAATTAAGGGCTTCGGCATAGTATTTCATTGCTGGAAGGAGTTGTTTTGCTGTGAAATATGAGTTTTCATTGTAGACTGTCATCAAAATCTTTTTCTCTGTGTTTTCACGCTCGATGTGCTTTATGCCGCTGTCGTGTTTGAATGCTTTTCGGAATGATTCGAGGTTCGCTTTTGTTACGATTGAGTTTTTGACAAGAACGGAGCGGTTGGAAGTGTCATTGATTATTGGAGCTTTTATTTTGTTTCCCCATTTATCAGCTGTTTCTGTACCATTTGCCACGCAATCTTCTGCGCTTGTTCCGTCAAGAAGGCTTCTCATCATAAGCATAGTCATTGCTGCCTGATAGTCAAAACTTTGTGAAACAGTTCCTGTCATTTCTCCTTGCTCGATTGCAGAAAGCGCTTCACTGTTGGCGTCATAGCCAAAAAGCGGGATTCCTTTCGGGAAACCTTTTGTGTTCAAGCAAGAAATTGCCATTGCATCATTGTTTGATATAACAAAGTCGATTTTGTTTCCAAAGACTCTCAGCCAGTACGTCATCATTTCGGAGGCTGTTTTAGCGCTCCATGCTGTGCCGTTTTTGTCTTTCATCACTTTGCTGTCAATTTCTTGAGTCTGGAAAATCGTTTGCCCTATTTTTATCGAGCCACTTTTTGTTTTTCGCTCTTGGGCGCTTCCGTTCCATGTGCCAAGCGCTTTTCTAACGCCTTCTGTTCTTAGTAGCGCGTCAAGTTGTGTGTCGCTTCCGATACAAAGCACATAGCCCAAAATGCCATCTTTGTTTCGATCAAGTTTTTCGGGGTCTGCGCTTTCAAGGAAATCAGAAACAAGAGCGCCTTGCAAAGCACCTCCGCCACGAGCGTCTGGTCCTACAAAAAAGGTTGCGTCGTTGTGTGTCAGAATCGACATATCGGCTTTTCCTGTTGCAATGTTGCCAGGCTGTCGGTTATAGAAAATAATAGGTTTTTCGCTGTTCGGTATTTGGATTAGCGTTTCCTTTTTGGCGCAAGAGACAAGCAGAAGGCAAGAAAGAAGTTCAAAAACAATTTTTTTCATAAACTCTCCTATTCCATTATGTCCGCAAAGGCAGATGATATTGATTTTCCATAATACAAATATGAGTAAATTGCCGCCGCACCTACAACTTTCCGTCCATACTCGCGCGTTTCAGAGAACGGCAAGGCTTCAAGAAAAAGGTCATTCGGCAAATCTTCACCATATTCCAATCGGGCTGATTTTAGCCATGAACGGACATGGCTGATTCCACCGTTGTATGCGAAAAGCGCAAGGATTTTTGAATCATCAAGGCGCTTGGTAAGTTCAGCGATGTAATATGTTCCAAGCGTAATATTAGTTGCGGCGTCATTTAGGTCAAATGACTGCATTTTCAGTTTTCGCGCTACATCAGATGCAGTGGATTCCATCAACTGCGACAAGCCTGCGGCTCCAACAGCACTTGAAATCGTGGGGTCAAAATAGCTTTCGCTTCGTACAAGTCCCAAGAAAAGTGGCTCACCAACACCATATTTTGCACAAGACTCTGCTATCATCGGCTGAAAATTGCGCGGAAAAAGTTGTTCTGCCGCTTTTCTGTCTGGAGTTGTCCAATCACGAGCGGCTGCATAAGAAATCATTCTCAGCGCCTTTGAATATCGGTTGTCGCTATCAGAACCGATTTCTTGATATGCTTGGGCAAGTTTTGTCGCAACCTCAAGGCTAATTCCGTCTCGAAGATTCAGCCATTCATTATACATTTCATCAGCAAGGTCAAACTTTATATACCCCAAAAGCAATGTTTCGGCATCAATGTCACGTTGGAATGCACGGGTGTTTTTGTGTCTGTAAAAGACATCTGAAAAAAGCACATTATCATCGTCAAGTTGTCTGGCAGCAGCAACTGAGTAATATGGGCGCATTCCTGAATATAGCGCTCTTCTGTATGCTTTGTCAGAAACTTCAAGGACGTCCCACGGCACTTTCGACGCCTGAGAGTCTATAATCGTCCAGACATCGCGGATGTCTGAAAGCGAAAGACGCTTTGTGTCTATTAGACGCGCACTTATATATGCAAACTGCGATGCTGACTCGTCAGACATATATTCGCTCATTTTCTCGTAAGCACGATAAATGCCCTTCCAGTTTTTGCCCGTGACAAGTCTGATTGCCAATGTATCAAAAAATTCCTCGAACTCTTCTGCATCATGCCATTTTTCGCAATACTTTTCGGCTTCGATAAGAGCATTCTGAGACGAAGTTGCAAGTATTGCGCGCAAATAATACCAAAGCGCATCGTCAAATGTTTTTTCAGAAAAAGAGAAGTCCATTGCTTTTTTGTACTCTTCGGCAGCGGCTGTGTTTCCTTTTCCTGTACGCTCAAAAATGCGCCCTGTGTAAAGATGCAAATAATATGAACTTTGCGACTCGTCTTTTATGTATTTTTGTAGAATAGGGATTGTTTGATAACTATTTTTTCGCCCATAAAGGCACGCTTTTCCAATGTCCGAAATCATTTCATCAGAGAGTCCATCAGGAAAAAACTCGGCTTTCACTTCATCTTTTTCAAGACACAACAGCGCTCCACCATAACTAAGGCGATATATTTCGTTCCTAAACTCCATAATCGCTATATTTTCATCAAAAATAGAGCCATCTTCATTATCTTTTGATTTTGTTGAATACAATTTTGATAATGCTTTGTATTCTTGAAAAAATTTCTGGTGCTCAGAAGTATATTTTCGAGTTGAAAACCATTCACGAACTTTCTCATGAACTATTTTATCACCTGTTTTTATAAGCGACGTCAAACATAAATACGAAAGCTCATTTGGACTTGTTTTGTAAGAAAGATTTTTTGCAATTTCGGCAACTTTATCGAAATCGTTGTTTTTACTCCAGATTTTTACTGCACAAAGTTTTGCTCTATCATCATCATATTTTTCAATAAGCGCATTACATGCCTCATCACGTTTTTCAGCAGGAGCAGTTTCTGCAAGTTTTTCAAAGCAACGTCTGGAAAGCAAAGATGTTGCACAAAGGGCAGAACCTTTTTCAAAAAGTTCCTCTGCTTCTTTTTCATTTCCGTCTTTTTGGGCTTTTATTGCGTGAAAGAAATAAGAATCATCCTGTTCTTCTTCCTCTGCAACAACGCGGTTGCAAGAGGAAAACACGCAGGAAATCAATATCAATAAAATGAATATTCGGCTTGTGGAAAACACACTGAACGCCTTATTTTGGGATTGTAATATAAGTACCTGAAACAATAAAATCAGGGTCAGTTATATTATTATATTTTGCAATACGAGGATAAAGCCACGGATTTCGGTAGTAAGTATCAGCAATGTCCCAAAGTGTATCGCCCCATCGTATTTGATAGCGAATGCCTTCGACTTCTTTCTTTTCGCCGTCCTCACCAACATCTTCTGTAACTTCTGTCAAAGCAGACTGCTTTTCAGGAACAACTTCAGCAATCGGAGAAACAACAATAACATTTTCTTGTGCCTTTGGTGCTACAGGAACAGTTTTTTCTCCAGCAGTTGTATTTTCAGTAACAGGCTCTGTTGTGGCACTTTGTTCTTGATGGAACAGATTTTGAATATTCAAGCGAGACGGAAGCACAAACAGCGCAAGAGCTGTTGCCGCAAGACAAATTATTGCACAAATCACACATATAACTGCCGCCGCAGAACCACCACGCTTTTTCTCACCATCATCATAAGTCATTGACGGCGAAGAATATGAAGAACTGCTGTAATTAGAACCAGCTGTTTCTGTTGGGAGAGCAAAAGCTGGGTCATTAAAATCATCATCAAAGCTAAAGCTTTCACTCTTTACTTTTGGGTCATCAAAATCAGGAACTTCAAAACCAGTGTTAAACGCAGGGTCATTATCAAGGTCTGATAAATCAAGACCACTATCACTAACAACTGTGCCACTGTCGCCACCACTGACATCAGACATATCAACTGCACCAGAATCTGAATCCCCAAAATCGTCAGGTAAATCAAAAGAAGTGTCTGATGAGCCCATATCTATAGAAGGCTCTGTATTATCATCACTTGTGAAATCAGAATTGAAGCCATTGTCAATATCGCTTGTGTCAAAATCAGATTTTACTTCATCATCAGAATCTGTTTTGAAATCATCTTCTTGCTTTTCAGTAAAATCAAAGTCTTCATTCGAATTGTCTGTTTTCTCAGCGCTTTCTTCTGCAGGAGGCTCATCATCTATATCAGGCAATCCAAAATCATCAGAACTTTCAGTTTCTGCGTTCTCTGATTCAGTTTCAGTGTTTTCACTTTCGTCTGCTTGTGGCTGCTGAGGAATCTCAAAATCATCATCTTCATCAACAGGAATTGAAGTTGTTATATCAAGAGAAATATCATCCAAATCATCAGAATCAGCCTTTGGTTCTGCTTCTTGGATTGCTGTATCAGCTTCTGTTGCGTCGCGTACAGGTGCGTTTTCAACAATCGGCTCATCAGTGTTTTCCATTCCAAACTCAGAAAGGTCAACGTCCTCAATCTCAGGCATCTCAAAGTCATTCGTTGAAGTATCGCCCAAGTCTTCTGTGGCGTCTGCCTCTGGAGCGCCATCGCTTTCTGTCTCTGAAGCGACGTCCTCAATCTCAGGCATCTCAAAGTCATTCGTTGAAGTATCGCCCAAGTCTTCTGTGGCGTCTGTCTCTGGAGCGCTCTCGCTTTCTGTCTCAGAAGCGACGTCCTCAATCTCTGGCATCTCAAAGTCATTCGTTGAAGCATCGCCCAAATCTTCTGTGGTGTCTGCCTCTGGAGCGCTTGGCTCTGTAATATCGCTATCTTCTGTTACTTCATCAATAGAGGACAAATCAAGGTCGTCAAGACTTGGAAGAGAAGCATCGTCAACATCAGAAACAATTCCGTCGTTTCCCTCAAGAGAGAGTTCATCGTTGCTAGTTGGCGACAATTCAACATCACCTTTAACTTCATCAAAATCGTTTACATCAATGTCGGTAATGTCATCAGCCTGCGCAATTTCGGAAGAATCACCTCGCTCTTCTGCGCTTCGTTTTATGAAAGGAACTTCTTTTGCAACACTTATATTTGTTTCTGGGTCGTTAACGCTTGCACTCAAATTGTTATCGTCATCAAGAGTGAGAGACAAATTAAAATCAGGCTCTCCATTCGGGTGCGGATTAAGATTCTCAATCTGGAGAGTATCAAGATATTCCGCGTCCTCCATCGAACCTGATTCTGACTGGTACAAATCCACTTTTACCGTGGTCTGGTTGTCTTTTACAGTGGTGAGTTGGAGCGTTTTGCTGTCACTTTTGCCGTCTTCCATGACGGGATAAAAAGAACCGTCAGCTAATTTTATACCAATCGATTTCATTTTTTGACCTCTGTTTTGCCGTTGTTCAGTTTTAAATATCGGAAACTGACCGCCTTACTTCAATTTTAACACAAAAAAACTTGTTCTAACAACTCTTTTAAATTGGATTTTATCAAATACCTGTAGACTGCAACACTTTTGACGCTGCTTCCAAAAGAGATTCTGCGCTAGAGGACGCCTTTTCAATGTTTTTCGAAATCTCTTCGTTCTCGCCTCTCATCAAAGAAAACGACTCGCTCGTCTGCCTGACGTCTTCCATCAGCTCACGAAGATTTGAGTCTACCGTTTGTCCCATGACGTTTTGCTCTTCAATCGCGTGAGACATTTCCTCAAAGTTTTTCATGACGCGCTTTGAGTTTTCAACGATTTTTG
Source organism: uncultured Spirochaetaceae bacterium (assembly GCA_902778325.1). GTDB lineage: Bacteria > Spirochaetota > Spirochaetia > Treponematales > Treponemataceae > Treponema_D. Next base: position 12,053 of record CACYWZ010000020.1, read on the forward strand.
CAAAGCTGTTCCTTACAGCAACGCTGCTTTCTGACATCTCTTTCATCATCAAAAGCATTTCCTCTATCGAGTCTGCAACACCTTGCTCTTGAGAGCGGCTCTTTTCTGCAAGCTCGCGAATCTCTTTTGCCACAACTGCAAAACTCTTGCCGTTCTCACCGGCGTGGCTTGCCTCAATGCCCGCATTTATCGCCAGAAGGTTTGTTTTTCCAGTAATCCCCGAAATAAGAGTGTTCGTCTGAACAAGACGCCCCGTGCATTTTTCAAAGCCCTTGATTTTGCTCTCAAGAACGCTCAGCATTTTCTCGCCCTCAGCAGAACTCTCCTCAAGCTCTTTCGTGCTCTTGATTGAGTCGCGCCTTATGCCGTCGACAGAAGAAATCATAGAAGAAAGTCCGCTTATATGCTCCTGCGACTGGCTTATCGTAGCGTTCTGCCTCTGCATAAGAGAGCCAAGGCGGTCGATTGAGCCGACATTCTCGACAACAGTCTTTTGCACATCTTTCATGAAAAACGCCTGCTCTGTTGCGCTTTCTTTCGTGTCCGAAATAACCTTTTTCATCGAGCGGAGAATGCCAAAAATGAAAATATCAAAGACGATGATAATGAGAAGCACCGTGATGATGAGCATTATCGCAGAAGTGACAAGAGATGACGAAAAGACATCAGAGAGCGTAAAAGGCGTGAAAAGAACAAGATTCCAGCCGACACTGCTTATCTTCGATGTGACATAAATGCCCTTCCGAGTGATAATAGCGCGCTCTGCGCCTTTGCCCGTGATAGTGTGGGACGAAAGCTCAGGAAGAAGTGATGAGACACTCTTCTTTGCCTCAAGAATCTCCTTGTCAGTCGTTCCCGTGACTTCAAGAGCGTCATTAAAAAAGAACATCACAACATCTTTATCAAGACCTGAGAACACCTTGTCAAAAAAGCCGTCGAGCGGGATTCCTGTTCCTGTGATGCCGATGGACTTTCCCTCAGAATCGCGGACGAGAGCGTTAATCCAAAGATTCGTCACCTTCAAGTCAGGATTGTAATTGATATTGAAGTTGTAATCGTCCTCGCTGTCCATCGTCATGTTGTACCAATACTGATTCGGGTCGGAAGGGTCTAGCGTGTAAGCATATTTGCAGTCAGAGAAAAAGCGCAAGTCACGAGAGGAAATCCAAAAAGAGCTGTCTGCCAAAAACGAGTGCTGGTACTCTCTCACCTCGGCGAGTGCGACAGCGCTTGAAGAGGCGTCAGAAGGATTTTGCATATAGCGGCAGAATGCAGGGGATTTTGCCAACTGCAAGACGAGAGCAATCTGGCTGTTCAAATCACTTTCAAACTCAAGCGTTTTCTTTTCTGCGAGCTGCTTAAGTTTTTCGCTAGTGTCAGTGTCAAAGACACGCCTTGAGCCTGTGATGACCATAAAAAGCGCGATAAAAACAACCGCCACAAAAAACACAAGAGAGAACAGCAATGTCTTTTCTTTTAGCGTTCTGTTGACCATAAAACCTTCCTTGTTCCTAAATTATATAACGGCGGGACGCTTTGTCAAAACATTTTTGCACATTTTCTGCTATAATTGGCTCATGCTTTACAAATACGAAACACATCTACACACAACACAAGCGAGCGCATGCGCAGTTTCGGAGGCAAAAGACTACATCAGCGCATACAAAAAAGCAGGATACAAAGGACTTTTTGTGACAGACCACTTTTTCGGCGGAAACACATCTGTTCCAAAAACGGGAAGCTGGCAAGAGCGAATTGAGCGCTATTGCTCTGGCTTTGAGCAGGCCCTCGCCGAAGCCCAAGCGCAAAACAAGGCTGACGGAGGGGACTTTCAAGTCTTTTTCGGAATCGAGCAGACTTTCGACGGAGACGACTATCTTCTTTTCGGGCTGGACAAAAACTGGCTTTTATCTCACCCCGAAGTCGAGACAATGCGGCACGAAGAGCTTTTTGAGGCAGTCAACAGCGTCGGCGCTCTCATGATTCAGGCGCACCCGTTCCGCCTTCGCCCTTACATCACCGCCATTCACCTTCACCCCCGCGACGTTCACGGTGTTGAAATCTACAACGGCGGAAACAAGGAAAGCGAGAACGAGTTGGCAGCCCTCTACGCCGAGCAATACGGTTTTCCTGTGACGAGCGGTTCTGACATTCACAATATCGATTTTCTTGAGAACGGCAATATGAGAGCGGGCGGCATGGCGTTCGAGACGCCTCTTGAGAGCGTCGCCGATTTTATTGCGAGGGTGAAAAACAAAGAAGGGATTATCCTGAAATAGTTTGCCTTCGCCCGCGACCACGTGTTTTTGCGCATTCCGAAACCGGAATTGACCAAAACATCTTGAAATGAGCAATTCCGAAACTGGAATTGAGCAAAACACGTCTGCGTTGAGCAATTCCAAAACTGGAATTGGAAAAAACACGCCTGCAAAGGCAATTCCAAAACTGGAAAATGACATTTCACGGTGTTTTGTCATTTTCCGAAATCTAAATTGCTCAAAACACGTTGCAATGACCAATTCCAAAACTGGAATTACCCAAAACATCGTGCGTCGGGCAATTATGAAATCATAATTCATCAAAACATCGTGCGTCGGACAATTATGAAATCATAATTCATCAAAACATCTTGCGTCGGGCAATTATGAAATCATAATTCGCAAAAACATGCTTGCATCGGACAATTATGAAATCATAATTCGCAAAAACATCTTGCGTCAGCCAATTATGAAATCATAATTCAGTCAAAACACATTTTGCAGAATCACATTTGCTGCTTAATCAGCCACCCTCACCTCTCCGTCAGAGCATTTCACGTACTTTCCGATTCCGCCGTTGTTCCACCAGAAATGAGGCTTTTCCACAGCATTCCACTCAGCCACAGTTCCTCCGAACTCAATCGTCTTGAGCCCTGTGCAATCCACGAATGACCAGTCGCCGATTTTCTTCAGGCTCTTGGGAAAAGCGACCGACGTCAGTCTGGAGCAATAGGAGAACGCACTCCCACCGATTTCACAAACGCCGTCGCAAATCACAACCTGCAAAAGCGTGCGGCACTCACTAAACGCAGAATTTTCAATCTTTTCAACGCCTTCGGGAATGACGACTTTTTCGGCTGGTTTCGTGAAATACAGAACCTTGCCGTTTTCAACCGCAAGTCCGTTTTTTATGTTCAAACACGCAAGCGAAAGGTTCTCGATGTTGCAGTTTCTGAACGCAGCGTAGCCGACTTCTGTGATATTGCCCAAAACAGTCACGCTTGAAAGCGACTCGCAATCACAGAACGCACCGCAGCCGATTTTCTCAACGCTTTTCGGAATCACCACGGACAAAAGATGTCTGCTGCTCTCAAAAGCCTGAGTCTCGATTTCCGTAACACCGTCGGGAATAACGACGTTCTCAGCGCAGTTTGCCCTGTACAAGGCTTTGCTGTCACGAATCGCAACTCCGTTTTTTATCGTCAGCAGCGGGTGGGAAAACTCTTCGATTGCGCAATCCCTGAACGCGTTGTTGCAAATCATCTCGACGCTCTCTGAAATCTCCAGCTTTGAAAGTTTTTTGTTTTGACTGAATGTACCTACGTCAATCAGGCACACGTCATCTCCAATCACCACCGATGAAAGTTTCTCGCAGTCAGATAATGACTTCCAGCCGCGGATTTTCATCGCACCGAACAGCTCAGCGTGCTCTACGGTTGCATTTGGGAAAATATCATAAACATCGTCTTTGCAAAAAAGTCGCAAGTTGCCCGCAGCGTCAGTTTTGAGCGTAAGATTCTCCTGAGCTTTTTTGGGGATTGATGAAAGCGGGAGCTTTGAGCTTTTTATCGCCTCGTAGATTTCTGCTCCGCTTTTTGTGCTGTCAGAAAGAGCCTCAATGCACGTCTTGGCTTTGCCGAGCCACTTTGAGCAGTCCGCTCCCAATTTAAATACAGCGGAATTTGCGCCACAGCGGGCAAGAACGACTGTCGCGCTCTTCTTGCTTGAGAGCGTGAGAACCTCGGAGTCGGCATTCTCCTCAAAAAATGACTTGATTACAGCGTCAGCCGTAGCCTGCTGAACTTGGGCGATTTTCTTGTCTTTGGCATCTTCTTTTGCCAGAGATTTTACGTGCGCTCTGAGCTTCGGTCTTTTTTTGAGCGTCTTGTAAGTGGTGCTGTTTTCCGTGCAGATAATCTCGAAGTCGCCTCTCAAGCCTTTGAACGCTTCTGACGGAGCGTACGTGATGTTGTCTCCAAGCGTTATGGTCTTCAGAGCCTTGCAGTCGCGGAACACCTTGTAGCCCAGCTTGGTGACGCTGTCGGGGATTTCTGCGTACTCCGCCTCATAATCGAGGTATCGCTCTAAAACGCCGCCCTCCATCAAAAACGCAGGTCGCTCCCACACGCCGTCCGCGCACTTCACGCACGTCGCAGGCACGCCCATGGAAAAAACCTCAGCCTTTCCCTCGACCGCCTCCCACTGCGCCACTGTTCCGCGGAACTCAATCGACTGAAGCGAGGTGCAGCCGTAAAAAGCCATCCACCAGAGTTTTTCCAAGTTCTTGCCGAACACGACAGACTCCAACTTCTTGCAGTGCAGAAACACATCGTTGTAAATTTCATCAACGCTGTCAGGAAACACCACGGACTTCAACGACTTGCAGGACATGAACACTCTTGCATATATTGTTTCTACTCCCTCAGGGATAACCGCGCTCACAATGTTTTCATCGTTACATCCATAAAGCACTTCGTTTTCAATTCTAAAAATGTCGCTCATACATTCTCCTTTTTTAACAGCACGAATATTTTGAACATTCTACAAGTTTTTTGTTTTCTTGTCTTTCAGAATCTTTTTTCAAACACAAAAAAGCCGCGCTATCAAGGACAGTTCACAAGTCCCCGACAACGCGGCTTTCTTTTCAAGAATGGCTATGCCCTAAAAACAGGTTATGCCTGTTCGATTACCACTTTCTTGAGCTTCCAGATGTCCGCAACGTATTCTTCAATCGTGCGGTCAGAGCTGAATTTGCCTGCATTCGCGATATTGATGAGAGCTTTCTTTGCCCAAGATTTCTTGTCGGCATAAGCTTGAGCAACCTCTTCCTGTGCGCGAACATAGTCGTCGAAGTCTGCAAGAAGATAGTAAACATCAGGGCGCTGACCTTCAACACCGTAAACAAGAGAATCGTGAAGTTCCTTGAAAATCTGGCGGGTCGGGTCATATGTGCCGTCAACGAGCTGTGAGACAACCTTCTCAAGAGCAGGATTGCGGTCAAGATACTTCTGCGGATTGTAGCTGTGCTCACTTTCAATCTTTGCAATCTCGTCCGCTGTCATACCAAAGATGAAGCAGTTGTCTTTGCCCGCTTCCTGTGCAATCTCGATGTTTGCACCGTCAAGCGTTCCGAGCGTGAGAGCGCCGTTGAGCATGAACTTCATGTTACTTGTTCCAGAAGCCTCTTTTCCTGCTGTTGAAATCTGCTCAGAAACATCTGCTGCAGGATAAATCTTCTCTGCAACGCTGACGCGGTAGTTTTCAACGAACACAACACGGAGCTTTCCGCGAACACGGCGGTCGTTGTTGATTTTCTCTGCCACTGTGTTGATGAGCTTGATTATGCTCTTTGCACGTCGATAGCCCGAAGCCGCCTTTGCGCCAAAGATGAATGTGCGTGCCGGCGGGTTGTATGTCGGGTCTTCGATAATGCGGTTGTAAAGATACATGATGTGCAAGACATTCAAAAGCTGTCGCTTGTACTCGTGCAAACGCTTTACCTGCACATCGAAAATGCTTTCTGGGTCGAGGAACTCGTTCTGTGAGTGCTTGAGGTACTCAGCGAGCTTTTCCTTGTTGCGTGCCTTAATCGCAGAAAGTTCGTTCAAGCTCTCATCGTCATCAACGAACTTTTCGAGTTCCTTGAGTTTTGAAAGCTCTGTTTCCCAGCCGTGTCCGATTCTCTTCGTGATGAAGTCCGCGAGTTCTGGGTTTGAGCAAAGAAGCCATCTGCGCTGTGTAACGCCGTTTGTCTTGTTGTTGAACTTTGTCGGATAAAGTTCTGCCCAGTCTTTGAGCTCCTGCTCCTTGAGGATTTTTGTATGAAGCTCTGCAACGCCGTTGACGCTGAAGCCCGCGTGAATTGCGAGGCTCGCCATGTGGATTTTGCCGTTGCGGATAATCGCCATGCGGTTCTGCTTTTCGTAATCGCCAGGGAACTTTGAGCGAAGTTCGATAGAGAAGCGGCGGTTGATTTCTTCAACAATCTGATAAATGCGAGGGAGCAAGCCCTGGAAGATGTCGATAGGCCACTTTTCGAGAGCCTCTGCCAAAATAGTGTGGTTTGTGTATGCGAAAGACTTTGTGACAACGTCCCAAGAATCTTCCCAACCCAAGCCGTACTCGTCCATCAAAAGTCTCATCATCTCTGGGATTGCGACAACTGGGTGCGTGTCGTTGAGCTGGATAACGTGGAGCTGAGGGAACTTCTTGAAGTCTGTGCCGTAGAGGTTTACGAAGCGGTGGAGCATATCCTGCAAAGAAGCGCTCGTAAAGAAATACTGCTGCTTCAGTCGCAAAGCCTTTCCGCTAGGGCCGTTATCGTTCGGATAAAGAACGCGGCTCACGTTTTCTGCGCTGTTCTGTTTTTCTACAGCGCGGTTGTACTGCATATCGTTAAAGAGCTGGAGGTCAAAGCCGTTAGGTGAGCTTGCCTGCCACAAACGAAGCGTGTTCACTGTGTTGTTGCCGTATCCTACGATTGGCATATCGTAAGGAGTCGCAGTAACTTCTTCTGCATCTGCAATATAGAAGCGGTCGTGTCCGTCTGGGGACTTTCCGTAAGCGATGTGTCCGCCGAACTTTACAGTAACAGCCAGGTCGCTGCGCTTGATTTCCCACGGGTCGCGGTGCTTGAGCCAGTTGTCAGGATACTCAACCTGATAGCCGTCTTCAATGTGCTGCTCGAACATACCGTATTCGTAGCGGATTCCATAACCAACAGCAGGATAGCTGAGAGTTGCCAAGCTGTCGAGGAAGCAAGCTGCCAAGCGTCCCAAACCACCGTTACCAAGACCTGCGTCTGGCTCTTCATCTTCAACGAGGTCAAAATTAACGTCGATGTCGTTCAAGACTTTGATAACTTCGTCTTTAATTTGCGTGTTGATGAGGTTGTTGCTCAAAGCACGACCCATCAAGAACTCCGCTGACAAGTAATAGACGTGGCGTGTCGGCTCTGCGTCGTAGACTTTGCGTGTCTTCATCCAGTTCGGCATAACCGTAGTTTCCATAACCGAAGCCGCAACCGCGTCATACAAATCGTGCATATTTGCCTGCGACAAGTCTTTGCCATACTGTCGGCTTAAGCGGTCTGTTAAATTTGCACGAAATTTCTCTGCGTTAAACTGCATATAAACTCCTTACATTGCAATCATTTTGCAATAAGAACAACCAAACTAGAAGAAGGCACAACGTACCTTTTTTGCGACGGCAATGCTTCCTCATTTCCCTCTTCGCGAATTGAGTCCTCGCCAGGAACGGAAGTGTCAGCAAGTCTGTACCATTGCTGACCTTTTGGCACAACAGGCAGAATTGCAACAACATCGTGAATGTCTGTGTTCGCCATGATGTAAAAATCGCTGTCGCTTTTGCCCTCGTCATCTTGCGCGCACGCACCACTCAAACGAAATGCCAAGAAATGCGAAATCTTGTTCCAGTCAGGGATTGTACCCTCTCGCGTGTACCAACAAATGTCCGCAATTCCGTTGTTGTTCGCGCCACGGAAGAAATCTGTGCGGCGGAATACAGGGTGCTTTTTTCGAATCGCAATCGCACGGCGAGTGAACTCAACAAGAGATGCATTCTCTTTTGCCAAAAGCCAGTTGAACCAAGATATCTCATTGTCCTGACAATAAGCGTTGTTGTTTCCGCCCTGCGTTCTGCGCATCTCGTCTCCGCCAAAAAGCATAGGCGTGCCTTGAGAAATAAGAAGTGTCAAAATAAAGTTTTTGATTTGCAAAAGACGGCGCGATTCAATTTTGACATTCTGCGAAATGCCCTCATAACCGTAATTGTAGCTGTTGTTGTTATCTGAGCCGTCGCGGTTTTCTTCGCCGTTCTGCTCGTTGTGCTTGTTGCAATAACTCACAACATCATTAAGCGAAAAGCCGTCATGACAAGAAATATAGTTTATGGAATGATATGGCTTTCTGCCACTTCCCGCGTAAATGTCGCTAGAGCCTGCCATTCTTGTTGCAGCCTGCGTCGCCGTAAAATCATCTCCTCGCCAAAACTTTCGGATATCGTCGCGGTATCTGTCGTTCCACTCACACCAGCGGTCGCCGAAGAAAGAGCCTACCTGATACGCTCCACCAGCGTCCCACGGCTCAGAGATAATCTTCGTGTTGTGCAAAATCGGGTCTTGGTCGATTTGGTCAAGAAGAGGCGCCCAGCGCAAAACTTCGCCGTTCTGCCCGCGTGAGAGAATTGACGCAAGGTCGAAGCGGAAGCCGTCAATGTGCATTTCTGTGACCCAATAGCGAAGGCTTGAGAGAATAAAGGCGCTGACAACAGGCTGATTGCAGTTGACCGTGTTGCCACAGCCCGAATAATTCATATAGTACTCTTTGTGGTCGTTCACAAGATGATAGAAAATGCTGTTGTCAAAGCCACGGAAATTAAGAGTAACACCGTGCTCATTTCCTTCCGCCGTGTGATTGTAAACGACGTCCAAAATCACTTCGATGCCGGCTTTGTGGAACGCCTTGACCATATCTTTGAACTCTTTGACGCAAGCGCCCGGAGCCTTATCGCTTGCATAAGAGGCTTTTGGCGCAAAAAACGAAATCGTGCTGTATCCCCAGTAATTTTTGAGGCGCTCGCCTGTTCGCGGATTTGTGTTTCCGTTCTCGTTCTCGTCGAACTCAAAGACAGGCAGAAGCTCAACGCTTGTGATTCCGAGTTTTTTCAAGTACGGGATTTTCTCTATCATGCCACGATAAGTTCCTGGCGCACTCACCTCAGACGTCGACGAGGCTGTGAAACCTTTGAGGTGAACTTCGTAGATAATTGCTTTTGAAAGTGGGATATTGAGAGGCTTGTCGCCATCCCAGTCATATTTGTCGTCGATAACGACGCATTTCGGGAACTTTTTGAGCTTGTTCGGCTTTTCAAGCTCAATGTCCATTTTGTCCTGAATAACAGTGTAGCCAGAAGGAAGATTTTTGAAAATTGATTCAGCGGTCAGAGCCTTCGCCCGCGGGTCAAGAAGAATCTGCTTCTCGTCGAAGCGATGTCCCTCACTTGGTGAAAAAGGACCTGCAACGCGGTAAGTGTACAACGAAAGCGGCTTCAAGCCATGCACAAAAATGTGCCAAACATCGCCAGTTCTGTTGTTTTCAGGCGTAAGTCTGAACGAAACACAAGGAAGAACATCGTTTTCGTTCTCGTAAAGCTCCAATGTAATAGAAGTCGCGTGTCGGCTGAAAACCGCAAAATTTACGCCATCATCACAAACATTTGTTCCAAGCGGATACGCTTTTCCTGACGATACACACAAATTATTCATATCAAAAGATTTTAACACAGTAGGAACTGTTTTGCAAACATTAATTAAAAAATAAATTTAAAAACTTTTTTTTTCGCACTAATTTTTCTTTTTCCACTGTCTTGAACTTTTCCCCCGCGCGCAAAGGAAAAAACTGTATACGAGCGCTTTTTTCGTTTTTCGTCATGGACAAACTGACTCGCTCACTTTTCAAGTGTTTTCCCGTCATGGACAAACTGACTCGCTCACTTTTCAAGTGTTTTCCCGTCGTGGACAAACTGACTCGCTCACTTTTCAAGTGTTTTCCCGTCATGGACAAACTGACACGCTCACTCTTCAAGTGTTTTCTTGTCGTGGACAAACTGACACGCTCACTCTTCAAGCAATTTCTTGTCGTGGACAAACTGACACGGCTTTCCTCAAGTGTTTTCCTGTCATGGACAAACTTGCACGAGCAGACTTGGAGCGTTTTTGACTCGTATACAAATTGTATATGAGCGACTTCGAGCGTTTTCTGCCCGTATACAATTTTTTCGTGGGCAAAAACTCTATTCGTTACTCACCGATTTTCATCTGGTAGCCCAAGCTCACGCCAAGAGCGCGTAGTGTGATGAAACCGAGGTTGTAGCGGAGGTTAGCAAGGATTGGTAAAATTGCAAAGCGGCTTGACCCTCTGTCGGCTACGAACATTTGTTATGCTTTGAGTATATCAATTAAAAATATTGGAATATACAATAAAAATTTCAATGTACCAATTATTATAAAAAACAACAATTCCTTTTTTCCATTTTTATTTTTCTGAGTTTCCATTTTATACTCCAATTAATTAATAGTTGATGAAAATTAATGATACTAAGTACATGTCTTTATTAAGTTGATCTAAAACATAATTTTTTGCACAATAAGAAATAGCAATTTGTGCTCCAATGATTAGTTTTGAATCACTTATTATATAATTTTGATATAAATCCTTATCATAGCTTTCAAACTTCCCTTCACCATAAGCTGCTGAATATTTCAACATAAGATTATTAAAAAACTTTTTTTGTTCTTCTCTAGTCTTAAACTCGAAATTCAAAGCGATGTTTGACAACTTACTGTTTTTAAAAGAATAATCTATATAGACTGGATTGTTTTTCCCTTCAAGTATTTTTCGAAACTTTCCATCAGAAATAAGTTTTAAGTCATTATGTTCGTTTGCAAACAATACAATATCCTTGTTCATTTCCCAATAAACTACAGGAACTTCCTTTGGAAACGATGGTATTTTATTAAATTTGAATGGTTCATATATATATTTATAAGCATCCCATTCAATGTTTCCTGCATACATTATCCAATATGTATAACCATTTTTCCCATCCATTTGTATTTTTGAGGAAAATGTTCTAATAGTTCTATTTTTGTCTTTCCAAGATTGATGATTATTTGAATACTCCCATTTATATGATTTGTTCAAATAATTTTCTATTTTTTCCTTTAGATTTAAATACTCTTCTTCGCTTTGTACAGAAAAATATTCCACTATCAAGTTGAGAGAATTTCTTGAAAAACCAAAAACCAATTTTTTACGAATGTTCTTATTAGGAAAAATATCTGTTGCATAAAAATGTTCTTCAAGTGGTTTCAATGAAGAATATGATTTCATCTGCGATGAAACAGTTGAAAAAGATTCTCCTAATTCAAAGTCCTTGAAAAGAAATTCTTCTGGAAAAAGAAAAAATTCGCATATACAATAAATTATTAAGAAGAATATTTTTTTCATTTGTAGTTTTACCTCCTTAGTTTTTCTAATAAATCTGAAGCTGCTTTATCTATGTAAGAGGCACAATATAAGTGAGTTTTTACATAAGCTATACCATTTTTATACTCTATTGGATCCGTTTCAAAGTTTATTGCGGTTATCGTTCCATTATTTCTTAATTCAGATATATAATTTGTTGTAAGTTCAACAGCATTTGCATTTGGATTCAATTTTAATTGATTTTCAACTTTATTATACACTTCCAATAATGTTTGCTTATCTCTCTTTCCTGCATGAGCAAAAAAAATTATAACTCCATCTGAATAGGTACTTGAAGCAGCTAATGTACATAATTCTGTATCACTCTCAGAAATACTTATTCCCTGCCATGTTGTATATTTCTCTTTTATAGTTGTCCATTTTTCTGCATGAGCACTAATTAAACATAATAAGAAAATAATAAAACCAAAAATTCTTTTCATAAAATCCTCCCAATTCTGATCTTTGCCTCAAATCCACAATATTCAGAATGAACAATAGGGGTTGTGGCAGAGGGCTCTTTCAAGTCCTTCGTCTAGTGTACACTAGAAAAAATTTCGCACATTTGTGCTAACTTCTTTCTACATTAAGCACTATTAGCATAATAATCAAGTAGAGAATAGTACATTCATGCTATTTTTTTTACTATGTTAGAATTTTGGTTACGAGTTAAAGATAAATTGAATTATCAAGATATTACTCAGAGAGATTTAGCTGAAAAAATCAATGAAAGTTACAATACATTGCAATCATGGATTAATAGAGATAGACTGCCAAACGCAGAGCAAGCTGTAAAAATTGCTAATGCTCTTAACACCTCTGTAGAGTTTCTGGTAAATGGTAAATCAAGTAACAGAAAAACTGACCATTCAAAAACTGTAAAATTATTGGAAGAAGCTATAGAAAATTTGCAGAAAGAAATGCAATAAAACTACGATAAGCGCCCCAGTGCGGGCGTCCACATAACAAATATTCTCCGTATCCACGGTAAACAGTTTATACTGCAAAAATTGTCAGTGTAAGCTGAACCGTAAATATCTTAAGCCCTATAATAACATGCTTTTATGCTTTGCCGCAATATTTTACACGGGTACGTGTAAAATCAAAGCCTGTCCAGGGGACTCAGTACTCCGCCGGCACCGCAGTTCAATACATGGGTGTAAATAATTATGGAAAAATATATCGAAACCGCGTATTTATCAGGGAATAGCTTATATTGTACACTATCTTAAAAACTGGTATTCCAAAACCAACTTTGAGCTGTTATTTGAGTGCTAGAAACACAATGCCGCCTGCTGACATCGCGGTGAGAATTGCAAAAGCTCTGAATGTGTCTGTTGAATACTTGGTAACAGGCAATGACGCAAAATCTGCTCCTGCCGACAGCGAAGCTGCTTCTCCTTTGCACTTCCTCAGTCAAGACCTCAAAACTCTCGGCTGTACTGAACTCAATATTATCGCGGCAATGGTACACGCATTAGTAAAGCCGTTGAAATCTGATTTATAAACTTCTCTTCCCATATTTCCTCATCTGCGAAATAGCGTTTACAATATAAAATAAACCTCTTCTTACATCACGCTTACCACTTCACAAACCAGCCCTTGATAAACCCATTTTTGCACATTTCAAAAATCTTTTTCGACAGTCGGAAAAATCTCAACCGACGCAGAAGATTTTGTGAATACGAAAAAATAAAAAAAGTGGCTAGCAAGTTGATTTGAAATTTACTAGCCAAGAATGTGTTATTGCTTGTTATCTTCGACAGTATTTTCTTTTATAATCCTGTCAATCTCTTTGCGAAAATCACATCTCAAGAGTTTTGCTATCCAGTCCAAGAAATGTTTTTCGGAACTTTCAAGATTTTGAATGAGAACTTTAGAGCATTTTCCTGAGTTGTCTGTGTCTATTTTAGGAGGCAAGAAAAGTTGTTGCAAAGGAACTCCTAGAGCGTCTGCTATTTTTTTGACCTTTGTAAGCCGCATGTGTGTAAAACCGTTTTCGATTCTCCTAAGACAGCAAATAGAGATGTCGCTATTGTAAGCAAGTGTCAACTGTGAAAGATGTTTCTGTTTGCGAAGGCATCTTACGTTATTACTAATTACCTTTGTTAAACTCATATAACCCTCGTTAAAAGTAATCTATATATTGTTATTGTGATACTTTTATTTTTTGTCAATGATTTTTGCGAAATGTTCAAAATATGATACTTTTGTGAAAAAAAAGAAAAACATATTGACAAATACCTACCTTTCCTATATGTTATTTAATATCTAAATTACTGGAGGAAGAAATTATGGCAGCAATTACTGATACTTCAAAATGGGGTTTTGAGACAAAGCAACTTCACATCGGGCAGGAAAGTGCAGACCCTGCGACAGACTCACGCGCAGTCCCGATTTACCAGACAACGAGTTACGTTTTCCACAACTCAGCGCATGCTGCGGCTCGCTTTGGCTTGGCTGACGCTGGCAACATTTACGGACGCCTGACAAACACAACGCAGGATGTTTTTGAAAAGCGCATTGCTTCCCTTGAAGGCGGAGTTGCGGCTTTGGCTGTGGCATCTGGTGCTGCTGCGATTACTTACGCGCTTCAGACGCTGGCGGAAGGCGGCGGACACATCGTTTCACAGAAAACGATTTACGGCGGAACTTACAATCTTTTGGCACACACGTTCCCGAATTACGCAATCAATACGACTTTCGTTGATATTCACAATCTTGATGAGGTGAAAAAGGCGATTAAACCTGAAACAAAGGCGATTTACGCAGAAGCGCTCGGAAACCCTAATAGCGATATTCCGGACATCGACGCTTTGGCAAAAATTGCTCACGAGAACAAAATCCCGCTCGTTGTGGACGCAACTTTTGCAACGCCGTTCCTTTTCCGTCCGATTGAGCACGGCGCGGACATCGTGGTTCATTCAGCGACAAAATTCATCGGCGGACACGGCACGACGCTCGGCGGTGTTATCGTGGATTCGGGCAAGTTCGATTGGGAAAAAAGCGGAAAGTTTGATTCTTTGACAAAGCCGAACCCAAGTTATCACGGCATTTCGTTCACGAAGGCTGTTGGTGCGGCTGCGTTCGTTACAAAAATCCGTGCGATTTTGCTCCGCGACACAGGTGCAACGATTTCGCCTTTCAACGCGTTCTTGCTTTTGCAGGGGCTTGAGACGCTTTCGCTTCGTGTTGAGCGCCACGTTGAGAACACAAAGAAAGTCATCGAGTATCTAAAATCAAGCCCGTATGTTGAGCATATCAATCACCCGTCGCTTGAAGACCACCCAGACCACGCGCTTTATCAAAAATATTATCCGAATGGTGGCGGCTCGATTTTCACGTTTGAAATCAAGGGCGGCGCAAAAGAGGCACAGGACTTCATTGACCGCTTGCAGATTTTCTCGCTTTTGGCGAACGTTGCGGACGTCAAGTCGCTCGTTATTCACCCGGCAAGCACGACGCACTCTCAGCTCAACGAGGCGGAGCTGGCAGAGCAGGGCATCAAGCCGAACACAATCCGTCTTTCAATCGGAACGGAAACAATCGGCGACATCATCGCTGACCTTGACCAAGCTTTCAAGGGCTGATTGAAACAACCTCCAAATCTTCTATTCATAAGTGCTAAATATCGATGATAAAAAGCAAAAATGCAGTGTTGGATTTTCATCACTGCATTTTTTTATCATTCATTCTCGTTTTTGCAATCTTCCTCGGCAATCCAAGAGCAAAAAGCACTGTCCGTGTCGCCCATTTCAACAATTTTAGTCTCATGCGTCATAAAACCAAGTCCGTGCTCATCGTCCCATTTACATGCAAACTCAAATCCAATGTAACACAGATTATTCTTTTCAACATTCAAGATATAAACTCGTAGAAGGTCTATTAAATCCCTCAGTTCTTCGGTTGAATCAATGTCTGGCATGTATTCTGGTTTATCATATTCATCATAACCATACTGTTCTTGCAGATTTTTGTATTCAGAAAATATTTTTTCCAGAATGCTTTTCAATATTTGTTTCTGATTGTTTTTCAAATACTCGAATGTATGCAAATGTTTGTCTTGAACAGTTTCGACTTTCTTATCACCGCCGAGAATTACATTCACTTCAACAGGATTACCAAAAAAACTTGACCAATCCTCCAATACAATTTTTGTTTCCCATCTTCTGTCTGTTTTTCTGAAATCAGCAGCCATTTAGTTTTATTCTCCTTCTTGTTTTATGGCAATTTTTCCAAAGATTCTGTTTTATTCAAAATTTCTTTGCAACGATATATAGGATAGTCCTTTTTTTATTTTCCAACAACTTTGTTTTCAATCACATAATACAGCCAAGTATTGTTATTGATGTGCTCAATAACAGTCAGATTGATGCTCATACTTCCTCCGAATTATAAAAAAGTATGTATATATATATGCAAGCCCCCTAACGCATATTTTTTTGAAATTTTTCAAAGACCTCTGTTTATATCAAAAACATCGATTTCGTTTTCTTCAAGATAATCTTCAAAACTTTCTGCCCCATTTTTTTCCAAATATTCCAGCTCGCTTTGAGTTATAAAAAATGCTTCGTAAATTTTGATGTCGCCTTCGATTTCGGAAAAATCTTCGGGAAAAACAAATGGAACCGTAAAATATACAGCGCGAATGTTATGACTGTTGGCAAACTCTGCATTGATTTTTTCGATTCCCTTGATAAAAGCTCCCTTCCCAAAATCAATCTGGTTTTCTGTGATAAAAAACAATGCGTTCATTATTATTGTTAAAAGGACTTCTTCTAGGTTTTCATCAACGTTAAAAACGATTTCGGCTTTGTTTTTGACTTCGCCTACGTATTTTGAAAAACCGAGCGTTGCAAATGTTTTTAAGCCGTCCAGTACATTTGCGAACTTCAAGGCTTGAATTGGATAGCTTTCTTTGCTTCCAGCAAAAATACTTGCATCAGCATAATTGCCCAAGTATTTTTCATAATGCGAAAGGATTTGTTCACCTATATTTTTATTTGCCATTTGCAAAATCTCCCTTTATTCCGTCAAAAATATGCTTTTTATTGCACTCAGGACATTGACATCTAACATTTGAATTATAACAATCAAGAACATCTTTTCTGGTATATTTCATGCCTGATGATTTCATATTTTCTGCTCTTTCAGCCCAAATTGTAGGATAATGATCTAAATCATAGCCTACACGTGTTTTTATTCCATTTTTGGTCTGTACTTGTATTTTCTCCGGAATAACTTTTCCGCATGTAGGACATATCATTTCACCATTTGAATTTCTTGGAGCATTTTTTTCAGCTATTTTTCTCGTACTTTTTCTAAAAGAACTTCTTTTTTATAATTTTTCTTCTTTTTCCTTCTTCTCCTCAACTTTCTTCCTCTCCCTCTCATACGGCTCGCTTTTGAGCGGGTCGGCGATTGCGGGCATCACTATGCTGGCGTCCGCCGCAAGAATCTTTGAGTTGTCGCGCATGCCGATGTCGTTGCAGGTTGTGACCGAAGAAAGGCGAGCGAGAGCTAAAAATTACATCATTCCTGTTTCAATCTGCTCTAATATAATTGACCACCAGTTTTCTTGATTATTCAAAGCCAACTCATCAATTTGTTCAAACTCTGCTTTTATTTTTTGTATGATTTGAGAAATAGTATCATCATCAGCCGAGTTGATTTCATCTTCATGCAACAAGAAAATTACAATAAAATGTAAAAAAGATTCTAAGTTTTTGTTGATTAATCTTGTTGGATATTCGTTTTCAAAATCAACAGATATTATTTCATCATTTTTGTTTATGCAAATATTTGTTCCCAAATCTGTTCCAATGATTACAAAATCATCTTCATGTTTTAAGGTTTTGAGTTCTTCAATATTGAATTTGATAAAACTCAAAGGCTCTTTTGGTAAGCCTATATCACAAAGGATTTTTTTTGTGTTTTCGGTCAAATCAAAATTGTTGTAATCTTTTCTTGTATTTAATTTGAATCTGTTTTGCAAGAAATCATAGATGTTCATAATTTGTATTTATCTCCCATACTTAAAATATTTTTTGAACAGCTTCACTAAGAGATTTTATGCCAGCTGTTCTTGATCTTCATATTCAAAAACAGCAACATTTCTTGTAACTTTTATATTATTATCTTTCCTATAATTAATTGCTTTTTGGCTCAAGTCTGTACTTCCATATTCGACTTGCGTACAAGAACTTGATTTCGGTTTCTCTTCCCCTTTCTTCTCCTCAATCTGCTTTCTTTCGCGTTCGAAGGGCTCACTTTTCATCAGGTCTGCGATTGTGGGCATGTTGATTGCCATTTCGGCTGCAAGAATTTTGCTGTTGTCGTGAGGTTGGAATCTTATGTTTTCTTTTGATTATTTACTAATTTTAGTAAGCGTGTTTAATATTAATTATTTCATCGTGAACAACATCTATGTCAAATTTGTTTTCCTCAATGATTTTTTGAATATTTTCTGGTAAGTTATAAAATTCCAAAGGAACTTCTGGTGTTGCTATCCTTGAATAGAGTCTCTCATTTTCACTATAAATGTCATAACAAAAAATGCCTTTCTGACTCAAAGCAATACTTAATTCTGGCAATTTATTTTTTTCTTCTTCGTTTAGATTATTTAGAAAAAAACTTTCAAGTAATTTTGTGTTCTCTTTGCTTTTGCATACAGATTCAGGAACGTTTCCACAGCCAGCAGAAGTACATTCAAAAATGTAGCTGTTTCTATCAATTCCAAACCATATAATATCTTCGCATTGTAAATCAATTTCTGTTATACGCATTTTATTTCCCCTTTGAAATTATATCCTTGAACATTTCTTTGCAGTTGTCGTGGGCTCCTATGTCGTTGCAGGTGGTGATTTTATTAGTCTTCTATATCTTCTACATAAGCAAGAAAAGTATCTTGTAACTCATTTTCAGTGCTGGCTCCATTTATTGAGACATTACACTCAAACGATTCTTCTTGCAAACTTGAAGAACCATCTAAAACTCCAAAAATACTTGAAATTGTATCAATCATCACCAACTCGGCAAATTTTAGCATTTTTTCTCTGTTGTCTGGTGTCAAACTTTTATACAGGGCTAAAGATTTTTTCCAATACTTATCTGTAGCATCTTCAAGATTTGTATTTTCAAGCAAATCTTTGTATTCATCAATTCCGTCCTTGATGATTGTCTTGTAAAGTTTTTCAATAGATTTCTCCATATTGTCTGATGCTTAATAATCGGAATGAAGATGCAGTCTTGTTAAAAAATACTATCGCAGCAATATCGCTCTCAAAAAAGATATATTTGCTCATTCGGGAGCAATCTTGTAATGTCCTCGTTGTTCTGCATTTTGCTCCTAAGCGCCCCAACATAATCCGTTATATCCTCAATGCGCAAAATCCACTCATCGATGTATTTTTCCACGCACTTTCCGCGTATTCCCAATTGTATCGACCTGTCGCTTTGAGGATTTCCGAAAATATCGCGCTCTGGGTCCCATTGCACTCTTATTTCCGATTCCTTCACCTGCGTTTTCCAATCTTCCTCCGAGGCAAATACATTCGGATTGTATTTTGATTCAACCGCATTTTTGCAAAGATAATCAAACGCGCTCCGTTTTAAATCAATGCCCAAAATCCGCTCTTGATTTTCTTTTGTTCCCCAGCCGCTTCTGTACATCATCCACAAAAAAGATGGCTTTATCCAAGTCATTCTTTTTGTATTGAAACTGCTGCCGAACGTTCCGAGCCTCAACGCCTCATCAGCGATTTTGTCGTTGTACGCCTGATACACACGAATGCTTTCTTCATTAAATACGGCTCTTATTCTATTAACATTGCCTGCTTCCATATATGATTCTCCTTTCGCGCAAGTCTCAAATTTATATTTAAAGGTCAAAACCGTTTCGCGCAAGTCTCAAATTTATATTTGAAGCGCAAAACCGTTTCGCGCAAGCCTCAAATTTGTATTTAAAGGTCAAAACCATTTCGCGCAAGCATCAAATTTATATTTGAAGCTCAAAACCGTTTCGCGCAAGCTTCAAATTTGTATTTGAAGCTCAAAACCATTTCGCGCAGAGCGTGTGTGATTACACGAAGCTCAAAAACAAAAAAATCTCGCAAAATTTTGTATTTTGCAAGATTTTTTGCTTCTGTCTTCATTAAGTTTTATTTCTTTTTCGAAAACATCAGCGGGCGCATCGCGTTCAAGACAGCAATCATCGTAACCCCCACATCGCCGAAGACCGCAAGCCACATATTCGCAAGTCCTATAGAACAAAGCGCGATAATCAAAATCTTCACGCCAAGCGCAAACGCCACATTTTGCCAGACGACGCTCATCGTTCCTTTCGCGCTCTTTATCGCCTCGCTAACTCGGCTCGGCTTGTCGTCCATGATGACCACATCAGCAGCCTCAATCGCCGCATCGCTTCCCATGCCGCCCATCGCGATTCCAACGTCGCTTCGCATCAAAACAGGCGCGTCGTTTATGCCGTCTCCAACGAAAAGAACTGTGCCGTCTTTGTTCAGCAGCTCTTCAATGCGCTCAACCTTGTCGTTCGGCAAAAGCTCGGAGTAAACTTCGTCAAGACCAAGCTCCGCGCCGACCTTTTCCGCAACCGCCTTTGTATCTCCCGTTAGCATAACCGTCTTTCTCACGCCCATCTTTTTGAGAGAACTAATCGCCTCTTTTGCGTCCTCTTTCGCCACGTCGCTCAATGTAATCAAGCCCGCGTATTTTCCGTCAAGCGCAACGTGTACCGCCGTCGCCGCCTCGTCGTCTGTGCCTCCGCTGACACTAACGCTTTCTTTTTCCATAAGACGAGTGTTTCCCGCAAGCACGGTTTTTCCGCTGAGAGTGCATTTCATTCCGTGCCCGCTGATTTCCTCTGAGTTTTCCGCCGTGAGCTTTTCGCACTCTGGGCAAGAATGAGCCGCCTTGAGCGAGCGCGAAATCGGGTGATTGGAAAAATACTCCGCGTGAGTCGCCAAAGCCAAAAGCTCCTCTTTTTCAATGCCGTCAGCGTTCTCGATTCCTGTAACCTCGAAAGAGCCTTTCGTGAGCGTGCCTGTCTTGTCGAAAACAACCGTGTTCGCCTTTGAAAGCTGCTCGATGTAGCTTGAGCCTTTGACCAAAATGCCCTTTCGTGAAGCCACTCCGATTCCCGCAAAGAACGAAAGCGGAACAGAGATAACAAGCGCGCACGGACAAGACACAACAAGAAGCTCAAGCGCACGATAAACCCAAGTCTTGAAGTCCGCACCCAAAACAAAAGGCGGCACAAAAGCGATGAGCAAAGCCAAAGCGCAGACAATCGGCGTGTAGATTTTGGCAAAGCGAGAAACAAAACGCTCGCTCGAAGCCTTCTTGTCGGCAGCCTTTTCCACTTGAGCCAAAATGCGAGCAACCGTGCTTTCGCTGTATTCCTTTTCGACTTTGACCTCAAGCGCGCCGCTCAAGTTCACGAAGCCCGAAAGCACCTTGCTCCCCGCTTGCACAGCCAAAGGCTTTGATTCCCCCGTAAGAGCCGCAGTGTCGAGCGTAGAAGAACCTGAAACCACTTCGCCGTCAAGAGCAATTCGCTCGCCCGCTCTCACCTCGATGATTTCGCCAGCGCGCACTTCTTCGGCTTTCACGACTTCGCTCTTTCCGTCGCGTTTCACCGTTGCGCTGTCGGGGCGAATGTCCATAAGAGAAGTGATTGATTCGCGAGAAGAATCGACCGCTTTGTCCTCGAAGAACTCTCCGATTTGGAACAAAATCATAACCGCGACCGCCTCGGAGTATTCGCCCATCAAAATCGCGCCGACCGTTGCGATGCCCATCAAGAACTCTTCGCCAAAGACGCGCCCTTTCACGAGCGATTTCACTGCGCCTTTCAAAACGGTTAAGCCCGAAAGAAGATATGAAGCACAGTAGAGCGCAAAATAGACAATCTTTGCGATGTCCGCCGACACATTGAGCGAAGAAAATAAGCCCTTGAGAAGCGAAGTTTTTTCGATAACAATCGCAAGAGCAAAAAGAATGAGCGAAATAATGATTTTAGAAAGAGAAGTTTCTTCCTCCTCATCATCATCGTCGTCATGCGCACAACATTCGCAGTGGTGCTTTTTGTGTCCATGCTCGTGTTCATTCTCATGCTTGTGGTCGTGATGTTCATGTTCGTGTCCAGCTCTCTGGTGTCCACAACAAGAGCAAACCTGCTCCGCTTCTCTCTTGTCTATTTCTTTTTCTTTTATACAAGACATATATTCCCCCTTAAAGTTCTTGGTTGCTACTTTGACAAAACAGCCCTCGGCTGACAAAGCAGGCTGTGCCTGACAAAGCAGCCTGTGGCTGTTAGCGGTCGCCGAGATGTTCCATGCCAATATTCAAAATCTGCGAAACGTGTTCGTCGGCAAGCGAATAAATAAGCGATTTGCCCTCTCTCCTAAACTTCACAAGCCCGTTGAGCTTCAAGACGCGTAGCTGCTGACTAATCGCAGGTTGCGCCATCGAAAGAGTCGTCGCAATGTCGGTAACATTCATCTCTTTGTCCAAAAGCGCGTACAAAATCTTGACCCTAGTTGAGTCCCCGAAAATCTTGAACAATTCCGCGAGGTCGCACAAAACGCTCTCGTCTTCAACGCTATCACTCATAAATCCCCCTTTCACAAAAGTTATCACTTAAACATATGCTTATATAAGCATATAATAGCAATAAAGTCAACCTGAATAACAAAAAATGTGCTTGATGTAAATCAAAAAATTATAATAAAAATCGTAATAAATCTAATTGACAAAGCTCAATCTGTTCGCTTTACTCTCTGCTATGGCAATACACTCAGTTTCGCACAAAGCACCGCGCAACGCTTCAAGCGCACTCAAAGATATGACACAAGGAGAGCCGTTCAAGCTCATTATTCTCTATTCCATTCCGCTTTTGCTCGGCAGCTTGTTCCAGCAAATGTACTCGATGGTAGACACCGTCATCGTCGGGCGAATGCTCGGCACAAACGCACTTGCCGCAGTCGGAAACACAGGACCAATGAACTTTTTGGTCTTGGGCTTTGTCTTTGGCGTGTCGTCAGGATTTGCAGTTATCACAGCGCAAAGATTTGGAGCAAAAGATTTTAAAGGGCTTCGTTGCTCCGTCGCGATGAACGTAATGCTAAACATTATTGTGTCGGTGATTTTAACCGCAATCGCTTGCTTTTCCGCTCTTCCCATTCTGCGCCTCATCAACACGCCAGAAGAAGTCATCGCAGAAAGCTTTTCGTACATCATCGTGATTTACATCGGGATTATCGCAACCGTAACATACAATATGGCTTCCTGCATTTTGCGCGCAATCGGTGACAGCAAATCCCCCGTTGTGTTTTTGATAATGTCTTCAATCTTAAACATCATTCTTGACGTTGTTCTCATTCACTTTATGGGCATTGCGGGAGCGGCTTGGGCAACCGTGATTTCGCAGGCTGTTGCGGGCGTGGCTTCGGTGGTTTATATGATGAAAAAATACCCGATTGTGCGCGTCACGAAAAAGGATTTTATCTGGGACAACTATTTTGCAATTCAGCACCTCAAAATCGGTCTTAATATGGCGTTTCAGTTTTCGATTACGGCGATTGGCGTTGTCGTATTGCAGGGTGCGCTCAACGTGTTCGGGGCGGTCAAGATGGCGGCATACACAGCGGCGCAGAAAGTCGAGCAGCTCGTTTGCGTGGCGGCACAGACAACTGGCGTTACAATGGCGAATTACGCAGGACAGAACTTCGGCGCAAAGCAAGTCGCTCGCATAAAGGAAGGCACGAACAAAGCCTGTTTGATTTCGTTTGCAATGTCGGTGCTGGCTCTTGTTTTGGCTTGGAGTTTCCAGACACAGCTTATCGCGCTCTTCATCGACCGCAATCTGAGCGACTTCGCTGACGTTCTTGCAGCCGCAAAGACGTATTTGCACATCACGGGTGTTTTGTATCCCTTCTTGTTTTTGCTTTTTATCTATCGAAACGTTTTGCAAAGCATTGGCAAGGGCTTTTGGCCATTGATGGGCGGCATTTTTGAGCTTGTCGCGCGCACGGTTGCGGCATTCACTTTGCCTGCGCTCTGGGGCTTCGGAGGCATTTGCGCCGCAGGTCCTGCCGCGTGGATAGCCGCCTGCGTGCCGCTCGCCATCGCCTACTACGTTACAATGCGCACTTTCAAAATCGGGGAATAGCAAAAAAAACAGCCTTTCGCTCGCTCTAAAAGCCGAAAGGCTGTTTCGTTTATTTCAAATTTCTATTTTTTGCTGTTGCGCTTTGAAACAGTCTCGTTCGCTCTCTCAATTTCACCTTCGACGCTATTGGCAAAGTCCGCACAGTCCGCGTTTTCCACAATTCTCATCGTGTTCAAATACGGAATAATCTTATCGTTAAAAAGCGAAAGTATCGGCTTTTTGAAACTAGAAGCCGAATCCGCCTTGCTTTTTGAAGCCTTGACGAAATCGTCGTTCGCCTTAGAAAAAGCGTCCTGCTTTGAGCGAATCTCCGCCAAAGCCTCCGTAATGCCGTCCAATCCCGACACATTCTCAGCCAGAGAAGGTGCGGCAAAATCTTCGAGCAAAGAGCCGATGAGCGTGGATTCTGCGTTATAGTTGACCGCTGTGATTTGCGCCTTTGCGTATTTTTCGAAAATCTCTTTTAGAGGCAAAGCGAGAGCTTTCTTGCTTTCAATCGGGATAATCGAGTAGGCGTTGACGAGCGTTCCGAGCGTTTTTACCGCCTCATCGCGCTCGTTGTCCGTGTCTTCGAGGGTGGAAAGAGTCTTGTTTTGCAATATGGCAGTCTGCGTGTTGTTTGCAAGTTCTTCCAAGTTTTTCACGTTTGGCTTCAAAAAAGCGTCTTTTTGCGCCTTTTCGTCCGCGTTGAACACCCTTGCCACAGTCAGTGACAAGCCAGCCAATTCTGCAATTCTGATTGCAGTTTTTACCTTGTTCATAGTGATAAACCTCCGCTACAAAACAAATTTATAATCGTTATTTTAACGATTCTCGCCAGATTGAGAAATCCCTTTTCGTCAAAATAACGATTTATGACTTTTGAAAAAGGCGCATTTCGTTATTTTAACGATTCAATCCTGATTTAAGAATCTGCTTTCGTTAAAATAACGATTGCCGACTTTGCCGAAACCTTAAATCGTTATCATAAACATTTAAGTTTTTCCTCTTTGTAATGTTTATTCGCGTCTAGTCGGTGAACTTTACGATTCTGGTCACGCCGTTTTTGCTCATAGTTAATGATTGAGGGCTGTAGGTGAAGCTCATTTCGTCGTCGTCTGACCACGATACAGTTTTGCGCTCTCCTGATTCAAGGTAGAATGAGCTTTCGCTTGCGTTTCCGCTTGGAATAACCCGAACTTCGCGTGAGGACTCGTTCTGAAACTCCCACGAATTTGAGTATGAGCGGACGGCGCTTTCCATAAAATCGCACGAGGAGAGAAAAAGAAGTGGTAAAAACAGAAAACTTGCTTTGTATTTCATAACTTATTGTTCGGTATTTTTCGCTGAATGTTCACTTTTCGCTAATCCAGCTCAAGACGCATATAAGCGAGAGGCTGATAGCCAGAGATGCGGGAGCAATCGGGGAGTGAGTTTTATCTTTCCCGCACCAACCATTCAACAATATTGCGCTCCGTGCTGGAGAAATTCACGCCGATTTTGAACAGTCTTCGCTTATCGGAAGCATACGGCTTTGCATATCCCTGCGTTTCAATCTGCGCTAGTGCGTTCTCGGCAGCTTCATCGCGCTTGAACTCA
>CACYWZ010000021.1 GCA_902778325.1 uncultured Spirochaetaceae bacterium
TTCTTTTATAAGGCTAAAGTGCTTATCTCTTGTCCACACACTGCAATTATCTCTAATCGCTAAATATGCAATAACAGCATCTGCAAACGGCACTGCAAGACCTGATTTTCTGAGCCTTAGTAAAAACAGTCCGATTTCTATCCAATCACAAGCTGATACATCTATATATTTTAAGCCTGTAAACATGTTTTTTATCATTTTTACTTGCTTTTCTGATGTTGCACCATGCAAAAGTTCTGCTTCTACAACACCACATATTGCAACTTCATTTTCTGCAAACACTTTTGCTTGCTCTAAAGACGGATTATTAAAAAAATCAACAAGAATATTAGTATCAACGAGTATCATTTTACAAAATACTTACATCACGAAGTGAATCAATAGCAGACGAATCAAAAGAGATTTTTCCTACAGCATCAAAAAAAGCTTTTTTAGAAGCTGGTATTTCAAGAGATGAAAAAGGATTCTCTTTTTTTCTTGCAATAAGTTGATTAACACGATTTCTTATATCTTCCAATTGCGGTAAAGAAAAATCTACCATGATTCTGGTAAAATCATTGAAAGCAGCATCAGACATAAAAAACTCCTTTTGCCTTTGATATATTTTTATTTTATAATTGTGCAAAAGATTTCGTCAATTAACCAAATAAAAATAAAGCATTTTTCGCAAACAAAAATCCCCCCGCAAGTGCATTTTCTTTGCTTTGCGGGGGAGATTTGTGCTAAAAACTGACGTCATGCCGAATTTATTTCGGCATCTGCGCCATTTTCTAGACGGTTCGGGTGATTAGAACTGCTTTATCTCGGCAACAGAAAGCCCTGTTATCTGAGAAATCTGCTCTGGTGTGAAACCTAGTTTCAGCGCATTTTTCGCAGCTTGCGATAATCCTTGTGCAAGACCTTGCGATAATACTTGCAGTTTTTCAGACTTTTCGTTTGGACACATTCCACCTTTTTGGGTTTTTGAAGAAATTTCTCTTGGACAAGGAAAACCGCGTGCGGTTTTTACAGAAATTTCGTTTGGACGAGCAAAACCGCGTGCGGTTTTTGAAGAAATTTCATTTGGACAAAGAAAACCGCAAGAGGTTTTTGAAGAAATTTCACTTGGACGAGCAAAACCGCATGAGGTTTTTGCGGAAATTCTGTTTGGACAAAGAAAACCGCATGAGGTTTTTGAGGAAATTCCGTTTGGACGGAAAAAATGCAAAACAGACACGAAAAAGAGCCGCTTCCAAAAACGTTTAGAAGCGATTGAATTACACATTATCTTTCGTTAAAATTATTTACAGGAGGCTTTTATGCTCGATAATTTTATTCCAAATAAATCCTATGCGATTGTTTCAGGCTACGATAGAAACGGAAATATCGTCGCTGTTTTGGGAGGAGTCATTTATCACAAGAACACAATCGAATTGTTCTTTCCGAAGTCGAACCCGTTTACCGTAAACCAAGCAGTAACCTTTCATTTGGACAATCGAACTGGAGTTGAGGAAATCGACCCAGAAATGCGAGTGTATCGAACATCTGTAAAAGCAAAAGTAATAAAGAGCGAAGGATTGAGCATCTTTGTGGAGCTTATAGAGTATGAATTGAAGTTCTCAAACACGATTGTAGACAGCTACAAAGCCTCTGATTATCAGTTTCCCACAGACACAAGAAGCGACATTGAACTAGAAGAAGCTGTTTTCTCTAAAGAAATCGTTTTTAATGACAAAGAAAAGGACAACAAACTCGGTGTTCTAATCACGAAGGCAATCGAGCAACCGCACACAACTGTTATGGCGTTCATATCGTCTATAGAAGATGATATTTATATTATCAGTCATTCAGGCTCCTTTAAGTCAAAGAACATAAGGAGAGATAAAAACTGTGTTTTTGCCATCGACCACCGAGCCACCTATTTGTTCACAAAAGCAATCGATTGGAACTACACCTTAATCAAGGGTACTTTCAAAAAGGTTTCGAAAAACAACGAGATGTTCCCTCTGCTACAAGCAAAATTCGTAGAGAAAAATCCGTGGGAGTTTAGTTTTTTCACTGACGATAAAGTGGAAATGTACCAAATAAAAGCAGAAGAAATACTTTGCCCAGAAAAATATTAGACCTGCTCGAGAAACTTCTGTCATTATCGGGGCAATCCCAATAATAACAAATAATTTCAGAACAGGTCTACAACAAAAAAGCCTGTGCCTTACAAAAGAGGCTGTGCCTTACAAAAAAGCCTGTGGCTTAGAACTTCACCTTGATACCAGTGCCTTCATAATACTTTGCGCGAAGCTCTTTCACCTGCTTGTCCGCAAGATAATCATCGAAGTTCATCATGCGGTCAATAACGCCGTTCGGAGTGAACTCGATAATGCGGTTCGCAATAGATGAAATGAACTCGTGGTCGTGGCTTGAGAACATCACAACACCAGGGAACTGCACAAGACCGTCGTTCAAGCTCGTGATTGACTCAAGGTCGAGGTGGTTCGTCGGGTCGTCCATGATGATGACGTTCGCGCCCGAAAGCATGAGCTTTGACAGCATACAGCGCACCTTTTCGCCTCCAGAGAGAACTTTGACCTTCTTCAAGCTCTCATCTCCACTGAAAAGCATTCGACCGAGGAAGCCGCGAACATAAGCGTCGTCCTGCTCCTTTGAATACTGCTTGAGCCATTCTGTGATGTTCAAATCGTTGTCAAAATAGCTCGTCGTGTCGCGCGGAAGATATGTGTGGCTCGTCGTCTGTCCCCAGTTATATTCGCCAGAATCCGCTTTAAGCTCGTCTGCAACAATGCTGAAGAATGCGCTGATTGCGTTATGCTCCATACCAACGAAAGCAACCTTTTCGCCCGGGTGGATTGTCAAATCGAGCTTCTTGAGCAAATGCACGCCGTCGCGGTCAGTGTAATCCAAGCCCTTTGCATCAAGAACGAAGTTACCGATGCTGCGGTCTGCCTTGAAGTTTACATAAGGGAACTTGCGGCTTGTAACAGGCATTTCCTCAAGCTCGAGCTTCTCCAAAACTTTCTTGCGGCTTGTTGCCTGACGGCTCTTTGCGGCATTAGAAGCAAATCGCTGAATGAATGACTTGAGGTCTGCCATCTTCTCTTCGCGCGCTTTTGCTTGGTCTTTTGCCTGTCTCTGCATAATCTGGCTCATCTGATACCAGAAATCGTAGTTTCCAGCGTACTGCGTGATTTTGCCGTAATCGATATCGCAAACATAAGTACAAACAGTGTTCAAGAAGTGGCGGTCGTGGCTGACAACGATAACCGTGTTTTCAAACTCCATCAAGAACTCTTCAAGCCAAGTAATCGCTTCAAGGTCAAGACCGTTCGTAGGCTCATCAAGAAGCAAAATATCAGGCTTTCCGAAAAGTGCCTGCGCCAAAAGAACGCGGACTTTCTGGCTTTCGTCAAGCTCTCTCATCATCTTGTCGTGGAACTCTTCTTCAAGACCAAGCCCCGAAAGCATCTGCTCAATATCGTTCTCGGCTTCATATCCGCCAAGCTCGCCGAACTCAGCTTCCATCTCGCTCGCCTTGATTCCGTCCTCTTCGCTGAAATCTGGCTTTTCATAAATCGCGTCTTTTGCCTTTTCAAGCTCGTAGAGTTTCGGGAAGCCCATCTTTACGGTTTCCATAACCGAGTAATCGTCGAAAGCAAAGTGGTTCTGCACCAAAGTCGCCATTCGCTCGCCCGTAGAAATCGAGATTTCACCAGAATCGTGCTCAATCTCGCCGTTCAAGACCTTGAGGAAAGTAGATTTTCCCGCACCGTTTGCGCCGATAATGCCGTAACAGTTGCCAGGCGTGAACTTCAAATTAACATCTTTAAACAAAGGCTTTTCGCCAAACTTCAAACTAACATCGCTAACAGTAATCATTCTTTTATTATGCTCCCCTTACTTGCGTCCAAAAAACGCCCTGATACGTCCGATAAGGCTTCTGCTCTTCAAGCCACCCTTTTTCTCCGCAGGCATAGCCTGTTTTGCCGTCATCGACGGTTTTGATGGCATAGCCTTGTTCTGAACAGGCTTTTGATTCTTCTTTGATTTCTTCTTTGAATCAGACTTAGGCTGCTTTTTAGCAACAGCCTGGGACTGCTGTGCTTGTGTAGAAACAGCTTTTGACGGTTCAGAAATGGCTGAGCCATACTTTTCTTTGTAGAACTTCATGCGCTCATCGAACGACATCTTTGCCATTCGCTCTTCTTCTTCGCTGTTTCTCTCGCTCATCACGCTCTTTACGCGGCGGTCTCTCTTGTACTCTTTCGCCTTTTCTCTGTTCTTTTCGCTGTAGCGACCAGCTCCACGCTTCTTGCGAGATTCAGCTTCAGTCTCGTCGCTTGTGGCAAAAGCACCAGCTGCCGCAGATACGCTTTCGGCAGTCTTTCGCACTCTGTCCATATCCAAGCCGCGCTCTCGTCGTCTGCCGCCTCTCTCGCCTCTGCGCCCGCGCTTTTCTTCGGCTCTCTTTCTTCCAAAATCGCTCTTGTCGTCGTAATCCTCGCGCCAATTCTCTGTGCGAATATACACATCTTTGCTCTTGTCTTCCGCATACATCGACTCATCAGCCACGCGCGACGGAATTGATTTTTCAATATATCGCTCAATAGCAGGAAGAGAATACACATCTTGCTCAGAGCAGAAAGTATACGCCTTGCCCGTCTTTCCAGCGCGAGCCGTGCGTCCGATGCGGTGAACATAGTTCTCGGCTTCGTTCGGCAAATCGTAATTGATAACCATCGCCAAATCGTCAACATCGATACCGCGAGCAGCAACATCAGTCGCAACAAGCACATTGACCTTGCCTTCTTTAAAATCCTTCAACACAGCAAGACGCTTTTTCTGTGGCAAATCACCGATTATAAACGCGCTCTTAATACCATTTATTTCAAGACGCTTAGAAAGCACTTCGCACATACGCTTTGTGTTGCAGAAAATCATCACGCTTGCAGGCTTTTCACTGTTCAAAAGCCCGATTAAAAGACGGTTCTTTTCATCGCTTGAAACGTGAAGTAGCTCTTGGTCGATGTCTTCAACAGTGATATTCTCGGCTTCAATCGTGATTTCCTTTGCATCGCGGGTGTACTCCCAAGCCAAGTTTTTCACATAGCTATTGAGAGTAGCCGAAAAGAGCATTGTCTGTCGTTTTTCAGCCTGTGGCAACACTTTGAGCAATGTTCTCAAGTCAGGATAGAAGCCCATATCAAACATACGGTCAGCTTCGTCCACAACCAAATACATCACGCGGCTCAAATCCATCTGTCCGCCCTGCTGCAAATCGATTACGCGCCCAGGAGTGCCAATGATGATGTCCACTCCCTTTTTTAGCGCACTCACCTGCTTGTCGTAGCCAACACCGCCGTAGAAAGAGCGTGCGATGAGTTTAGTAGAGCTGAGCAGAGTTTTAGCCTCCTCTTCCACCTGCACAGCAAGCTCGCGGGTAGGAACAAGAATCAAAGTTTTCGCTCCATTGTCCGCCTTGGTAAGCATTTCCTGAATGATAGAAACAAGATATGCCGCTGTTTTTCCAGTGCCAGTCTGAGACTGCACATACAAATCCTCTCCTTCCTGAGAGGCTTTCAAAACCTGTTCCTGAACAGGTGTGCACGTTACGTATCCTGCTTCTGCTATTCCCTTGAGCAGTTCTTCGTGCAATGCGAATTCGATAAAATCCATTCGATAACCCATATATATAAAAGTCAGATTGCAAAAGTTAGTAAAAAAGTAAGCAATATATTGATTTGCAGTATATCTCTTTTCAGATAAAGTGTATAGTGTAATCTATGAACGACATTATTGCTAATCAGGACAAAACGGCGTATCAAGCCGAAATCTTCAAGAACAGACTTCAAAAACAATACAAAACCTTGCGAAAATGGGCAAAAAAAGAACATATCACCGCCTATCGCCTTTATGACCGCGACATTCCCGAAATTCCGCTCGCAGTAGATTACTATGAGCTTTTGCCTTTCGGAATCGAAAGCAAAGTAGAAGCAGTGCAATTTTTATCTCGTGAAAGCGAAATGCTTGCTAACGGCGACAGAACAGCCTTTGAAGACGCAATCAGCCGCCGTTATATCCATATCGCCCTTTACGAGCGACCTTATGAAAAAGACGAAAAAGAAGAAGAGCAATGGCTAGAAGCAATGGCACAAGCGTGCACAGAAGTCTTTTCGATAAATAAATCAAACGTCATCACAAAGACTCGCAAAAAGCTCGACGGCACAAAAGACGGCAAAGAAAGCGGACACGGCAGAAGCGAGCAATACGAAAAAATCGAATCGAGCCGCAAAATCACAGGCAGCGTCTTAGAGCAAGGCGAATTATTTGAAGTGAACTTGAGCGAATATCTCGACACAGGGCTATTCTTTGACCATCGCCCTCTTCGCAAAACCGTCCGCGACAAATGCGCAAAAAAGAGCGTATTAAATCTATTTTGCTACACAGGCAGTTTTTCGGTATACGCCGCAGAGGGAAAAGCAAAGCGAGTTGAAAGCGTGGATATGTCAAACACATATCTTGATTGGGCAAAGCGCAATTTTCTTCTCAATGGATTTATCGATAGTCTAAAAGACACAGGCACAAAATACATCTTCACAAGAAGCGACGTTATCAGCTTTTTAAATCAGAAATGCTCAGAAAAAGCGACGGCAGAAAACCGCTATGACATCATCATTCTTGACCCGCCGACTTTCAGCAACAGCAAAAAGACAGCGCACACGCTCGACATCAACCGCGATTGGAGCGACCTTGTTTCAAAATGCGTCGCACTCTTGACAGAGGGAGGCACATTGTATTTTTCCACAAACAGCCGCCGCTTGTCTTTTGACGAATCTCTTATCAAAGTCCCAGAGGGCAAATCACTCACGATAAGCGACATCACAAGTGAAACAATCCCGCAAGACTACCGCAACGCCAAAATCCACCGCTGCTGGCAGCTCGATGTAAAATAGCACTCTATAAGTTAGTAGGCTTTTGCTTGCTAACTTATTAGTCTGATTATATTTTTCAATCAGATTACCACTCTATCCGCTATTCTTTCATAACATAATCAATCGCAGCTTCAATCTGCGTCAAAAACTTCTTTGGAAGCCTGGAAATTTTCTCTTCCAAACGGAATTTATCAACAACAATAGTCTGATGAACCAAAGCAACAGAATCTTTCGTCAACCCCGATTCTGCTTTGGGTATAAAAACATTGCCTAACAAGTCTGCATTTATAGTATTTGACGTGAGAGGAACAACCAGTTTTGTATTCAGTCCGTTCAAGTTCTCTTTATCCGCTTGAATTATGACAACAGGGCGACGATAGCCTGGCTCGCTTCCGTACGGAACACCGAAATCAAGCATATAAACATCACCACGAGTCATTTTTCACGCTCTCCCAGACTGTTGCAAGACTAGATTCTCGCATTTTCTGCAAACTCTGTGCTTCCGTCAGCTCGGCAGTTCTCTTATTTACAGCATTTGCAATAAATGTCAAAAGCTGAATCTGCTCTGCCAATGAAAAAGACAATACCTGATTTTCCACTTGAGCCATAGTCATCATACTCGCACCTCCGCTCTTTCATTATACCACGCTCACAGCCTGCTTACAATTCAAAGACCTCTTTACAATGCCACGCAAAAAAAGCACGAGGACACACCCCCGTGCTTTTCTTTCGGCGAAGTTATTTCAAACGATTTGCTGCCCACTGCCAGACAGACACATTGTCAAAAGTCCTCGGATTATTTTTTAGCGTGTAAATCCAAGACCAGTGATTTGAATACTCAACGCTCTCAAAAACGCCGTCAAGATTATAATCCTCTCTGACGCGGATTTTCCCCTTTGACCTGTCAGAGTCAGTCGTGTCGTAAAGCGAAAGCACATACTTCTTGTCAGTCGTCTCCGTCGTCAAAAAGCCAGAGTCTCCCTCCTGCTCAAACCTCTTTGAAACACTCTCTTTTCCCTCAGTGAGCGCCTTGAAAAGCCGCTTTGAGCAAAGTTCCGTGTCAACAACACCATCGTTTTCGCCCTGCACAAGATAAATCGCCGTCCGAGAAGAGCGGATTGACAAAAGCTCCTCGTCCGTCGGCGTCTCACCCCCGCGAGCGCTTGCCACATCGAGCGCCGGGCAGTTAATCATAGCAGCGCTGAACAAATCAGGATACTTGATAATCATGCGAGTCGACATATAGCCGCCCGCCGAACAGCCAGAAAGGACGATACGATTTTTGTCGATGCCGTATTTTTTAACAACGCTCTGTATTTCCTCTTCTGCCTTTTCCAAAAGGGAGTCACGCTGTGCATAATACCATGTGTCAGGTGCTTGGAACGCCATTACATAAGCGCCACCGAAAATCTTTTGAGCCTCTTTTGTTGCCCACGCAACGCCACCGCGGTTTGCACGAAGTTGCGACACATTGTTTACAGAGCCATTCCAGTCACCTTCTCCATTTCCGTGGAACCAGACAATAAGGGTGTTCGCTTTCTTTTCTGGCGCAAAGAACTGATAGTTTATGCCGTCTTCAACAATGACAGATTTAAAAAGAGCGGTTTCTTCATCGTAAAACTTGCCATCGCATTTGTACTCGGCTGTATAGTTGTCACTTTTATCTTTTCCGCGTTTCAACGAAATCGGCTTTTTCTGTTCAATCGTGTATGTCAAATCAGCAGGATAATTTCTCGCTGACGAAAGATATGCAAGTGTTGCGCCTTCTGCTTGATTGAAATAGAGTGTGACGACATTCTTTTTGACTGTGACTTTCTCGATTTTTCGCGTTATCTCATAATCCCCGTAGCTTTCCACATCGCTTCCCTCGCGAGCCTTTTGAGTCGACGCCACAGCCTTCACCTCAAAAGTGTCCTTGTCCACCGACTTCACGAGCGCGTTTTTTCCAAAATCAATGACCATCTTGTCGACCACCTCGCCTGCGTCCGTGATAGTCGCAAAAAGCGACGCATCGTAGCTGTCGAGCGCATAAGACGAAAGCGAGAGCAGCAGCGCAGAAAAAACAATCGGCAAGCGATTTCCAAAACTTTTCATAAGAACCTCCCAGTTCAAAAATAAAAAAACCTGACTTTCCGCCCTTTGCAAGAAAATCAGGTTTTGCCTGTCATAAAAAACAGTAACAATCCCAAAACTAATTGTTAAAAAAATTGTAGCCGACCCTTTCCACCCCTGTCAATTTTTTCTTTTGTTATATTTTGGTTGCTGAGCGAAGTCGAAGCACCGAAACGAGAGTGAATTTCCCTTTTCAAACATTTGTTTAAAGCCTTGCTGGAGCGAATTTTGCCTTTCTAACATTTGTTTAAAGCGTCGCTGGAGCGAATTTTGCCTTTTAAACATTTGTTTAAAGCGTCGCTGGCTCGCAGTCTTAAAACGAACATTTGTTATTTTCAACACAATTGTTACAGCGATGAAACGACAAAGAAAATTCTGTCGTCTGTATGATTTTTCAATCAATAATTTTACTTTTCGCCTTGCTTTTCGTATTTTTGAGGTATAGCCGATTAGACCTATTCTCTTTTTGACTAAATCCTAACAACAAAGGGGCATTTTTATGAAGAGATTGTTGTACAACTCCCGCGTCAGCGAAGTTGACGACGTGGCGGACAAAATCGAGCGCATCTGCAAAGCCAATCCACTTTACAAAACCGACACTCATCTTTCAAAAATGGTTGACGAGATTTCAGCTCTCTCGCAAAAGCTCACGAGCGCAAACAAGCGCGACAAGGCGGTTTCGACGCTCGACGAGGCGGACAGCGTCAGGGACGAGGCGCAGACGGCTCTCGGCGGCATGATTTCCGGCTACCTTTATTTTCCCGACAGCGAAAAGGTGGAGGCGGCACAGGCAATCAGGGCGATTGTCAAAAAGTACGCAGGAATCACGACTGAAAGCTACGCGCGGCAGTCGGCGCTCACGAAAAGCGAAATCGAGGAGCTAAAAAGTGCTGCGATTGCGGAAAAAATCGCTCTTCTTCCGGGAGTGCCTGAACTCATTGAGCGGCTCGAGAAGGCGCAGGAGGACTTTGACCGCGCGAACGACGAATACAACAAATCGCGCGTGGGCGACAAGGAATCCCCGTCCGCGACATCGCTCAAGAAGCCGCTTTTGAGCGCTATCAACGACGACCTTCTAGGCTATCTTTCAACGATGAAAAAGATTGACAGCGAAACGTACTCGCCTTTGTGCGCTCTCATCGAAAGCGAGATTGAGCGAATGAACGAGGCTGTAAGCGAAAGAGATAAGATGAGCGCAAAGAAATAAAACGCTGAAACTTTTTCTTTTTGCAGCAAAAAAATCCGCCTCTGGTCAACGGCCACAGGCGGTGTTATATCGGTATTAAAGTGTGTGCAAGATGCTTATTTCGCTTCTGCTTTTACGCCGTAGCGCTTGTTGAAGCGGTCAATACGTCCAGCTGTATCGACGAGCTTCTGCTTGCCTGTGTAGAATGGGTGGCAAGCGGAGCAGATTTCAACGTTGATGTTCTCGACTGTTGAGCGAGTCTCGATTACGTTGCCGCATACACAAGTGATTTTAGTCATCTTGTACTCAGGGTGGATTCCCTTCTTCATATAAAACTCCTATTTGAAGACCTTGCCCTATGGCGTAGACTTTATTTTGTCAAAACGGCATCACAAGGTCTAAAAATCAATGTAACGTAATTGTGATTTTATACGAATCACGCACTATTATCAAGCCATAAGAAAAGAATTTATCAAGAAATTGCAGCGCTTCCTGTGTTCATTGACGCAAGGAAAGCATTGTTGTCTTTGCTCTTCTTCATCTGGCCAAGAAGCATTTCCAAAATCTCGGTGTCGTCCATCGGATTGATAACTTTTCTAAGCACCCACAACTTTTGAAGCTCGTTCTCGGTAAGCAAAAGCTCTTCTTTTCTTGTTCCGCTCTTCTTGATGTTGATTGCAGGGAAAAGACGGCGCTCTGCGAGTTTTCGGTCAAGGTCGATTTCGCTGTTTCCTGTTCCTTTGAACTCTTCAAAGATAACTTCGTCCATTCGGCTTCCTGTGTCGATGAGCGCTGTCGAGATAATCGTCAATGAGCCGCCCTCCTCGACGTTTCGAGCCGCACCAAAGAATCTTTTTGGCTTGTGGAGTGCGTTCGAGTCGACACCACCAGAAAGGACTTTTCCAGAGGTCGGAACTGTCTGGTTGTATGCGCGTGCAAGGCGTGTGATTGAGTCAAGGAAGATGACGACATCTCTCTTGTGCTCAACGAGGCGCTTTGCCTTTTCCAAAACCATCTCGGCGACTTGAACGTGGCGGGAAGCCTGCTCATCGAATGTTGACGAAATGACTTCGGCTTTTATCGAGCGCTCCATTTCGGTGACTTCCTCAGGGCGCTCATCAATCAAAAGCACGATTAAATAAACTTCAGGGTGATTTGCTGTGATTGCGTTCGCAATCTTTTGCATCAAGATTGTTTTTCCCGCTTTTGG
Source organism: uncultured Spirochaetaceae bacterium (assembly GCA_902778325.1). GTDB lineage: Bacteria > Spirochaetota > Spirochaetia > Treponematales > Treponemataceae > Treponema_D. Next base: position 11,432 of record CACYWZ010000021.1, read on the forward strand.
AGGAGCGACGATAAGAAGGCGCTGTCCTTTTCCAATCGGCGAGAACAAATCGACGATTCGTGTTGAATATTCATCAGAAACTGTTTCAAGGCGAAGTTTGTTGTTCGGATAAAGCGGTGTCAAGTTCTCGAACGGGATTCTTGTCTGAGCGACGCGAGGGTCGTCATAGTTCACGCTCTCGATTCTCAGAAGCGCAAAATATCGCTCTCCTTCTTTCGGGCTTCGTGTTTGCCCATAAACTGTATCGCCTGTTTTCAGATTGAAAAGCCTGATTTGGCTTGGTGAAATGTAAATATCATCTGAGCCTGAAAGATAGCTGTTCTGAGGGCTTCGCAAAAAGCCGTAGCCGTCCGGCATGATTTCAAGAGCGCCTGAGGCAAAAATAATTCCGCCATGCTCTGTGTGTGCCTTCAAGATAACGAAGATAAGTTCTTGCTTTTTCATTGGTGCAAGCTCGTCTTCGCAGACACCGTACTGAGTTGCAAGATTTCGCAAATCTGGCATGCTCATCTTTGTCAAATCGTTTATAACAAGGCGCGGCTTTGATTCATAATCCTCAGCGCTTTCCGCTCTCATTGTCTCAAGTTCGGCTCTTGTCTGGGAAATGCGCTCTGGATTATCGCGTCTTATGTAGCGGCTGTTTCGTTGGAAGCGCTCTCTTCCCCATCTTTGCTGTCTTGGATTTTCGTAACGCTCTCTTGAACGAGGAACGTATTCTTGAGGTGTACTTTCTTTTTGTTCGTGGCTCTGCTCTTTTGATTCGTCAAAAGTGCTTTCCGCGCACTCTTCTTTTGTCTCTGATTGTGTTTCAACCGCGCTTTCTTCTGCCGCTACTGCTATCGCGCTTGGATTTTCTTCCGCGTTTACCACTGCAGCTACAGGCTGTTCTTCTTCGGCGCTTTTTACAGTTCTTCTTCGGCGGCGAACTGGTTTTACTACTTCTGCTTCTTGTACGCTTGCAGTTTCTTGAGTTGCGTCTGCGTCTTCTGTGCGCACCTGATTTTCTGAATTAGGCTCTGCCGCCATTTCAGGAGCATCGTCCGTCTGGCGTCTTTTATAGGGTGCCATTCAAAACTCCGTTGTAATAGATTTTTGTAGAATTAAAATATATAGAATTGCAAGTAAAGATACTTGTGATGTGCTTTAAAATCGTTATTGTCATTGTAATTGCAAAAATAGTGCAAGTCAAGCGTAATTAGCGAGCCTGTGATGTCTTCACGACAAGAGCATTTTTGAACTCAGCAGAAGAATCATTGAAAAGGTCTTTCTCTGGCTCTTTTTCAAGCATTGTAACTTGACCTTCATATTCCACGTCATCAGCAATCCGCAAATTTGGTGTATCCAAATCACCAGAAACAATGCTTCCAGAGCAAAACTCCGCTCTTTCTGAAACGTGCATACTTCCTGTCACTTTTCCAGAAACGACAAGCGACTTTACTGTCATATCATCGATTGAGCAAACTCCTGACTTGTCAATTTCCAAATCACCAGTTGCTTTTATTGTGCCGTGAAATTTTCCAGCAATGATAAGAGAATCCGAAAACTCAAGAACGCCGTCAAACTCTGTCTCTTGACCGAAATACGTTTCGTTTGTATTTGTATTTTCCATAATAGTGAATCTATAAGCGAATTGTCTTTTACAAGAATCGGCAGTTTTAATAAAATGCAATAAAAAAATTGATGGGATTTTTAATTTCTGCCCCATTCAAAAAGGTGGGACAGAAATAAAACCAGCACGGTTTCAGTCGTCTGATTTAACGGGAAGCTCCCAAAGAGCCTTTTTCAATTCCTGACCGGAACGAAACGCCGCAACGTAATGAGGTGCAACCGAAAGCTGTTCGCCAGTCTTTGGGTTTCGCGCCTTAGAACGCCCTTTTCTCAAGCGTGGTTCAAATGTACCAAAACCTCTCAGCTCGATAGTTGAACCGTCTTTCAAAGAATCCTTGAGCTGGTCAAGCAATTCTTCCAATATTACCTGAACAAGGCGCTTTTCACATTTTTCAGCCGTGTTTTGGTAAACTGCCTCTACCAAATCGTACTTCGTGACTTTTTTTTGTGCCATGCTATTTTCCCATTCCAGCAAAAATTCGAAAATAAATTACAGTTGTTAAAAAACAACGAGGGAATCAGTAGCAAAACACGCTGTGACTCCCATTATTTTCCAATTATTTTGCCGCAGTCGCACTGAAAGAGACGTTGTAAAGTCTCATCATGCGTGACTTCTTGCGAGAAACAGCATTACGTGTCAAGATACCCTTGCGTCCTGCTGAATCAAGCTCAGAAACCAATGTCTTGAGCGCTGACTGAGCTGCTTCAGCGTCTTTTTTCTGAACAGCTGCAACAAATGCCTTAGCATAAGTGCGGCATGAACTCTTTACAGCCTTATTGCGCAGACGGCGAACTTCGCTCTGTGCAAAAGCTTTCTCTGCAGATGTCTTCTTTTTCAAAAGAGAACCCCCAAACAAAAACTTCGTTAATATTATCAAAGCCTTTTCTGTTAGTCAATAGAAAGAGCATGCTAAACTCTTTTTCTATACAACTTTACATTCAAACAATTCTTACAAACTAAAACGTCAGTTATTGACAACCTAAAATTATTTGTGTATCATCGTGGAATATCGCTTATTCAAGAATGGAGGCAATGTTATGGCAGGAGCCAGTAAAAACTCTCGTACGACAGTTGCAACACAGAAATTCATGTGCCCTGACTGCGGCGGGGAAATCATCATGAAGACGATGATTGAAAACGGCAAGACAAAAAATCTTGCAGAGTGCCAGAAGTGCAAGCGTGTCGAGCGCAGACCAAAAGATTTTAAATAATATGCGAGAAGCTGCCAATTAAGGCGGCTTTTTTTATGCCATTCCGATTTTTACACTTTCCACATCATTCAGCATAATAGCAAGTTATGCTAAATTACGCTAACAATTTTTCAAAACCAAAAGTGTCAGAACTCTCTGATTGCAAATACATTCATATAACCGTTCCAGTGTTTTTTTGAGCTTCTGAAAGTATCATCAGATTGAGTACCAATTGAAAATGCGTTTTCGGACTCTCCACTTACTTGGCTTGAAGTCCAATACTCTTTTTCAAAGCTAAAACTTCCAATTTTTGCCAATACAGTATTTATTGTCGTTTGAGCCTTTCGGAACGCATAACATTCAGCGACAGTTGGCATATACCAGCCTTTTTCAAACGCTGTTTTTTCGCAATAAGTTGTGCCGTACGCGTTTACCCATTCCCACGCAGGATAATTTCCCGCAGTATTCTCGTCGCTGACTGCTTCACAAATCTTTTCCCAGTTGGAAGAACCGTTACTTTCTCCATCAAATGACACATTTTCAGAAATTGATGACTCATTCCCCGATTTTCCAGAGCTATCTGTTGGAGTGCAGATAATGCTGGATATTTTGCTGTATCCCTCAGCAGAATCAGTAGTCCAAGCAAGTTTAGAGCCGCTTTCGTGAAGTCCTATGCCAAGCAATCTTTTTCCAAGTCTGTCGCCAGAACTTCCTGCATAGAAAATCACCGCTATTGCCGCTTCTTTTTGTTCATCGCTCAGTTCAAGAGATTCGCTATATGCCGTTGCAGAACCATCGCTAAACACAATGTCACCCAAAGAATCAGGACGCTCTTTTTTGCCAATAGGGGGCTGCTCTTCGTAGCGCAAAAGCACAAGCGAAAGCGCGTTCTCGCCCTCGGCTATAGAGATTTCATCTGTTTCACCCTTATATAAAATCTGCTTTTCATCTCCCAAAACACTGTACGCTGTGCCCTCCGCCTTGACGACAGCGCCAACGGGAACGTCCTCGAAAACTACAATTTTTCCCCCACTAAGTGCAATTTGCCTGACGTTTTGATAATCGCCTTTTAGTTCAATGTCCAAAAACAAGCCGTCCCCGTCAGCATTTATTGCGCGAGAAGAGAAAGTCGCGGTCGTCTTGATTTTTTCCACAAGTTCGCCTGAGATTGCAAAAGAAAGAGAAGCTGTATCATCAGATTGATTATTAAATAGAAAAGAACAGGAGCAAAACAAGAAAGCGCAGAATATCAAAAAAGCAAAATAAATATTTTTAATCATTTTTCACTTCTCCTTTTTTTATTCAGTAATTCAAATTATAACGCGCCAAACCGCAAATCCAGCACTTTCTCTTGAAGGCTGCTCGAAGACACTTAGAAGGCTATTGACTAGAGCCAAGAGCAGTCAGAAAGCGCTCGGTTACTTCTTTGATTTCGGCGATGGGCGAGTAAAGTCGATATGTTTTTGGAACACTGTCGCAAAAAATCGCGCCATAGCGTTTTTCAACGATTCGCTTGTCCAAGACGACAATCGTTCCAAAATCATCTCCCCGCCGCATGAGCCGCCCGAAGCCTTGTCTGAACTTTATGACTGCCTGCGGAACACTGAGACTCATAAAAGAAGAGCCGCCTTCCTTTTCGATTTTCTCGGCGCGGGAAGCAAAAACAGGGTCATTCGGAACAGCGAACGGCAGTTTTACGATAATAACTTGCGAAAGCGACTCGCCTGGAACATCGACGCCTTCCCAGAAAGAATCTGTTGCAAAAAGGACGCTCGAAGAATCCGATTTGAACGCTTCAAGAAGGCGGAATCTGTCGTCGTCGCCCTGTTTCAAAAGCGTGATTTCGCTTTGTGCAAGAGAGTCAGAAATAGAGAGCGCAGTACGGCGAAGAGCGTCGTATGAAGTGAAAAGAACGAGAGCGCGCCCTTTTGACGCGATACACAAATCAAGCACAGCCTTTTCAGTAAAAGACTGAAAGCCCTCATCATCAACAAGAGGCGCATCATAAGGAACAGAAAAAAGAACCCGGTTTTCATAAGCGAAAGGAGATGCGAACTCGCCGAAAAGAACGCGTCCCTCATCAACAAGAGAAACACCCGTGCGAGACGCCCAGTAATCAAAAGAGCCGCCGATTTTCAGCGTCGCCGACACGCAGACAGCGCTTGATAATTGCTCAAAAACGTGCTGGCTCATAACAGGCGCAATATCAAGAGGCGTCATTGCAAAAATAACAAAACTGCTGTCTGAAGCTGAATCCGAACCTGAAGAAAGCGCTTTTTGAATCCAAAAAACATAATTATCATTTTCTTGCCAGTCAGCAAAACCCTTGAGCAAATCCACGAACTCGTTAAAACGAGCGATAATGTTTCTTGTCTCCCAAACCGCCTGAAGTTCCTTGTCGTCGTCCTTTACGCCGTCAAGAAGCGATTTCACGACAGCGATAAAATGCAAGAGCGCCTTTGAGAGAAACTGCGTCTTTTCGATAACGCCAAGAAAATCTGAGGCTGTATCTTTGCAAAGCCGAAGCGTCTGCTCCTTTTCCAAAAGCGGCAATGAAGCCTCGTCGAGAGCGTTCAGCGCGTTTTTCACAGCTTCTATCGAGTCAGCGACTTCTTCCTTGCTGTTGTTCTCGCTCGAAAGCGCCATCACGGTGAACAAAAAGCCGCCCGCACTCTTTCGCCCTTCGCGATAGAGCAAATTGAGCTGCTTCAGCACAGAAAATCTGTTTAATCGACGGCTGAAAAAACTCGTCGCGCTCTCCTCAATGCCGTGCGCCTCATCAAAAACGACGCGGCTATATGGTGGAAGGACGGCGGTTTCGTCAAAGTCCTCGTTGTTCATTCTTGCCGCAATGTCCGCAAAAAAAAGATGATTGTTGACAATGAGAATATCTGCGTCAGCGGCCTCTTTTCGCACTTTTGCAACAAAACAATCATCGCGGAAAGGACATTTCAAGCCCATGCAAGCGTCGGATTCAGAGCAGACTCTGCTCCAAGTGCCTTCCGAAATATCATCTGCAAAGTCGCTTCTGTCGCCCGTCTGAGTTGTTTTTGACCATTTGTAGACGGCTTCGACTTCCGCAATTTCGTCATCAAAAAAATCCCTGTCGTCAACAGCGTCCGAAAGACGGCGAAGGCAAACATAATTCTGCCGCCCCTTCAGCAGCACGGCTTTCGTCGCGTGACCTGCGATAATGGAAGCGGCAGGCACATCTTTTTTGGAAAGTTGCTGCTGCAAGTTTATCGTGCCTGTTGAAATCACCACGCGCTCGTTGTTTTGAGATGCCCACAAAATAGAAGGAATGAGATACGCGAAACTTTTTCCGACGCCCGTTCCCGCCTCAAAAACACCGATTTTGTTCTCGTTGAAAGCCTTGCAGATGTTTTTCAAAAGCTCAATCTGGCTTTTTCGCTCTTCAAAATGTTTTTGCTTTTTTGCAAACGCGCCGTCTTTGGAAAGCAGCTTTGCAGCGGCATTTTCGTCAAGAGGAACGATTTTTTTCTTTTTCGGGATTTCAAGAACAGCGTAGACCTCGCTCACAGCATTATCGACAATAAAAAAGCCCTTCGCGCTTGTGTTCGCCTTTTGTGCGACAGCGAGGTCTGCCGAAGAAGGCTTCAGGACACCGCTCGGGTGATTGTGAATAAGAGCGTCGCACTCATTGAAAGCCTCGCATTGAACAAGAACTTCCTCATCATTTCCGCGGGAAGCGGCAACGACGCTTTCAACAATGCCCTCGTCATTCGAAAAGCCTGCGAAAAATACTTCAGCGCCGTCAGCGCCTGCAATTTCGCGCCTCATTTTTTTTATCGCTTTTTCACTGAATCTCTTTTTTATGTCCATAACCGCTACATTCTAGCGTTTTGCCTTTCGTGTGTCGAGATTTTTTTTCCCAATTGCTCGTCGGAGCGTTCGGGGAGGCTTTTGGGATTTGGAAATTGCCCGTCGGAGCGTTCGGACAGCCTTTTGGGATTTGGAAAATGCCCGTCGGGACGTTCGGTGAGCCTTTTGGGATTTTGAAATTGCTTGTCGGAACGTTCGGACAGCCTTTTGGGATTTGGAAATTGCTTGTCGGAACGTTCGGACAGCCTTTTGGGATTTGGAAATTGCTCGTCGGAACGTTCGGTGAGCATTTTTCCGTTTGGAAAATGGCGTCGGGAGTTCCTTTTTGGCTTTTTCCGTTTGGAAAAGACTTGTCGGAGCGCTCGGTGAGCATTTTTCAAGAACGCTTCATGCACAAAAGCGTGAGGTCGTCGAGCTGCTCGTCTTCGCAAAGGTAGGTGTATTCGATGTACACGGGATTTTCAAACGCCTCGTTCTTTCTTGAGCAGTAATAATCGTAGCGGTTGAAATGCTTTTGAAGAAAGTCGTCGATTTTTTTGTCGCAGCGGACGACATCGCTTTCGCTGACGTCGGAAGGCTTGTAGAAGCGGAAGACTTTTTCGACGGAGGCAAGGGCGATGATGATTTCGTCAACGCTTCCTGTGCAAGTTGAAAAGTCGAACTCAAGGCGCTCGTCGCCAAGCGGGTTGTGCTTTTTTTCGAGGACGTAAACGGAATTGGAAAGCACGGCTTCGATGATGTCGTGGATTCGCTCGTTTTCCATTTGCTCGTGGTCGACGCTCTCAGTGTGCTCTCGCGGTGTTCCTTCGTCCATAACTTCGTCGACGCTCATCTCGCTGAAATCGGCTTCGCGGTATTTTCGTGTCGACTCTTCGATTCCGTCAGTGTAAAGGAAAAGAACGTCGTTCTTCTTGAGCTTGATTTTTTCTACTTTGAACTCCAGCTCCTGCATCAAAACGTCGCGCACAAAAGATGCGGACATATTGCCGGCGGCGGGGTTCGGGAACATTTGGCGAATGACCATTTTTTTTGCGTCTCCGTCGTAAATATGCACGATATTGTCTCCCGCGTTGCAAGTGTAAACGTCTCCGCTTTCCATATTGACCAAGCACAAGCAGATTGCCGCAAATTTTCCCTGAAGTCCCAAGGTCGCAAGGAATTCGTTGATTTGCAAGACTGCTTCTCCGATTCTTGTGCCGTTTTTTGCGAAAGACCAGTTTTCAAAATACTTTCGGAAGAACGTGGCGACGACGGTTACGATAAGAGCTGCAGGAACTCCGTGTCCCGAAGCGTCGCATTTTATGACCGCAAACCATTTTTTGTCCAAGACTTTGTAATCAAAATAATCTCCCGAAACGAGTGACGCGCCTTCGTAATAACCGAAAAAGTGCAGTTTCTCGCCTTTGTATTCCGAGACGGACATTTTGCCTTTTCCAAGCGGAAGGAGAGGCAAAAACGCCTGCTGAACGACTTTTCCGTCCATCATCAGCTGCTCTTCTTCTGCGGCTTTTACTAGCCCGTGCGTCATTTCGTTTATTTTCTCGCCGAGCGATGCGATTTCATCGTTAGTCTTTACGCTGATGTCTTTTCCAGCAAGTTTCATTTTGTCTTTTGTCGAAGAAATCATCGCGACGTGCTGCTCCAACTTTTTCACAGGGTTTACGATGACGGAAGCGACGATGAGAGCGCCCAAGCCTCCGATTATGACGGCGACGAGTGTGATTGAGAGCGCTGTCAGGATGACTGTGCGGCGCGCTGAGGAGACGGATTTTATGAGGTTTGTCGTGTCAACAGTGATGTAGATTATGCCGCGGATATAATTTTGCTCCGCGCCTTGTCGGTACAAAACGGGCTTGTAGAAAATGTAGCGGTTCTGGCTCGCGTCGATTGCCTCATCGTCGTAAGGCGGATAAGAGCCTGTCGTGTTTCCAGAAATATCGTTCAGGAGTTTCGTGAGTCTTGAGGAAAGCTGCGTTGTTATCGTGGAAAGCTCATCGAGCCGCTTTTCGCTCTCTTCATCATCTTTCAGCGCAAGTTCCGCGCCTTCTGCGTTCAATTCGGCAATGCTTTCGGCGATTGCGCCCGCTCTTTCTGTGACGATTGAATTTAGTTCGACAAACTCAAGCGAAATCTTTTCCATTGTTTCATCGCTGAATCTAGAAACGCCATATTGCAGTTCAGAGTCGATTTTGTCTGAAATATCTTCGTCGTTCGTTGCCCAAACATAATCAAGGTTCGTGTTTCCGCCTCCTGAAGGAATGCCGGAAATCGTTGCGCAAATCGCTTCGGGGAGAGCCGATGTTTGAGCGGGAAGATTTGAAAGCTCAAGGATATTCTCAAGAGGAAGATACGCTTTTACGCCAGAGGCAAGGCTTTCAAGAAGAACATTGACCCGCTCTTCAAGGCCAGAGGCAAGGGTTCGCTCTTGGGATTTTATCATTATGACGCCAAGCGGAAGGGCAACAAGAGAAACGACCATAACGACGAGGATTGCCGTAAAGAGAACGAGTTTCACTCGCAAACTGAACTTTTTGTGAATGTCTCTGCTACGCTTTTTTTGAACCATATTTCTGCCCTCTTCTAGTGCAATTATATCAGAATTGACCGCAATCATTTCAATAACGGTCTGGTGAACGCCCCGAAGCGCAAAGGCTGAGGCGAAGAACGCAAGAACCATTATCATCGTCAAAAGCAAAATCGGCATATCAAGCGCGATTTTCCCAGACGGCTCATAGTTTTTCCAAATCGGTTTGTAATCGTATTCGTTTGCAAACTTCACGGTTCCGTTTATTTCGACTTTGAAAACATTTCCCGTGAAATAAACGCCGCGCTCCGTGTGGAAAAGTCCGACTTTGTATTCGCCTGAATCCAAGTCGCGCACTTTTATTCCGGAGATGCGATTCGTGCTGTTGACTTCATAATCGCCATCGCCAAGATGCAGCACTTTGTCATAAGGCGCTTTTCCGTCGCGGTCAAGATAGATTTCGCTTATCGTTCCGTGATATGTAAAATCATTTCCAAGAATCGACATCAAAAGCTCGTTTGTCTCGCTCATTTCTGTGTCGACTGCCGTCACGGAAGTTTCGGCGCTGTATTTGTTGAGCGCGACGAACACATTTGAAGCCGCTCCGATGTTTCCGACTTGGTCAATGGCGGCAACGGAGAATATATACAATCCGTTTCTGAGATTTGAATAACTTTGCTTTTGCTTTTTCCCCAGCAAAGTGCGCGGAGGTCGATGATTTTTTAGCTTTTGCGCGTGTTTTTTGACTAGCGCAGAAAGGGCGCTTTCGTCTTTTGGCTCACTTGCAATGTAATCAAGGCTCCAAGTGTAGCCCGCCACATCGATGTCCTGAGGGTTTTGCTTCCAGCCGACAGAGAACGTGTTTGAAGCGGCAAAACCTGCGCTGTCTTTTTTTGGTGCATTGACAATCGGCTTTAGCGGTGGCGTTGTGTCTCTGTAGTATGAAATGGTGGCTTCATCTGACCAGTTTCCCGCAAAATCCTGCGCCCGAACTTTGAAATACCAAATTCCGTCAGTATTGGCGTTTGCTTTCATTTCAGCGGCAGATGTCTTCTGAGAGCGCACGGTCGGGACTTCGTCGTCTTTGTTTTGCGTGAAAATCCAAGAAAATCCCGCAATGCCAGAAGAATCATCGGGCGCGACAAACTTTGCCGAAACACGTTTTGCTGTAGAGCGCTTTCCCAGTGAAAACGAAGACGGTTTTATGGACGGAAGCGGGACGGAATGGTCAGCCTCAAGGATAAAAATATTCGAGCGCGCGCTTTTTTCTTTTTCGCTTTGCTGCCAAACAAACGAAAGAAAATCACAATCGCCCAATGTCACAGGATAGGCAAACGAGGATGCAATGTTATTGCGCGAAATGACATCGCCGTCAAGAACGCCGTCGGTGAACTCGCCGAAAAAAACGCTGTCGAAACCGCGCCTATTATCAAACCAGACGATAGAGAGTTTTTGCGCTCCTGACTCTTCCCGAAGCGGAAAAAGAATCGGGCGATGAGCGCTTCCGCTTGAAGTGAGTTCTTGTATCGTGGAGCGGACAAAAGTTTCACCGTCAAACTCCGAAAACCAAATATGCGGCTGGTCTGACGACGAATAAGAGCGCTCCCACGCGATGTATGTCTTTCCGTCAAAAATCAAAACAGACGGGCGCTGATTGTTGTAAGAATCGTAGCGGGAGCGGTCTTTTGCATAAACGAAAGATGTTTCATCAGTGATTATTTTTGCAGGAGACCATTTGTTTGATTCGCTGTCGTAATCCGTTTTGAAAAGTTGATAATAAAGCCTTGAGCCATTATTGTATTGCGCCTGAAAAATAACTTTGTCCACTAATGTTCCGTTTTCGTCAGTGACGGAATAAAGCACTGGCAAAAATGGGTTCATCATATCTTCTGATGGCGCGAAAGGCTCAAAGCCGCTCCAATTTTTTCCGTCAGCAGAATACGCCATCATCATCGAAAACGAGTTTTCTTGTCCTTGAGAAGAAAACAGCGTAAAGCCACCGTCGCAGTTTTTGTAGATTCTCGGAGCAAGAAGGGGATTTTCGATTGCGCCAAGTGGCGTTTCAGAGAACACAATATTCTCTTCCCCCATATCAGCGCTAAAAACAGAAAGAGTTCCGATTCCGGTTATAACTGCAACGCAAAGACTCTCGCCATTAGAAGAGGCGGCATATTGGTCAGGAACAGCGCCAACATAGGAATAAGGACCTGCAAAGCGTGAAAGAGTCTTCCAATTTTTCCCGTCATAAGTGATTTTCGCCGACAAATACAAAAGCGATTTTGCCTCATCAACATCTTCAAAAATCAGCACGGAATAATCTTTTGAGCCCGCACTTCCAGAAACAACAGACGGAAAGCGGCTGTCGCTTTCGGTAAATCTTGCAGGATATTCCCAAAAGCGCTCGGACGCAAAAAGTGGCAAAGCGGCAAGAGAAAACAAAATAACAAATGCAACGATATATTTACAAAAGCGCATTTACCCTCTTTTGCAATTCCAAAATCTTCGCTGAATTGCGGTTTGAATCTTTTTTTAGCAACTGTTCAACAAGAGCCTTCGCCATAATGACATTGTTTTTCTGCAAGGCTTGAACAGCTTTCTGGTATTTTGCCTCATCTTCGCCTGAAAGCACAAGAACTGCATTTCCGCCAACACGAGTCTGAACGCTGTCAATCAATTTTGCAGTTTCAGCACTATCTGCATTAAGGCTAGAGGCTTCATTCAACAAACTAAGAGCGCTTTTTAGTTTTTCAGCATCAGAGCCTGCGCTGTCAATCAACTTCCTTGCTCTTTCAGTCATTGCGCTCGCCCTTGCTTTTTCCTCTCGGCTGACAGGCTTTTGTCTTATTCCGATTTCGATTTCAACATTGAAAATCAAATCTTTCAATCCCGGATACGACGGGTTTATCTCATACAAATCTTGCAAATCCGCATACGCTTGCTGTCGCATTTCCTTTTGCTTTATTTGGACTTTCGCAGTATCAATGCGACTTGCAAAAAGTTTCTCAAACTCCGCAGGGTCTGAAATCTGGGCAATCCGAAGCGTCAAAACACTAGCCTCTCGGTTGAGCGGATAAACAAGTTGTAGCTCATGAAGTTTTTGAAGCGCCTTTTCAAAGTATTGCAAAGCCTTATCGCGCTTGTTCTTCTTGAGATTTTTCTGTCCTTCAGCAAAATGCTTTTTCGCAATGTTCAAAATCTGGGACATTTCAGGATAAAGAGGCGCAGAAACACGAAGTTCTCGTCCGTTTTTCAACTCAAGAGCATTGTTCACCAACGAAAGCATACTGTGAATTTCAGGGTGTTCTTCGATGTTTGTAATCGCCCAACGGTCCCGAGCGCGAATCAAAAGACTTTCCGCACTCTCAAACTCGCCATTGTAATATTCGCGACGTGCCTTAGTGATAAGCTCTCGCACCTCACGAACGATAAACACATTTTCCGCCCTTGCAATCTCAAGCGAAAGAGCGCAAAGAATATCGTCGCTTCGCTTTCTTAGCGCAGGGTCTTCTTGATATGAAAGCGATTCATTAAACTTTGCCCTCGCCCTTGCTATGCTGTTTCGGGCGCTTTCAAAATCGTTTTTGGAAAAAGATGCCGAAGCCTGCTGATAACGGCGCTCAGCTTCATCTTTTGCCTTTTCGCTCAAGACAACATTGTTTTTCGCCGTGCCAAGATTTTCTGACGCCTTGAAAAGAAGACTTGAAAGATAATCGATATTAGCGCTTATCGTATTCTTGTATTCAAGGACATTTTCTTCCGCTCCATTTTCCAAAACGCCAAGTTCAGAGCGCAAAACACCAATATCAGCGCTAATTCTTTTTTGAGCCTCCTCAAATTTCGGAACAGACTCACGAGAGTAATGCAAATCATCTTCTGTAGCGCCAAGAAGCGAAATCGCACCTTCGACTCTTTCGCCATCATCTTTGGCAATGTCATTGCTCGCAACAACAAAATAGTTTCCAAGTTTGTGCCACAACTTCACCGTTGACTGAGCATAACGCTCACCAACAGCCTTCATCAAAGAATCGTGATAAGGAATGGCATCGTTCCATTCAAGAGCGCAATTTTCAACTTTCAAATCCTCAAGATACGGCGCATCATCAGAAAACCTGTCGCGATAATTCTTGTAGACATCAAGAGAGTCAATCATCTTTGAAACAGCGTCTCTCTTATTTTCCCTTTCGTTCTTAGCCGCGTTCGAAGTATCAGAAAGACGCTCAATAGCAAGGTCTTCGTCCTCAAAAGCACGCTTGGCAGACGAAAGACCTTCACACCTTGACGCCCATTTTTCTGCCGCCAAAAGAGAGCGCGAATATTTTTCATTGTCGTCAAAGAATGTTCCGCCAGAACCCTTTTTCATTTTTTTGTTCAAATCGTTTGTGCTAACAGAAAGGCGGGAAAACAATCTGACATTTTCGCATTGAGATTTTATCGCTTCAAAACTCTCATTCTCGCTTTTGCACATTTCATCGCTGTTCTTGAGAGTGGCAAGATACGCCTCGCTGTCCATCAACGAAACAAGCGCTTTCCATTGCGTTTCAATAACACGAACAATTCCGCTTTCAGCCACACCCTCGCTTCCGAGCGCAAGCCTTGAGACAAAAGCGATATACGCCGAGTCAGTCAAATCAGGAAAATCTTTAACAAACGTCGAATAGCAGTTTTTCATCTCATCAGCGCAGCTCAAAATGTCATTGTGGATAACAGCAGCGCGTGAAAAAGCGCTATCCACAGCCTTGAAAGCCTTTTCGCTCTCTGAATACTTTCCTGACTTGAGGGCAGCAATATATCGCTCATAAGCGCTTTTCAAATCAACTTGAACAAGCGAAAAAAGAGTGCAATCGTCCTCAACTTTTTTCAGCAATGCCGAAAGAGTTTCGCTAATATCACCGTTTTCGTCGTTGGCAAAAAACTCATTTCGGTAAATGTCAAAGCCTTTCTCAAACACATTTGCCGCGCTGTCATATTTCCCGTCATCCATAAAAGCGCGAGATTCACGCTGCATTCTTGCATACTGAGAGCGAAAATAAGCAAATTGAGCCGCCTTTTTCGCCTCAGCGACAAACTCTTTTTCAGCCTTTCCGGGATTTTTTTCTGTTTCCTCAAGGTCTTTTATCATATCAAGTTTTTTCTTGTCGTTTTCAGGCTCGTCCAACAGAACTTCGATAAAATCGTCCGCCTTCCTAGAATATTGCTTTCGGGCAGAGAAAATTTCCTGAACCCTTTTTTCCGCCTCGTCAAACTTTTTTGGATTTTCACGCATATACTTCGTGATAAGAGAGAGCGCTAGATTATATTCGCGCATTTCGATAAGAGCATCGATTTCTTTCAGCGCATCGTCTGCGAAAACAGGACAAAAAAAGAGAGATGAGATGACAATCGAAAAAAATATTTTTTTGAATATCATTTCACTCTCCTCAAAAACACTGCTATTAAAGATTTTCGACAATAAAACGCGCCTTTTGCACTTTCAAAACTCCCGAAAAACAGCGGTTTTGCGCTTTTGGCACAATGACAAAAAAAGATAAATCAGATTATAATGAAAATCAATGATGAAGACGACTGCAAGAATTATAGCATTATTTTTCTTTCTCGTGCAAAGCGCTCTCATTTTTGCGCTGAACATCACACAAGCGCCCACAAGCGTCTCGGACGTGTTCGACACGTTCGCACAAGACGAAAACGCAGGCTCTTCAACATTTCTTTCGCTCAATATCCCGACAGGAGCAAGGGCAGAAAGCCTCGGAGGCGCATACACAGGGCTTTCAGATGACATCAGTTTTTTCGATTACAATCCAGCAGGCTCAGCTCTTCTAAGCGAAACAGAAGCCGCCGTTTTTCATAACTCCTGGATTTCAGACAGCGCCATCGAAACAATAGCCGCCACAACAAGATACGGCGACTTTGGAATGGCGGCTGCGGCAAAATGCTTCTACGTTCCTTTCACGCAATACGATTATTACGGCGAAAAGCAAACTGACGGCTATTACAGCGAAACAACCGCCATTTTTAATATGTCATACAACTTTTTTCACGGCTATTATTTCAAAGGCATTGCGCTCGGAATGAACATAAAAGGCGCATGGAGAAGCGTTCCTGATTACGCTGACAGCGAAACAAGTGAAATCAAAAAAGGCATTTCGCAGTCAGCCGCCGCAGTTATGGCGGACTTTGGCGCATTGACGCGCTTTAACTTCTTGAAGTTTTACTCATCACGAGAGCCGAATTTCAGCATCGGACTTTGCCTGAAAAACGCAGGCGTGGCGTTCACAGGATTTTCAAAACAAATCGAGCGCGACGACCCAATCGCAACACAGGCAAGCATCGGCTTTTCATACAAAATGCTGGAAGCGTTCACGCTCAGCGCAGATTTTTCACAGCCCATAAATCTCTTTTCGCCCTCCGAAAGCGAAAAATTCTCAGCGGGCGCGGGAATGATTTTTCAAATCACAAACAAAACAGCCATTCTCGCAGGCTTTCTCCTAAAAGGAGGAAATCCGCGCATGAGCCTTGGCGGAGAAGCAGTCTACAGAGGCGTCCAGTTCAACATAAACTACACGCTCGACCTTACCTCATCGCTAAACCCCGTGAACCACATCTCGCTTTCAGCAAAAATCCGCCTAGGCGACCGTGGAAGAGCGAAGAAAGCCGCAACCGTGGACGAAAAATACATCGAAGGACTGCAAAAATACAGCGAGGGCGATTATACAGAGGCAATCCGATTGTGGAAAGAAGCGCTCGAAATCGACTCAGGCTTTGACCCCGCCAAAAAAGGCATCACAATCGCCCAAAAGCAGCAGCAGCTCATCGAAAAGATAAAAGAAATGCAGTCGCTCGACTGATTTTTTAGACCGTTTCGCCTAAGAGCAGAATTTTGAAAGATAATTATAGACCGCTCGCACTTGAGATTCGCCTTTAACGTATTTTTGAAGAATGCGCAAGTTCTCGCTTGAAAAAGTGAACGTGATTTTTATCTTTGCCTCGCTGTTTTTTTCGCGAAGCATATCGCAAAACGCAATAAGTTCCTCTGTCGTCGGGCTTCCAAGCCCAAAGCCGTTCCACAAATCAATGCTGTCGCCTCCAGAGCTGACGATGAACTGAGGAGTTGCAGAGCCGCCTTTGTAATCAGTTATCTTGAGATTGAACGAAAGACTTTCGATTTCGCTCCAGCGTATAACGTCGCTATGAAGACTGAAAAACTTTTTGTGGATAATCCCCTCATCGCGCACCCTGATGTTATAAAAAAACGTGAACGGAAAGACAAGAAGCGCAATCACTTCGACGATTATGCAAAAAGTAACGTCGCGCTTGTACGAGCCAAGACTGTAGCGCCCTCCCGAATAGTTTTCTTTTGAGTTCATTTTCTTGAAATAATCGCCCATCCCGAAAAGAGCCGAGAAAAGCCATTCAAGAGCGACATACGAAACAAAAATCCAGATGAAAAAGCCGCAAAGTGCAAAAATCGAAGGACCAACGCCAGCAAAAAACAACTCGCCTTCTTTTATTTTGAACAAAAAGCGCATAAGAGGCGCATAACATTGGTGCAAAAATATCATTGAATACACCATCTGAGCGATGTAGAGCGCCAAAAACAAAAAGAAAAGCGCTGTTTGTGTGTGCTTTTTAGACATTTTTCTATTCTTCTCCTTTCTTTCCATCACAAAGTATACAAAAAATATCGCGTACATTGCAAGAAGCATTCAAAAGCAATGCCTCATCACAAGCATAATGAGCATAATCAAATGCTTTTGCTTTATAATCAATTGCTTCTGTTCCATAATCATTTGCTTTTGCTCAATAATCACTTGCTTTTACTTTATAATCACATGCTTTTGCTTCATAATCAATTGCTTCTGTTCCATAATCATTTGCTTTTGCTCAATAATCAAATGCTTTTGCTCCATAATCATTTGCTTTTGCTTCATAATCACTTGCTTTTGTTCCATAATCAATTGCTTTTGCTTTTCATCGCGGGAATAAATCTTGCAGACGTCCTAAAATACACAGGAAGAGAAGAAATCCTCTTTCAGACAATGCGGGAGTTTGCATACGCGATTGACCCAAAAAAAGAGCATCGTTTTTTTGCGACGCTCTTTTTTATAGATTTTGTCATTCCGAACTTGTTTTCGGAATCTGTTTTATTCAAGGCAGATGCTAAAACGAGTTCAGCATGACACTAGAAATCATGTATCCACCGAAAAGTTCAGCATGACAATTTTATTTTCGCCAGCCTTCGTATTTTTCGCACTCCAAGATTTTTCGTGCATTCTCAACGCGCTCTGCTGTCGGGCTTTCGGTTTTCTCAAGCGCGTACGGGATACCGAGCGTTTTGTATTTCGCCGCTCCAAGTCCGTGATACGGCAAGATTTCAACGCGCTGAACATTTGAGAGCGTGCGGATAAAATCGCGTGTCTTCAAAAGATACTCGTCGTTGTCGGTTATGCCGGGAACAAGAACGTGTCGAATCCAAATCGGCTTTTTGATTTCGTCGAGATAGCGGAACATATCGATGATGTTCTTTCCTGATTTTCCCGTGAGTTTTATGTGCTCGTCCTCGTCGATGTGCTTTATGTCGACAAGAAGCGTGTCGGTAACAGCCATCAGAGATTCAAACTTCTTGAACCACTCGCCTTCTCGTGTGAACGGCTCTCCTGCTGTGTCGATGCAAGTGTTGATACCGAGTTCCTTTGCTTTCGTGAACAATTCGAGCAAGAAATCAATCTGAACAAGAGGCTCACCGCCAGAAACCGTGATTCCGCCCTTCTTTCCCCAATATGAGCGGCATGCAAGCGCCTCTTTCAAAAGTTCGTCAACTTCCATCTGCTTGCCTTTCATCAAATCCCATGTGTCAGGATTGTGGCAATACTTGCATCTCAAATGACAACCTGTCGTAAAAATAATGAAACGCACTCCAGGCCCGTCAACAGAGCCAAAAGATTCCAACTGATGTATATATCCCTTCATAGTTAACCTCGCTCAAAAGTGTATCACATAAAGAAAATAGTTATAAGATGGCAACAAAGGCAATTGTCTTTTTGCCAGAACGAAAATCTCAGACCAAAAATAAGCATTTGCAAAGGTCTCTGATTTGCCGCCACGCAACACCGCTGTCGCTTGGAGTGCTTGGGAACGTCATCTGATATTTTTCGTCGTGAAAATAATACTTCGGGTGATTGTGCGCGCCTTCCACTTTGCCAAATCCCTCCGCCAAAAGCGAATCGAGCGGGAACTTGGCGTCGCTTCTCAAAATCGCGGCAATTCGCTCAATTTTCTTCTGACTTTCGCAGTTTTCTTTTTTGAATGTGCGGCAAGAAAGCAAATCACTCACAACATCGCGCTTTCGGCTCACTTCGTCGGCTCTGTTTTCGGGGAGCGCTTCTTTCTCGCTTTCCAAAGCGCCATAAAGAAGAGCGTAAAGATAATCGCTGAGTTCTGTTTTGAAAAGAGGCGACAGTTTGGAAGGCACACAAAGCGTTATAGCCTCTCCTTCGCTATCGTTTTCTCTCGTGTCGAGCAACTTTTCAAGCGCTGAAACGCTCTCTTTCAGCTGATTTTTTTCAACTTCGCTTGCTTTCAATGCCTGCTTTAACTCTGCAACGTCTTTTTCAAAAGCGTCGTTTCTCTCAGACAGCGTCGGAAGCGGAAGAGAGGCGTTTCGGAGTTTTTTCTCAAGGGAAGAAACTTCTTCGCCATACTTTTTCTTCATTGCATCGTTTTCCTTTTTGAGCGCTTCGTTTTCTTTTTTGAGCGACTCGTAATCGCTTCTGAGCGCGCTTATGGAAGCAACATCGATTTTGTGCTCAGCGAGGAAATAGTCGACATTCTGACGGACGGAATTTGAAATCTTTTCTTCTGTTTCAACGATTTCTTCGTTCTCAAACCGCGTGTTTATGTGCTTCAAAAACTGCTCTTCGGTCATTTCGATTGCGCCGACGAGTGTGTCGCGAAATGATTCGTAAGAAGAAAAATCAGTGTCGTCTTTTGTGAAATACACTTCTTTGCCGTCAGGGTATCGCAGCGTGATGTGCGCTTCTCGCCGCCACGTTTTCGGCTGGTCGCGCATAAGGTCTTTGGCGCTGTCAGCAAATGCCTTTTCTTTTATCTCCAAAAGTTCAGGCGACAAATGATGGCGCTCAAACATTTTTCTGAATGAAGGGCTCATCGCAGGAAGCAAATGCTTGATATAAGTGTTGACGCCCGCAAAGCGATTGAAATGCGCATTCAAAAACCACATCTCGCTGCAAAATCGCAAAATCCACGATTCATCAAACCAAAATCTGTCGTTCTCGTCTGCATAGAAAAGTATGTTTTTGACGATGTAAAGGCTTTTTTCCAATTCGCTTTTCGATTTGTTTTTAGGCGACTTATTTTGCATGTATGAGTTTCGAAAGTCCTCAATAGTATCGAAAGCACCAAATTTTCCAAAGGTATTGAACGACTGCTTTGCGCTTTGCTCGCCAATTTTGGCAAGCAAATCTTCGGGATTAAAAAAACTTTGCTCCTTTTCAATATTCATCTGGCTTGCCGCTTTGTGAAGATACCAAGTTTCGTCCACGACGTCGTCCAGCAACAGCTTTTTTGGAACGAACGGCTTTACAAACGGCATAAACGAATAACAAATCGGAAGCCCCGAACCTTTATAGATTTCGCGAACCACAATGTGCCGAAGAACGTGTTTTTTCAGCGTTGAGGTCGAGTTTTTCTCAAATATAAGGTGGAAATACTCTTCGTTGCCGTTCAAAGTCCCTGTGAAATCAAAATTAGTGAACCGAAGAGAATCTTCTTCCGTGTTGTTCCACGAAAAAGCAAAGTTGCTGTTCTTGAAAAACAGGTTTTCGCTCACTTCTTCAGGAAGCGAAAACGGCACTATATCCCTAAAAGTTTTGACAATAAACGTCCAAATGTCTTGGGCGCAAACCTTTGCATCAACAAAATATACACTGCCCCATTGTGCCATTTTTTCACCTAGCCTCATATTAAAGGTAGACAGTCAGAGCGCTTTTTTCAATAGTTTTTTGCTTTTTCTTTTTGATTAAGCACAAAAAAACGGCAAAGCAAACGCCCTGCCGTTTTTGTTCACTCAAAAGATTTCTTAGAGCTTGAAAAGGTTGATTTGCGCATCAACAGCACTTATCGCCTCACGAAGTCCGCCTGAAATTGACTGAAGCTGCGTTCCTGTCGCAGCAATTCTCTCTGCGCCTGTCGTCATTTCACCCATATTGTTGACCATGACCTTTGACGAGTTCTCAAGTGCGTGCATTTCTTCAATAATGCGCTCGCTCTTTTCGTGCATTTCGCCTGAAGCGTTTCGGACATCTGCCGCAGTGTCATTCATAACTTTGAGCGCTTCTCCGATAAGTTTGCTTCCAGAATCCTGCTCGGTCAAAGCATTGTGCATTTGCTGAACAAGAGTGTTCGTTTCTTTTATGCGCTCAGCAACATCGCGGAATGTGTCGCTTGAAACATTCGATGTTTCAACCATTTCCTCGATTGAAGACTGAATCGTCTGAAGTCTTGAACCAATTGTCGCTGATTGTTCGCTCGAAGTTTCGCTAAGTTTTCTGATTTCGTCCGCAACAACAGAAAATCCCTTTCCAGCGTCTCCCGCATGTGCCGCCTCAATAGCAGCATTCATCGCAAGCAAGTTCGTCTGAGACGCGATTGCCGCAATCGAAGTATTTGCTTCCTGAAGCATTTGACTCTGCTCAACAATTTTTTGAATTCGCTCGTTCATTGCGTTCTGTTCCATTGAGCCAGAAGAAGCACGCGAAATCAAGTCTTCAAAAGATGTGCTCATTCTGTCCATAGACCTGTTAACAGAAGAAATGCTTGAAATGATTTGCTCAACAGCCGCACTCGCCTCTGTTACGCCAGTCGCCTGCGAAACAATCATTCCATCAAGCGCTGTAATCTCGTCTGAAATCGAAAGAACCGCATTCACAGCCTTTTCAACACTGTGAGCCTGCTCTTCAATGTGATTGTTCATCGTGCGGATATTTCCCTGAATCTGAGTAATCGCACTCACAGTTTCCTCTGAACTTCCGTTCATCGTATCGCCCATATTGTTAAGGTCATCCTTTGCATCGTGAATACGGTCAAATGCGTCCTGAAGCCTGTCCATAAACTTGTTGAAATTAGAAGAAAGGTCGCCAATTTCATCCTTCGTTGTAATCGAAAGACGATGCCGCAAATCAGCGCTACCAGAATCAAGCTCATTTGAAAGGAGAGTAAAGAACGATGATGTTTTTCTCAGCGGTGAAAGAACTTTATGGAAATAAAGCACATAAATAAGCGTGAAAACAAAGACAATGCAAAC
This sequence comes from uncultured Spirochaetaceae bacterium, assembly GCA_902778325.1. Lineage (GTDB taxonomy): Bacteria > Spirochaetota > Spirochaetia > Treponematales > Treponemataceae > Treponema_D. The sequence goes on from CACYWZ010000021.1 coordinate 32,914, forward strand.
AATTGCAATCAGCAATTTTCGAAGAAGAGCCACCTCGATGCCCTTTCCAGCCACAAGCGGCATCGAAATAATCATATACCAATCATAAGCAGGAATATACGAAACAACTACGCGCCCTTTTTCGATTTTGTCTGTCGCATAAGAGCCATTTTTGCTCTCGCGCATAAGAGTGTCCAAATTAAGACCGCTATAAATATCCGTAAGATTTGTGTGCCCGCCAAGAAGCGAAGTATCGCGCGCTCCTGTAACAACCTTGTTACCGTCAAAAAGATAAAGACTCACTCCATCAGGCAACCCATCAAACGCACGGTTCACAAAATCATCAAGCGTAATACCAGTTCCGGCAATTCCAACAGGATTTCCGTTTTCACCAAAAACAAGAGTGTTCACCCAAAGTTTTGTTTCGTTAATTCCGACATCATAATTTACATTGAAAGAAAGTGGAACCCGACTTTTAAGAGTTGCACCATACCAAGCGCTGTCAGGGTTATTCGGGTCAAGCGTGTAACTATAATCTCCGTTGAAATAATACTTTTTGTCAGCATCTCCAATCCAGAATATCGTATTAGACGAAAAAGCCCCTTGAAAATCCCTCATTTCGTCAAAAGCAAGTTCCGAAAGGAGTTCATCATCGGGGTTTTGAAAAAAACGGGAAACCAGCGGAGAGCCAGCCATCTTTTTTGCAAGTGCCAAATCGCCCTTTAGCGAATTCTCAAGCTGTATTGTTCTGGATTCTGACATCGCCTTAAGCTCGCTCAGAACAGAAGTTTCCAAAAAACGAGCCGACAAAAATACATAAGCAGCAATAGCCTCAAGCACAACGAAAAGAACAACGCACATTGAGAAGGTTAAAACTTTCTTCTGAATTGTCATTTTGATTCCTCACTTGCTTTAAAATTATAACTTAACTTTTTTGAAAGTAAACTACCCAAACGGGTAAAATTTAATACTTTTTTGTTGAAAAATCGTTCTTTTTAAAATAAAATAAACTAAAAATTAAATCGAAACGGTAAATAAATGGTAACTTTTTCAGCGTCTAATATTGATTATATAAAGCCAAAAAACGCCTTTTCAATCCTTACAGACGCCAGACGCACAGGAAAAACAGTTTTTATCTCTGGAATGACAGGATTCGGAAAAACAGAACTTACAAGGCAATTTTTCGGCGAAAAAGGCGCTCTTTATTATTCGCCATTAAATAACGACATTGACGAGAGAACTTCAATAGATTTTTCATCAATCCCCCAAAGCACAAAGCGAAAAACACCGCTTCCAGTCGTTGTCGACGACCTTCAGTTCCTATTGAACGAAGATTCCCGCACAGCACTTTGCAAGTTGCTCGACAGAACGGATTTGTTTTTGATTTTAATCGCGCGCCCGACCGTGCTTGAATGGCTGAACGTCCGCCTTTGCACAAAACCATACAGCGCAATCGGAGAGGAGGATTTGGCAATCGACAAAGAAGGCGCAAAAGAGATTTTCGACAGCGAAAAAATTGCGCTGAGCGACGAGCAGCTCCAAAAAGTCGTGTTTTTGACAAAAGGAAACGCATACGGCATAAAAGCCTCTGCGGCACTTTTGAAAACCACTCCGTTCGGAAGTGATTTCAAAGAGCGGCTCATACGATTTTATTCGCAATACTGCATGAACGCAATCCTTTCCGAGTGGAGCGACGAGCCAAAAATATTTATGGCAAAAATGAGCGTCGCGGAAAGTTTCAGCGCAGAAAGCGCCAAAGCGATAACAGACAATCCCGACATCGAAAACATGATTGACACAGTGAGAAATCTGGGGAACATATTTTTCGAAAAAGACGGCGTTTACACAATCCGCCCGATTCCGCTACGCTGCTTTCAGAAGTTTGCCGCAATAAAACTCGGAGAGCAAAAAATAAAAGAGATTGCCTTCAAAGCCGCCGAGTTCGCAGAAAACAACGGAGAGACAGAAAAAGCGATAGCGCTGTTCAAAAAAGCCGAAAGAAGAGACCGCGTGTTCTCGCTCTTGGAAAAAAATGCGCACAACAACCCGGCACACGGGCATTTTCATGCGCTAAAACCTTATTACTTCGCCCTTTCAGAAGAAGAAGTCTTATCGAGCGTTGACCTCATTTCTTGCTTGAGCATGATTTATTCAATGAACTTCCAAAAGGAAAAAAGCGAATATTACTACAACAAACTCTGCGAAAAAGCAAAAAGCGGTGCGAACGCACTTGAGAAAAAAAGAGCAAAAGTCCTCGTCTCATACCTCGACATCGCGCTTCCGCATCGAGGCTCAACAGGCGTTCTCCGCACAATAAAAAACATCGCGAACCTCCTTCTTTCAGGCGACATCACGCTTCCTGAGTTCAGCATGACAAGCAACCTCCCGTCAATAATGAACGGCGGAAAAGATTTTTGCCGCTGGAGCCAGAAAGACAAAGAAATCGCCAAAAACTACGGTTCTCTCGTCAGTTTCGCGCTCGGAAAAAACGGAAAAGGACTCGTTCACCTAGCCCTTGGCGAAAGTTTTTTTGAAAAGGCCCAAGACGACGCTGCCGTGCAAAATCACCTCACACAGGGGCTTATGGAAGCCTATGCCGCCGAAAACCTTGAGACGGCATTTTCAGCGACAGGCGTTTTGTCCCGATTTTACGCCGCAACAGGACAACTAGAGCTTGCAAGAAATCAAATCGCAATTTTTGAAAACCGCCTCGGCGACAAGAACAGCGAAATAAAAGAAAATCTCCTTGCCGTAAAAGCGCGCCTTTCGCTTCTTGAAAACGACATGACAGCCGTAAACCATTGGCTCATCTTTGCGCCTGACGAAGGGCAAAACACATCGGCAATGCTTCGCTATCAGTATCTGACGAAAATCCGCGCCTACATCGCAAAAGGCGAAAACGCGAAAGCCTCCGCGCTGAACGAGCGAATGACGTGGTACGCCGAAAACTACGAGCGCATTTACATCAAAATCGAATGCGGAATTTTGAGCGCAATCTTGCAAGAGAAAAATGGCGATGAAATTTGGAAAGACACACTTTTAAAAGCGCTCTGTGAGGCAAAAGACTTTAATTTCGTCCGCGTCTTCAGCGAAGAAGGAGCGGCGATTTATCCGCTTTTGCGCCATTTTGCAAAAGATTCCGCCGCGCAAAAAACAATCGGCTCGCCCTATTTTTCGCGCATTCTTGAAGAAAGCGAAAAGCAGGCGCACTTATATCCGAACTATCTTGGAAGCGCTCCTATTGCCGAAACAAAGTTCTCTCCGCTTTCGATAAAAATCTTGTCGCTTCAGGCGCAGGGACTTTCGGCAAAAGAAATCGCGAGCGCGCTCAATATGAAAACCGAGACTGCTCACTCAGTTGCCTGCCGTTTCTCAGGCAGGAAA
>CACYWZ010000022.1 GCA_902778325.1 uncultured Spirochaetaceae bacterium
ACGGTTCCTCCACCACCAACCTGGATTTGAGAAAAGGCACCGCTACCGTCGGCAGTCCGGAACTGGCCATGATCAACGCCGGTGTCGCCCAGCTGGCTCAGTTCTACGGAATTCCCAGCTTCGTCGCGGGCGGGTAGACGGATTCCAAAGTTTCCGATCTCCAGGCCGGTTATGAAAAAACCCAGAGCTTCCTCCTCACCATGCTGGCAGGCGCCAACATGATCTATGGGGCGGGTATGCTGGAACTGGGTATGACCTTCAGCCCGGCTCAGTACGTCGCCGATGATGAAATCATCCGAATGCTCAGCAGAATTCTGCGCGGGATCCCCACCGATGATGAACATCTCGCCGTCGATATCATCAAGGAAGTCGGCTGCGGAGGTGAATTCCTCTCGCATCCGCATACGTTCCAGAATCTGAGACACAACATCTTCCCGGAAATGATCGACCGCGATGATCGCGAAACCTGGAATATGATGGGTAAGAAGACTTTGGCTGCCAGCGCCAGAGAAAAGGCCATCGATATCATCAACCGACTTACTTCAAGTCTTCAGGTTCGTCCTTTCGACTTTATCCGCCGTACAGACCCGGCTCATCTTTTGAACTTTATTCAGCAGGAATATCCGCAGACAATTGCCTTGATTCTTGCTTACCTTGAACCAGGAAAGGCTGCCGTAATCATGCAGAACCTTCCGGAAGATATGCAGGCTGAGGTTTCTAAGCGTCTTGCAACAATGGACCGAACTTCACCAGATGTATTGCGTGAAGTAGAGCGAGTTCTTGAGAAAAAGCTTTCTACGCTTTCCAGCGAAGACTATACTGCTGCTGGTGGTGTTGAGGCTATCGTTGATATTCTTAACCTTGTTGACCGTAGTTCTGAAAAAGCGATTATCGAATCTTTGGAAGAAGAAAATCCAGATTTGGCAGAAGACATCAAAAAGCGAATGTTCGTTTTCGAGGATATCGTTATGCTCGACGACCGTGCTATTCAGAAAGTTCTTCGCGAAGTCGATACACAGGAACTCGCAAAGGCTCTCAAGAACGTGGATGCGGAAGTCCAAGACAAGATTTATCGCAATATGTCAAAGCGTGCCGCAAGTATGCTCAAAGAGGATATGGAGTTCATGGGTCCTGTCCGCGTAAAAGACGTAGAAGAAGCACAGCAGAAGATTGTTGCGGTTATCAGACGACTGGAAGAGAGTGGCGAAATTGTTATCGCTCGTTCAGGCGAAGACGAAATGGTTGTTTAATACGGATAATTTTGGGGAAAAAATATGTCAGACGAAGCATTTATCAAAAGCGCATATATGTCAAAACGGGTTTTTCGCCCGAATGAGATAACGCAGAAAAAAGACGGCGTTGTGCTACAGCTGGCACGCGATTATGCTCCAAAGGTGGAAGAAGTCGTTGTTGAAGAAGCGCCTCAGTATGAAGGACCAACCGCAGATGACTTGCGCCGTGAAGCTGAAGAGTTCAAGCTTCAGTGGGAAGCCGAAAAAGCCGAGATGATTGCAAAAGCTCAGGCTGAAGCGGCTGAAATAGTCAAGAATGCCGAAAGCACTGCTTTTGACCGCGTAAAAGAGCAGCAGGACAAGGCTCTTGTCATTAAGGCTGACGCAGAAAAAGAAGCTGCTGAGATTATCCAAAAAGCAAAAGACGAAGCGGACGCTATCCTTGAAAAAGCGAGAAGTGATGACGCAAATATCCGTCGTTCTTCAAATGAAGAAGGCTTTGAAAAAGGACACGAAGAAGGCTATAACAAAGGCAAAGACGAAGTTCAGCGCCTTATCGGTCGCGTTCATTCAATGCTCGAAGGAATCCAGTCACGCAGACAGGAAATCCTCAACGAAACAGAGCAGCAGATTGTTGACCTCGTTATTTTGATGACAAGAAAAGTCGTAAAAGTTTTGTCTGAAAGCCAGAAGAACGTCGTTATGGCGAACGTGCTTTCTGCATTGAAGAAGGTCAAAACACGTGGCGATGTTACAGTCCGCGTAAACTTCTCTGACGCAAAACTCACGACAGAGCACATAAAAGATTTCATCGCTTCTGTTGAATCAGTAAAGAACATCAATGTTGTCGAAGACACATCGGTGGACTTGGGTGGCTGTATCGTTGAAACTGACTTCGGAGCAATCGATGCTCGCATTGCAAGCCAGTTGGCAGAACTTGAAACAAAGATTCTTGAGATTTCTCCTGTAAAGTCCGTTTCAAAAGCAGAAAGCGCAAAGTAACAGAGGTTTCGGTATAGCATAATGGAAACTCTTTTTTCAAAATACCTTGAAACAGCAGAGCGAACAGAAACAATCCTCTACACAGGTTCTGTTACGGCAGTAAAAGGACTGATGATTGAAAGTCTTGGTCCTTGCTCTGTCATTGGTGAGATTTGCACAATAAAGATTCCAAGCAGCTCCTCCTCTGTTTTGGCAGAAGTTGTTGGTCTTGATAAAAACACAGTAAAACTGATGGCTTACGGCGCAACAAGCGGAATTGAAGTTGGTTGCGAAGTCGTAGCCTCAGGACACGTCTTGGAGGTCGGAGTAGGGGAGAGCCTCATCGGTCGCGTAATCGATGCAACAGGCAAGCCTTACGACAGAAAAGGCGAGATTATTCCAGAAACATTTTATCCAGCCCTTGCCTCTCCTCCGAATCCGCTCGACAGAAAGCCGATAAACAAGCGTATTGTAACAGGCGTTCGCGCAATCGATTCCCTTTTGGCAATCGGTCGTGGACAGCGTCTTGGCATCTTTGCGGGAAGTGGTGTCGGAAAATCAACGCTGCTTTCTATGATTGCGCGAAACACAAACGCAGATATTAACGTAATCGCCCTTATCGGTGAGCGAGGGCGTGAGGTCTTGGACTTTATCGAGCGCGACTTGGGAAAAGAGGGCTTGAAGCGCTCCGTCATCGTTGTGGCGACAGGCGACCAGCCGTCAATCTGCCGTCTTCGTGCAGCATACGTTGCGACTGCGGTTGCCGAGTATTTCCGCGACCAAGGCAAAGATGTCATGCTCATGATGGACAGCGTTACACGATTTGCACACGCACAGCGCGAAATAGGACTTGCGACAGGAGAGCCTCCAGCACAGCGCGGATATCCGCCGAGCGTTTTCGACCTCTTGCCAAAGCTCTTGGAGCGACCAGGAACGAACCAGACAGGCTCTATCACAGCGCTTTACACCGTTCTTGTCGATGGCGACGATTTCGATGAGCCGATTACAGATAAAGTGCGCGGTACAGTTGACGGACACATCGTTTTGAGCCGTGCCCTTGCTGAACGCTATCACTATCCTGCGATTAACGTGCTTCGAAGCATAAGCCGTCTTTCAAAGCGCGTCAGCGGAAAAGAAACGCTCAAGGCGTGCGCGATTATCAGACAGTTAATGGCGGCATACGACGAGAACTCGGATATGATTAATGCGGGTGTTTACCAAAAAGGCAACAACCCGCTTATCGATGCGGCGATTGACAAGCACGAGGCAATCGAGGATTTCTTGAAGCAGGAAGAGTTCGACCCGTGCCCGATTACCGACACATTGAAGCGACTTTCAGAACTTACGGGCGTTGCAATTCCGGAGGAAGAGTCTTCGATAACGCCAGCGCTTGACCGAAAGACGACCGCGCAGATTGTTGCGGAGAACACTCTTGCAATCGGAAGTGCTGCAAAAGCGGCTCTTGCGAGTGCGTCTGAAGCGTTGAGCAAGTAGAATAAATGAAGCAGTTTTCGTTTTCGCTTGAAAAGATTTTAGACCTCAGAAAGTTCGAGAAGAAGCAAGCAGAAGCCGAACTTGGAAAAGCCTTGTCAGAGGAAAGCAAAATACAAGGCTGTTTGGACACGATAGCCAATGAGCGCGTGTCCACGAACCACGACAGCGACAGCTCACACGATATTTTTAGCCTGATGCGAAACCAGCAGTATCTGAAACTGCTGAAAATCAAAGAGAGCGAGTATCTCAATGAGCTCTCGCAGGCGAAAATGGTCTCGGAAGAAAAGCGGAACGTTTTGATAGAAGCGATGAAAAAAGAGAAAGTTTTGACCAAACTAAGAGAGACAAAACTAAGAGAATACAACAAAAGTTTGAACAAAGCCGAAGATATTGCAAACGACGACGTCGTAACTGCAAGGTACGGCAGATAATGTTAGTATCCAAAGCCCGTTTCACAGCGCCGTTGGCGTGTATAGACGGGCTTTTGTATACATTGTTGCGTAAAGCCCGAAAGCCGTCTATGAAAAACATCATAGGACGGCTTTTTTATGCGCATTGCAACTTGGCGAATGTGAGCGGCACTGTATAAATTATATTAAGGTTGTTATAATCGATTGTCAGCGTTGTTGCAAAACCGCGCTCACAAGAGAAATGAAATTATAAGGAGAAAGATTTATGGAAACAGTATGTTTTTCTGGAAAATGCCTGGAAATGTCCAGAGAGGAACTTGAAAAAAAGGCTTGGAAACAGTTTGACGTGCATTCAACACTGACAAAAAAGGTGGACATTCTTGTTTGCGATGACGCTGATTCTGGAACAGAGAAAGTGGAGAAAGCCAAACGCTACGGAACAAAAATCATGAACTACTATGATTTTCTTGAGCTGCTTGATGGCGGAGACAGGGCGCAATCCAAAAAAGAAGAAGCAAAGCAGAAAAAGAAAAAGCAAATAGATTTTGCAACAGCAAAAGCGTTCTTTGATGTGATTGTCGAAGAACATCCTTTGAAAAACATGAAAGTTGAGTATGGAGCAAAAGAGTTCTATTTGGTCATTCCCACAAAAGACGGAGGTGTGGAAGTGTGCCTTGAAAGCGCGAAGGCTGAAAAATGGCGGCAGACGCTCCCTTCTTTCTTGGATATGGCAAGCGGCGGAGCGACAGAAAAAGAATTGCGCGAATACATGGCGGAGAAAAAGCTCAGCGACGCAAGCAAATACCGCCTGAAAATCTCAAAGTACGGTGAACTGAAAGGTCTTCGTTCTAATGCAACTTATCTTGTAATCCCTGACAATGTTGTGGAAATTTGCGAATGGGCGTTTTCTTTTAACAACTCGCTTTTGTCGGTGGTAATTCCTTCGAGCGTGACGACTGTCGGAGAAAGGGCATTTCAAGACTGCAAAAATCTCAAATCTGTTGTTATATGCGATGGTGTGAAGATAATTGGGGAAGGTGCGTTCTATGGTTGCCATTCGCTTGAGTCGGTGACAATCCCTTCGAGCGTGGAGAGAATCTTTACGTTGACGTTTACGAATTCAGGGATTAAGTCTGTGGTAATTTCTGAGAACGTGTGGGAAATACATCGTGAAGCTTTTTACTATTGCTTCTCTCTTACTGAAATTACGTTTAGAGGAACAAAGAGTCAGTGGGAAAAAGTCTCTAAAGGCGATAAGTGGAACTATTGCGTTCCTGCGAAAGTGGTGCATTGCTCAGACGGCGACGCAGAGTTGACGGGAGAGGCTTAATGAGCGAGCAAGTCAGGAGAGGGTACTTTGACAGCGATGAGACAGATTTCAACGAAAAGAACCTTGTGCGGTTGCGTAAGGCGCAGAAAGACTTTTATTATCTGATGAACCAAAACTATCCCATGCAAAGCATTGCGACCTTTGTGGGAAACCACTTTGCGTTCTCGGAACGGCAGCGGATGGCTCTGATTCGTGCGACTTCCTCAGAAAAATCCATAAAAAGTCGCGCCCAAAAAGAAATAAAAACATTGAGCGAAAACGAGACGGTCTACATCGACGGCTTCAACATCATAATCACGCTTGAAGTCGCGCTTTCTGACTCGACGCTGCTGCACTGCATGGACGGCACAATCCGCGACTTGGCAGGACTTCGCGGCACTTACCGACTGATTGACAAAACCGAAACGGCAATCGACATAATCGGGCAGAAACTCAACGCGATGAAAATCAAAAAGTGCGTTTTCTATCTGGACAAGCCCGTCTCAAACTCAGGACGGCTCAAAGCCAAAATCTTTGAGGTGCTGGAAAAATACGACTTTGAGACGGACGTCCAAATCGTAAACGACGCAGACCAAGCGCTCGTGAGCCTTGAGAACGTGATTTCAAGCGACGCAATGGTGATTGAGCGCTCTGAGAGCTGGATAAACCTCGTGAAAAGCATTTCTGACGAAAGCGAAAAGCCCTTCCGCTTTTATGATTTTACGATGTCGGAATAAAAAAATAAGGAGAAATGATTTCCAAGATTGGAAATACAATTTCCCAAAAAGGAAAAAAGATTTCCAAAGTTGGAGAAAGAATTTCCTAACTTGGAGGAAGAGTTTCCGAAGTCGGAAAAGAGATTTCCAAACTTGGAGAAATGATTTCCAAGTTTGGAGAACGAATTTCCTTGATATAAAAGACTGTCATGCTGAACTTGTTTCAGCATCTCGGTTGCTAAAGCAAAGCCGAATCACAGATTCCGAAACAAGTTCGCCAATGTCAGCCTTCATTTGTCGTGAGTGGATTTGACGGCATTTTTTCAAAAATGGAGACAAAAATGAACTTCTGTTATGAATGCGATAGTATGGACGCTCTTATTTTAATAGATGAGCAGTATCTTGATAAAATTGATGACGAACTTTTACGCGAGTTAGATATTTTTATCGATTATTATGGAAAAAGTGAATTAGCATACGATTTTCCAAATGAAAATTGGAATGATGTCAGGAAAAGAGAAACAAAAGAACTTGTAGAATTTTGTAATTCAGGAAAAATGGTGATTTTTTTGTATTATGAAAATGAGAAAAATGGTGAAATAACTATTTCTGATTCTCAAAAGTCCTCACGAACATTTATCAATATTGAGTCTGGAAAACTGATTTTAGTTAATGCAAGTGAGTTGTTGCAATGCCTTTCCTATCCTGATTTGAAAATGGAGCGTATTTTGGAGCTTGATATAGAAAAAGGAGTTTATTCAATAGAGTACGAAGAAATCAAATCATTAAAACTTGCACGAAGACTAGAATGTAATGAAGTTAATAATGCCATTGAATTGCTGTGACTTTTCATGAAAAAACATTGCTGTAAGTAATTGGGGGAATAAAGAAAATGTTTGAAAATCTATATGATGAATTAAAACAATCTATTAGAGATGGAAATTATGAAAAGGTAAAAGAAATTATTTCTATTGATAAAGACTTGCTTAATAAAGTTTCTGCCCTAGGCTCTAATTTAAGAATGGCAGCACGGTATAATCAATACGAAATATGCAAGTTACTTATTGAGAATGGAATTGATATTGATTTGGTTGGTGGAGTAAGTCATGATTCTGCCATTGTGGCTGCTACGTTTAGTGGAAATTTTGATATTGTAAGGCTCTTAATGCAAAATGGAGCAAAACTTGATGTTTCAAATACAAGAAACAACCCACTATTTGTTGCAATTTCAGGACGCAATGTAGAAATAGCAAAATACTTGATAGACGCAGGCATTGATATTTATGCGACATATAAAATCGGAGAAATTGAGAACTGCGACGCTTGCGAGTGGGCAAAGAAATGGGGAACAAAAGATGTATATGATTATCTCATAGAAAAAGAAACTGCTGATGCCAAGCTGTTTGAAGTCACGGCAAGCACTTCATTTGAATCTCTTTGCAAAATCGTAAAAGGCACAAAGGATTTGTATAATGCAGACGAGAAAATCATTTGCACAGCAAAAGGCAGAAGACAACTTATAGAAGCAAATCTCAAAGGCGTTTCGTTTTCAGTAGTGCAGTAAAATTGCGGATATGAAAGATGAGCGAGCGCGACAACGTGACGAAATCAGATTTTTATTGAGGGTGAAAACACTATGAACGCAGATGATTTATACGAAGACAATATCTACGGGAACGGCAATCCGACATATTATGAGGATGAAGAATGCGAAATCCCTTATACGGGTCATGTTGAGGTCATTTATGACGGCAAACTTGAAGAGGAGTTTGATGTCGTGGACGGATTGCGGAACGGAATTCAAAAAGAATATGAGAATGGAATTCTTACTGAAATTGATGAAACAAGGGGAAATAGAACTTCCGGATTTGGTGTGTCATATTATCCAAGCGGAGCGTTTAAGGCTATATCGATTACTTATGATGATAATTTGATTTCTGCTTATTTTTATAGCGAAGACGGGCATAATGTAAAAAAATACGGAGTGCCAGAACGGTTCAAGGATATAGTAAAAACAGAGCTGGACGGTATTTTTGCACTTGTATCAATAGCAGACCTTGAGAAAATGAACGAAGAAATCCTTAAATACGGGCATCCGTTGAATCTTCCAAAAGGATTTGAATTTGTTCCACCAGAAAAGTAAAGTTTATTTCTATGGGACGTTTGATTATGGTAGTGATAATTGACGCAGATTATAACGAAGAAACAAGAACTGGACACGTTGCGGGCATTGTGGCAAAAGATATTCTTGCAGAAAAAGAAGAGTATGTTTTGACGTCAATCGTAACAGAGATTGCAGACTATATTCCTGGGCAATTCTACAAAAGAGAGCTAAAAAGCGTAAAGTCTATTATTGAGCAAATGAAAAAAGAAGAGATTGATTTGATTGTAATAGACGGCTATGCCGACTCGGGAACAGAAGAACACGCTTTGGGCACTTTTGTTTTTGAAGAATACAACATTCCTGTAATTGGAATTGGAAAAAACAAATATAACAGATGTGTTTTAGAAAATCTTGAAGTTTATCGAGGTAAAAAAAGCCAGAAACCATTGTATGTGACCAGCAAAGGAATGGATAATGAAAAAGCCAAAGAGCTTGTCAAACAAATGGCTGGAGAGAATAGGCTTCCTTACTTTGTGAAATTAGCAGACAACAGAGCAAGAGATTGGAATTTCTAGTTTCATATATAAAGTTTATAAAAACATATTCGGAAAACTTGTTCGCAATGGCACTCCTTATTTTAAGGAAATGCAAATTTGCAGAAAGCCTGAAATCCTTGTTTTAAGGAAAAGCGCCTTAGCAGAAAATGGCATTCCTTATGTTGAGGATTTGTGATTTTGCAAAAAGTGGGCGTTCCTTATGATAAGGATTGCCCGCTTTTTAAAAAGCAGCGTTCCTTACGATAAGGATTACCAGATTTTTTAAAAGACAGAATCCTTACGATAAGGAAAGGCGACTTTTATTGAGTTTGAGCCTTTTGAAAAGGGTGTCACCCTGAACTTGTTTCAGGGTCTGGTTGCTAAAGCGAAGCCGAAGAAAAGATTCTGAAACAAGTTCTCAAATGACACTCTGCTGTTTCGGAATGAGAATATAGATTATAAGGAGAAAGAACAAATGGACAACACAGAAAATGATGTTTTGACAATCGAGAACGGCGTTGTGACCAAATGCAAAGAAGACGCTGTGAACGTGGTTATCCCTGAGGGCGTGACGGCAATCGGAAAAGAGGCGTTCGACAACTGCTCAAAACTTTTGTCCGTGAAAATCCCTGAGGGCGTGACTGAAATCGGATATAGGTCGTTCGCTTGGTGCACGAAACTTGAGGAGGCGAACATCCCTGAAAGCGTTGTGAAAATCGGCAACTGCGCATTCGAAAATTGCCAGTGCCTCAAGTCGATTGCCATTCCCGACGGCGTGAAGGAAATCGGAAACAACGCCTTTGACGGCTGCTGGTTGATAAAATCCGTGACGCTAAGGGGCGTGGAGACAATCGGCTTCGATGCGTTCAAGGGGTGCTCGTCTTTGGAATCGCTCGTGATTGGCGGGAACGTCAAGTTCATCGACAGATACGCCTTTTCTCGCTGCAAGTCGCTCGTTGACGTGACGTATTGCGGAACAAAAGCGCAATGGGAAGCCGTGAAGGGAAGAATGCACGTCCTGAACAACGAAGGCGTGAAGAGCATAAAATGCTCTGACGGCGAATGGATAAAACCTGTCCTCTATATTGAGAACGGCTGTGTACTTGAGTGCCTCGACAAGAGTGCAAAGAGCGTTACAGTCCCAGAGGGCATTACAGAAATCAGCTTTGGTGCGTTCGAGAAATGCAAGGCTCTTGAGTCTGTGGTTATAAGCGAAGGCGTGACGAAATTAGATAGCTTAGCGTTTTGTGACTGCACAGCTCTCAAGTCCGTTGTCATTCCTTCGACTGTGACAAAAATCGAATCGTCCGCATTCGATGGCTGTGAAGCAGTGGAAAAAGTCGTGTCGAATGCTCCGCTATTCCCTGTCGACGAGAAGAAGCGAAAGCTTTACGACGCGACATGGAAAAGAAAGAAGGCAATCCTCGTTCTTCAGGCGGCAAAGGAAGAGGCGAAGAAAGAGAAAATCGAGAAAGTGCAAAACGTTTCTGCAAGCGCTGTGCTTGAATCGATTTTGAGCGCGCAAAAAAATATCCGTCCGAAGTTGAGACGAGAGGGAAAGGAAGCATATCTTTGCCTAAACGCAGGAAAGGGCGGATTTGAGGTTGTCCTCGAGGATTCAAAGGTGTCAAAGTGGATGCAGAGCCTTCCCGCCTTGCTCGACTTTGCTTCAACTTGCACTGACGAAGTGGCTTTGCGAAAGTATGCGCTCGACAATGGCTTTGAGGACACAAGCCGAAAGTTCTTGTATGTTCGATACGGCAAGGGCAAGGTGAGAGCGGACACGAAGCCGATTCATATCGTTATTAGCGACGAAGTGACGGAAATCCAAGAGAAAGGCTTTTATGAATGTGGGTCGCTAAAGTCCGTCGTTCTTCCGTCTATGGTCAAGAAAATCGGAGAAAAGGCTTTTGCTGATTGCTTTAATCTCTCGTCGCTCTTCATTCCCGAAAGCGTGAAGGAAATCTGCAAGGACGCTTTTTCTAGCTGTAATTCGCTTTATGAAATAGATTTCGGCGGAACGATTGCACAATGGGAAGCTGTGGAGAAAAACGACGTCTGGAACAATAATTGCCACGTGAAAACGGTGAAATGCACTGACGGAGATTGGAAACGCCCTGTGCTTTTGATAGAAGATGGCGTTGTTGTGGGAAAACTCTACAACAAAATGACGAGCGTCACAATAGCCGACGGCGTTAGGGAAATCAGAGACAATGCGCTTTGTGGTTGCTCGTGTCTCAAATCCGTCTTTATTCCCGAAAGCGTGAAAAAAATCGGCATTAATGTCTTTTCTTCCTGCGCTTTGCTTTCAGAAATCACGTTCGGCGGAACTTTGGCGCAATGGAACGCCGTGGAGAAAAGCGATGATTGGAACAAAGGCTCTTGTGCAAAAAACGTGAAATGCTCTGACTGAGATTCGACACCTTCTGTTCTTTTGATAGAAAATGGCGTTGTTGTGGCGAAACTACGCCAAGACTTAACGGACGTCATAATTCCAGAAGGAGTTACGGAAATCGCAAAGAAAGTGTTTGATTGGTGCGTCTCGCTTAAGTCTGTGGCTCTTGCGCAGAGTGTGAAGATAATTGATTACTGTGCATTCGAGGGGTGTAGCGGACTTGAATCGGTTGAGATTCCAGATGGTGTGACGGAAATCGGAAGAGAGGCGTTTCATTTCTGTGACTCTCTTAAGTCTGTGGTGATTCCTCAGAGTGTAACGTCTATTGGAAGAGAGTCGTTCTCTTGGTGCAAATCTCTTGAGTCTGCGGTGATTGGTGCAAACAAAATCGGCAATGTTGCCTTTGAAAGATGCCCAAAGCTCAAGTCTGTAACGTTTAGCGAAAGCGTGAAGAAAATAGGAGATGGTATATTTTCTGGATGTCCTGAGCTTTGTGAAATCACGTTTTTAGGCACGATGAAAGAGTGGAACGCCGTGAAGAAAGGCAAAGACTGGTGCAAAGATGTTCCCGCAAAGACCGTAAAATGCTCCGACGGAGACGTGGCGCTTTAGTTTTTGCCTTTCGGGAAAATGCCCAAAGGCAACTTTGCTCCAGTTTGGCTCGTGGGTAAATGCCCAAAGCGTAATTTTGACCAAAGTGGGCTTTTGGGAAAATGCCCAAAGCATACTTTTTGATATTTTGCCTTTTTGGAGAAATGCCCGTGAGGTTATTTTATAAGAGATGAGTTTATGGAAAAAGAAAAAGATGCTCTCAAGATTGAAAATGACGTGCTGACAATCGAAAATGGTGTTTTGAAAAGGTGCAAGAAAGACGCTGTGAACGTGGCTATCCCTGACGGCGTGACCGAAATCGGAGCGGGAGCGTTTCAAGATTGCTCGTCGCTCAAGTCGGTTGTGATACCTGAGAGCGTGACGAAAATCGGCGAGGGTGCGTTCAGTGGCTGCACGTCGCTTGAGTCCGTCGTGATACCAAAAGGTGTGAGCGAATTCGGAAAAGGTACGTTTGGTTGTTGCGAGTCGCTTGAATCTGTGGTTATTGGAGAGGGCGTGACGAAAATCGGCGAATTGGCGTTTTGCTATTGCTCATCGCTCAAGTCGTTGTCTCTTCCATCGACCGTCACGAAAATCGAGAAAATGGCTTTTGAAGGGTGCGACGCTGTTGAGGAGATTGTTTCCGCTTCTGCCTCGTATCCGTTCAGCGAAAAGACGCACAAACTATATCGAGCGACGAAAAAGTCGAGAAAGGCTATCCTTGTTTTGAACGCGGCTAAGGAAAAGGCAAAGGAAGTGAAAGTCGCAGAAATGCAAAAAGAGGCTGCAACAGCGCTGCTCGAGTCGATTTTGGGCGAGTACAAAGAAGAGGAGGATTTTGTCAGAACATATAGAATCATATATAACTGGAAAATCATAAAGTATGCGATTATCTCTATAAACGTTGCAAATGGCGGAATGGATATCGTTCTTCCCGATTCCGCGGCGGCAAAGTGGAAGAAGACTCTTCCCGCGTTGCTCGCTTTTTCAAGAAGCTGCACAGATTCGGCGGAGGTGCGAAAATATGCGGTCGACAACGGTTTTAAGGACGCAAGCAGAAAGTTATTGTATTCAGAAAAAGGCGTCGTGTCTTTTTGTCACAAAAGCGCTGTGAACGTGGTTATCCCCAACCGCGTGAGGAAAATCGGAGTTCTCGGGAATTGCAATTCCCTCAAATCTATTGTGATACCGAGCAGTGTGACGGAATTTGAACAGTTTGCGTTCCAAGGCAGCAAGTCGCTTGAATATATCACGTTCGGCGGAACTGCATCACAGTGGAAAGCCGTGAAAAAAGGCGAGAACTGGAACAAAGATGTTCCCGCAAAGACCGTGAAATGCACTGACGGAGAAGTGGAAATATAAATATATAAGGAGAAAGAACAAATGGACAACACAGAAAATGATGTTTTGACAATCGAAGACGGCGTTTTGACCAAATGCAAAGAAGGTTTGGTGAACTTGGTTCTCCCTGCAGGGATTAAGAGAATCGAACCCTTTACAATCAGGAATAGCTATAAGACGCTTGAATCCGTGGTGATTAACGAGTGGTTTCCGGGTTTGCAATTTTTTGGCTTCGAGGCGCTCAAGTCGGTGCAGTTCGGAAGAGGCGTGACGATGATTGGTTATACCGCATTCAGCAAATGCACTGCTCTTGAGTCGATTAAAATCCCTGAGAGCGTTACGGAGATAGACTCAAGCGCGTTTGAAGACTGCACTGCCCTAAAGACGGTTGAGCTTCCTTCAAGCTTGTTGAAAATCGAGGATAAGGTGTTCAAGGGCTGCACTGCTCTTGAGTCGATTAAAATCCCCGAAGGCGTTACGGTGATAGGAGAGAACGCGTTTGAAGGCTGCACGGCTCTCAAATCGGTTGAAATCCCCTCGACCGTGACAAAAATAGAATCCTATGCGTTTGCTGGCTGCACTGCCCTTGAAAGCATCGTTATCCCCGACAGCGTGGAGAGAATTTGCTATCAGGGGTTTTCTGGCTGCAAGGCTCTCAAGTCGATTGTGATTGGAAGCGGAGTGGAAGATTTGGGGCAGTGGGCGTTCGATTATTGCACGTCGCTCAGCCAAATCGAGTTCCGCGGAACGGTGGCACAATGGGATAATATGGACGGGCTTCATGATCTTCTTTGCGTTGCACCTGTGACGAGCGTGAAATGCTCGGACGGCGAATGGAAAAAAGGCACTTTGATGGTGAAAGGCGGAACGCTCATCGCGTGCGTAGACAAAAGCGCAACGAGCGTTACAGTTCCCGACACCGTGAAGGAAATACGTCGGTATGCGTTCGATAAGTGCGACTGTCTTGAGTCCGTGGTGATAAGCGAGGGCGTGGAGGAAATCGACGGCCATGCGTTCAATGATTGCAAGTCGCTCAAATACATCGAAATCCCTTCGACAATGAGGATTATTTACAAAGGTGCATTTTCTGGTTGCGGCTCTGTGGAGAAAATCGTGTCGCGCTCAACGCTGTACCCGTTCAACGAGAAAACGGGAAAACTCTACGACGCAAGAAAAACAAAGAAAGAGCCAATCCTTGAAGTGCAGGCGGCAAAGGAAGAAGCAAAGCAGCTGAAAATCAAGAAGATTCAGAAAGTCAGCGCAATGTCCTTGTTCTCTGAGGCAATCAAAAAAAAGGGCATTGAGGATTACGCTGTGGAATCGTTCATTCCAACAAAAACAGTGAATATCATTTGGGTGAGAGTCAACGAGAACAACGTGATTTACAAAGTGAAAGCCAATGCTTTTGACTGGACCAGCGACGTTCCGAAAATCGTGGACGCACTTTGTGACAAAGAAAAAAGCTCCCGTGAGATTTTCGATTCTCTTATGAAAGCAAAGCTCCAGCCTCTTGAAGTTCCGAAAAAGCTTCCTGACGCTCTGGAACTGCATCCGAGCAAAGACGGAAAAATCCGATTCTTCAGCCAAAGTCTTCTGAGGAAAATCTCTTTTCTCTACACCACAAAAGAGCTGGAAATTGTTGGCGTGACGGAAATCGACAAGAATGCTCTTTGCCTTCGAGGTTCATATTACGAGCTTGAAACTCTAATCATTGCCGACGGCGTGGAAAAAATCGGAGAGTCGGCATTCGGTTATTCCAAGAATCTCGTTTCCGCTTCCATTCCCGAAAGCGTTACGGAAATCGGACAAACTGCCTTCCGTGGCTGCACTGCTCTTTCTGAAATCAATTTCCGAGGCACGCTCTCGCAATGGAACGCCATTGAGAAAGGCGAAATGTGGAACAAGAACGTTCCAGCAAAAGTCGTGCATTGTTCAGACGGCGACGCTGAAATATAAAATTACAAGGAGAAAGAACAAATGAACGACACAGAAGACATCGAAAAAGCAAAGCTTGAGAAAATCAAGCAGGTTCAGCAGGTCACTGCAACGTCCTTGTTCTCACAGGCAATCAAGGAAAAGGGCATTGAGGATTTCTCCGTGGAAAGCGTCAATGCCACAAAAGCGGACACAATCCTTTTGGTGAACGTCAACGGAAACAACGTGCTTTTGAAAGCGAGTGCGAACGTTCAAAAATGGATTGGCGAAGTGCCAAAAATCGTGGACGCGCTTTCTGACGAATCAAAGAACTCGCTTGAGATTTTCGACGCTCTTATGAGCACGAAGCTCCCGCCTTTTGAAATCCCGATTCGGCTTGCAAAGGACATAACGCTCAAGCCCAACAAAAACGGCAAGGCACGCTTCTTTACGCAAGGAATTATGAGACCTATCAATTTCAAAACCGTCAAAGAGCTGGAGTTTGTGGGAGTGACGGAGTTTGAAGAAAAGGTATTTTGGGGTTTCGGGTACTATTATCAGCTCGAAACGCTAATCGTTGCCGACGGCGTTGAAAAAATCGGCAAAGCTGCGTTCTCTTGTTTCAAGCATCTCGTTTCAGCGTCTCTTCCTGACAGCGTGTCAGAAATCGGCGATGACATATTCGCTGGTTGTGATTTGCTTAGTTCCGTGTCGCTTCCGAAAAACCTGACGAAAATCAACGGAATGTTCCATAAATGCAAATCCCTGAAACACATTGACATTCCAGATACCGTTACCCAAATCGATAACTGGGCGTTCTGCAACTGTGATTCCCTTGAGTCTGTAAAGCTCCCCGAAGGCTTGTTGGAAGTCGGAGTTCACTCGTTCGAGCACTGCATTTCGCTCAAATCCATAAGGATTCCGAAAAACGTGGTGAAAATATGGCCTCGTGCATTTGAGGGCTGCACAGCCCTTACTTCAATCGAGTTCGACGGAACTGTGGAACAATGGAACAAAATGCCAAAGGGATTGTATTGGAACGAAAAAGTGCCCGCCAAAGTCGTGAAATGCACGGACGGCGAAGTGTCGCTCGAAGAATAAAATACAACCCGCATGCAGGTGAGGTGTCCTTCCGCATGCGGGTGGGGTGTCTACCTGCATGCAGTTGAGGTGTCCAACCGTATGCAGTGAGGGTGTCCACCTGTATACAGGTGGAGATGCACAAAAAATCAGTCGACATAAGGAATGTCGATTTGCATTCTGTCGCGTGTCAGGAATGCTTCCGGGTAATTTGCCCTTGCGGCTTCAAGAAGGCTCGGCAGCTCCTTGTCGTTGTAGCGTGGGCTGTAGTGAATCAAGCCCATTCTCTTTACGTTTGCGTCGCGAGCGATGATGCCCGCCTGACGCGCTGTCATGTGCTTTTTCTCTTTCGCCTGGTCTGCGTTTTGGTCAGAGAACATTCCCTCACAGATAAGAAGGTCGCTTCCTTGCACCTCTTTTGCAATCGACGGAAGATAGAGCGTGTCGGTAACGTAGCTGAACTTTCTTCCGCTTCGCTCTTTTCCCAGCACTTGCTCAGGGTGGACTGTCGAGCCGTCAGCGGCAACGACGCTTTCTCCGTGCTGCAATTTTCCCCAAAGCGGGCCGCGCGGAACGCCGAGCGCCTCGGCTTTCTCTGGCGAGAACTCTCCCGGGCGGTTTAGCTCTTCAAGCGTGTAGCCGACGCATGTTTTTGAGTGCTCAAGCGGGAAAGCGCGGATATAAAAGCCGTCGCCTGAGTGAACGACACACGGCGCTGTGATTTCCTTGACGATAATCGGGTAGTTTATGTACATATCAAGCACTTTGCGGCTTGTTTCGATGTATTCTGCGATTTTCGGCGGGCCATAAATGTAAAGCGGCTCGTTTCTGTCAACCTGGCTTGAGAGCATAAGGATTCCAGGAAGGCCTGTAACGTGGTCTGAATGTGTATGCGAAACAAAAATCGCGTTAATCTTTTTCCATTTTAGATTTAGTCTGCGCAAAGAAACTTGCGTGCCTTCGCCGCCGTCAAAAAGGAACAAATCCCCGTCGCGCCTCAAAAGCACGGACGTGAGATGACGATACGGTAGCGGCATCATTCCGCCGCAACCTAAAACAAATGCTTCCATATTCATAACAAGAGCAAACTATACCGTATTTCCTCGATTTTGGGAATTAGTGATTATTGTTGATGAGAAAATCCCTTTTTACGAGATGAACTTTTTGACTTCGGCAGCAAGATAAAAAGAGCCTGCGACAACGAGTGGCGCTTTCTCTTCGTTGGCGGCACAAAAAGAGTCGGCAATCATTTTCTCATAATCCTCGCCCGAAGAAAACTTTGCTCCTGCTTTGCGGAAGGCCTCTTGTGCTCTTGGCAAGTCGGCTTTCTTCTCGCCGCCTGGAATCGTGAGCGTAATCTTGTAAAACTCTCTCGACAAGAGGGCTGCGATGTCCTCAGCGTCCTTGTCCGCGGCAAGCGCAAAGAGCAGATGCGGCTTTTTCTCATCTGCTTTCTCGATAGCGCTCAGTGATGACAGAAGGCATTTCGTGCTGTTGACGGTGTGAGCGCCGTCAATGACGAGATACGGGATTGCGCTGTATTTTGGAACACTGCGGACGACTTCAAAGCGCGCTGGAAGGAAAGCCGCCTCAAGCCCGCGCTCGATTTGCTCTTCTGTGACGCAAGGACAGGCTGTTTTTATCGCAATCGCGGCAAGAGCAGCGTTCTCCGCCTGCTCATAGCCAAGAAGGCTCAAGTGTGCAACAAGAGGGCGGGCAAAAAGCGGGCTTTCAATGCTGGCTTTCATAACAGGCTTTCCGCTTTCTGTCGTCTCAAAGGCGCTTTCAATCTTTGCCGCTTTTGAAACCTCGATTAAAGGCGCGTGCCGCTCTTTTGCGATATTGCGAATGACAGAAAGCGCCTCGTCTTTTTGCGCGGAAGTTACAACAGGGACGCCTTCTTTTATGATTCCGCATTTTTCGAATGCGATTTTCTCGATTGTGTCGCCAAGATATTCCGTGTGCTCAAGCTCCAATGGCGTTATGCAGCAGACTTCAGGGCTTATCACGTTCGTTGCGTCAAGCCTTCCGCCGAGTCCGACCTCAAAGACGCTCCAGTCTGCGCCGTATTCTCTGAACGCCAAGAAAGAAAAGAGCGTCGCAAGCTCAAACCATGTGATTGCCCGCTTTCCCGGAAGCTCGTCGTCGCTGACGCTTCGGATTGCGCGCTCTAGTTCAAGGGACGCCTTTTTGTAAACGTCGTCGCTCAAAAAATCGTGCGCGCTTCTCACGCGCTCTGCAAAATCCAAGAGGTGAGGGGAGGTGTAAAGCCCCGTCTTAAAGCCAGCCGCGTCCAAAATCGAGGACGCAAAAGCGCTGACAGAGCCTTTCCCTTTAGAGCCTGCGATGTGGACGCACTTTGCGCTCTTTTCGGGGTTGTTCAAGATTGAGCAGAAGAAGCGGACTGTGTCGAGCCAGAAGATATTTTTTTGCGGATGCTTCTCAAAATTAAGATAAGTGTCCAGCCACTTCTCAAAATCGCGGATTGAAGGAAATTTACTATTCATTTTATACCCTCTTTTCAAGCGCCGAGGATTTTCCCGACGAAAATGCCAAAATATGTGCCGATTGCGTATCCGAGAGTGCCGACGAGGAGAACAGGCCCTGTCAAATCCTGCCAGCCCTTCGAAATCGCCATCGCTGCGGCTGTTGTTGGGCCTCCGATGTTCGCGTTTGAAGCAAGAATGATGTCCTCAAGCGAATATCCGAGAAGAAGCCCTGCGACAAAGCAGAAAATCATATTGCCGAAAACGATAATCGCGCAAAAAGCGAACAAAAGAGGAGCGTTTTTCAGGATTTGACCGATTGACGCGGGAACACCGACAGCAAAAAAGAAAAGATAAATCATAAAAGTGCCGAGCTCCTGCGTTCCGGCGTCGGGCTTCACCTTGTCGCTCAAAAACGTTGCCAGAATCATAGAAATCGATGTCATTATAAGATAGCGGCTCGAAAAAAGAGCGTTTATTATATCAAGCGCGATGTTACCCGTCGGAATCAAAGCGCCAAAGACGGCGGAAAGCTCTGTTGAAAGCCAAACGATAAGCGCCGATGAGGAGAGGGCAATGGCGATGTCTTTTAGCGAAATCTTTTTTGGCGCCCAGAACGCCGCCGCCTGCGTTTTCGCACCTCCATTTCCCTCGCGCTCTGCCTTGTCGATGTGCGGGTGAGGAAAGTGACGCTTCACAAAGGGCGAGGAGGACAAAAAGAGCAGAACGAAAAAGTAAAGCGCCATCAGAACATTGTCTGCGACAGTCGCCGCCGCCGTAAGTTGCGCGCTCGTCTTGTAGTAGGACGAAATCGCCGCCAGATTGACACTTCCGCCAATGTATGAGCCTGTCATCATTGCGGAAATCTCTTTTAGAGAAGGGATTTTGTCCTTGAAGACGTTGTACGCCACGATTGCAAAAATCGCGCTTCCTGCCGAGCCTGATAAAAACAGCGCCAAAAGACGGCCTGATTCTTTCCAGATTTTTTTGATGTTGCACTTGAAAAGAAGAAGCGGAATCGCCAGCGGAATGGCGTAATCCCAAATCACAGTGTCGAAAAACGGAGCGCTCATCGGGATTATGTGAAGATTTGTCAAAATAATCGCGCCTGCCATGCAAATCACTGTCCCTGTGATTTTTGACGCCCATTTCCATTTTTGTTCTGCCACTATCGCGAACGACACCCATGTGAACGAAATCGCAATCAGTGCTATTGTGTTATCGCTTTTTATTATTGAGTCCATTCTCAAGAGTATAGCCTTTCGTGGCTTTCATAATCAATACAGCCAGAAAAATATTTTTTGTGTGTCATGCTGAATTCGTTTCAGCATCTGCCTTACTTGATTGAATAGATTCCGAAACAAGTTCGCCAATGACAATTTTTACTATTCCGCATCTTAAAATACGTTTGGGGCGACTCACTGTTGAATTTGGCAAAACGTACGTACGGTGGGCATGACTCAACGCTGAGCTGGCAAAACGTATTTAGTGAATCTCTGGGTGAGATTTGAAAAACGCCTTTCGCTCTTTTTTCATGTCGTCCCGCTCTTTTATGAGCGCGGCATTGACTGCGGCAATCTTTTTGTAGAGCGTGTAATACGGAACAGGCGCGGAAGAAAGCTTGATGTCCTCTTCTTTTTCGCCAGTCGGAACGAAGGCTCGTCGCTCTTCGCTTGCGTTCTGCAAAATCCACGCTCTCTCATCAGAAAGCGTCCAGCCTGTGACCTCACCTTTTGAAAGCGTCTTTAGCTTCGTGATTTGGCAAAGGCGGAAAATCTTGTCGCCGCCTGCTTCTTCGATTGCGTCGCGGAAAGGGCGGTCTGATTTGAACGGAAGCGTGAAAATCTTTTTGCGCTCGCTCTCGCTGTCCTCAAAAGCAAAGCCTTCTGTGTCCGAAAACTTCTTGAACGCATCGCTTTTCTTGAACTCTTCAAAATCGAACGATGGCGAAAACTCGTAAGCGTAGACGTTCCCCCAAAGAGATGAGGCAAGAGATTCGCGTTTTCTCTGGTTTGTGACAGGGAAAATGTAGGCGCTTTCGACTTTGAGGTTTTGCGGCAAAACAGCGTTCATTTTTTCGACGAAATCACTTTCGCTCATCGGCTCAAGAAGCACGCACGAGGCAACTTCGTCGAGCGAGCGCACGCCAAGCGAGAGCGTCGAGGCAAACTCAAGGCGCGGAATCGGGTTGAAGCCCATTGTGTAAACGACGGGGAGGGAAGCGCAAAGGAAAGCGCGCTGCATAATCTCGACTTGCATCAAATGCGACACGTACTCACCGCCGTTTATCTTCGTGAACGTGAAAAGACAGCGGTAGAGAATCGGGATATTGTCGCCCTGCTTTAGCGCCACTTTGTCTGGAACGCTCAACGCTTCCAGCTCCTTTGCGTCGTCTTTTGCAAAGTGGACGCTCTTTGTCGCCGAGCAAACGCCGCAGCGCTCTGTGCACGGATTTCCGCAACGGGACGTCAGAACGGCTTTGAGCGAGCGATTCCATTCGCGGACAAAGAACGATTTTGGCTGACCGAGGTTCACGCTGTCCCACGGCAATTTTTCGTCGAGGAGTCTTTCACGAAGGATTTCGCTTCGGACGTCCCAGTCCGCGCTTTCAAAGACAGCGTTCCAAATCGCCATGTTCTCGCGAAGATGGTCTTCCCAAGCGTCAAGGCGCGCTCCTTTTTTGTATGCTTCAAGGATGAGAGCGCCTGCTCTCTCGTCGCATCTTGACAAAAGCCCTTCAAGATACGCGACGTTTTCGTTGTGAGTGCCGACTTTGAACTTTCCGCGCGGAAGGTGTGAGCGAATATAATCCATTTTCGCCTTTGATTCCTCTGGCGTAATCTGCCGAATCCACTGATACGCGGTGTGTGGCTTTGGAATAAAAGTGCCGACATTGACGTTGCACTGTATTCCAGTCTTTTCCTGCAAGTCCAAAAGAAAATCCACGATTGCTTTTTCCTCGCTTCCCTCTGCACCCGCCTCGACTTGAGTCGGGAGGGGCATGTCGCACCACGGGGAAGAGGCGTTTTTTGCGCCTGCGAGGTTGTTTCCGAGCGGAAGCCCAATCATAAAGTAGAACTTGGCTTTGTTCCAGCCTTTTTTCTTTGCTTCGAGGATAATGTCAATCAAATGCTGGGCGTAAACTTCCTTGTTCACCGAAAGCTGCCACATTTCGTCAGGTGTTTCCACCGCGAACGTAAGCCCGCCCTTTCGCACTTCGGAAAGTTTTTCCAAAAGCGGCAGCGACATGCTGTTGACCTTGAGAGAGGGAAGCTGGAAGCTGACGTTCTCGCCGTTGTATTTTTTGTTGAGCGCGTCCAACAGATTGCCGATTCCCTCGTAATCCGCTGACGAAAGCGACATCAGGCTGATTTGCCTGTAACCCGCTTTTCTGACAAGGTTGTCGACCTCGCTGAAAATGAACTTGGCTTTCTTCATTCGCTGCGGGCGATAGTAAATGCCGGCATGACAAAAGCGGCAGCCGTTCGGGCAACCGCGCATAATCTCCACAGTTCCGTGGTCCTGCACCATCTTCACGCTCGCAAGCGGAAAGTATGCGCTCACAGCCTCTTTTTGCCCGAAATCCGCCTGAAGCGCTCTCGTGGCAACGACGTGCGCTGTCTTTTCCATGCTCATGTCGCGCGTCCAAACGTGCGGCGAGCGCGCAAAATGCGAAAGAAGCTCGCTTCTGGATTTCCCGCTTTTTTTCATCAACGAAAGTTCTTCAACAAGCGAGAACAAATCGTCTTCCGCCTCTCCGATAAACACCGCGTCGAAAAAATCGCTGAAAGGCGCAGGATTTGTAACGCCGCAACCGCCAGCGAACACAATCGGGTCGCTCTCGCTTCTGTCGCAGGCGAGAAGTGGAACGCCGCCTGCTTCAAGCATCGCAAGAACGCTCGTGATGCCAAGCTCATAGCCGATTGAAAAGCCAATCATGTCAACGTCTTTGAGCGCCATTCCCGTTTCAAGCGTGTAAAGCGGAATGTTTTTCGCCTTCAAAAGCGCCTCAAAGTCCGTGTCGGGTGCAAAAACGCGCTCACAGCGAATGTTTTCGCTCCTGTTCAGCCCGTTGTAAATGATTTTGACCGCCTGATTGCACATCGCGATTTCGTAAAGGTCTGGAAAAGCGATGGCAAAGTTGTATTTGCTCTCCTCGCCGTCGTTTTCGTGTGCTTTTATGATTGCGCCAACCTCGCCTCCGAGGTATCGCGACGGGTTTTGCACCGCGCAAAGCTCAGTGCCTATCTCTTCAAGTGGATTTATCAGTTTCATTGTCTTCTCCTTGTGATTTTTTTTCTGGAAAGCTCGCCAGTGAGTCGGAATGGCGTTTCCACAACTGTGGAAAGGTCGCCAGTGACTCGGAATGGCGTTTCCACAAACATGGAAAGGCCGTCAGTGACTCGGAATGGCGTTTCCACAACTGTGGAAAGGCCGCCAGTGAGTCGGAATGGCGTTTCCACAAACATGGAAAGGTCGCCAGTGACTCGGAATGACCTTTCCATAAAAATTATGTGCCGTTTTTTGAAGAATTATATCAATTCTTGGAAGTCAAGACGGCGGGCGCTGATGCTCATCAGCAATCCAACGCAAATCATTGCTGTCCAAAGCGACGAGCCGCCGTACGACATAAACAAAAGCGGGATTCCTGTAATCGGCATTATGCCCATAACCATTCCGACGTTGACGATGAAGTGGAAAAAGAGCATTCCGAGGATTCCGCCTGAGATATAGTAGCCGTAGTTGTTTGTTGTGGAGCGGATTATGTAGAGGATTCGCATCAAGATGATAAAGTACAAGATGAAAACGACGCAACAGCCCGCAAATCCTAGCTCTTCGGAAAGGATACTGAAAATAAAGTCTGTGCTTTGCTCTGGCAGGAACTGCAAATGGCTTTGAGTGCCTTGCAGATAGCCTTGCCCGAAGAGGTTTCCTGAGCCGATGGCGATTTTTGACTGTATTATGTTCCAGCCAGCGCCGCGCGGGTCAACGGACGGGTCAAGAAAGACGATGAGTCTGGAAACTTGGTATGGCTTTAGGACTTTTCCTGCTGCGATTGAGGCAACGAGGGCAAAAACGATGATTCCGAAGACTGTTGAAATCCAAGTGTAATAGCGGTTTCTGAAAAAAATGCGCGCAAGAAGTGCGATAATCATGATGATTGCGCTTCCGACTGTGAGCAAAAGGCGAAGGTTTGAGTTCGTGAGCAACTGCATTGCGGGGATTGCGCCTTGGTAAATCTCTTTTTCCCAAATCGGAAGGACGGTGAGGACAATCGTGAGCGCACCCGCTGATATAAAGATGAGAAGGTAGGGGAGCTCGATTCCCGCGATAAATCCCATCGTAATAAATATCGGAAGGTACACGCTGGCGCTTCCGAGGTCGGGCTGCATGAGAATCAGACCCATCGGGAGGAGGAGCATCATTCCTGCTTGCATAAAGCGCTTTTTCGGTGACATTGTCTCTGTTTTGTCAAAGAAATATGCGAGCGTCAGTATGAAAAGCACTTTGCAAAACTCTGCGGACTGTATTCCAAGCCCTCCGATTCCGAGCCAGCTTCTGGCGCCTTTCACTTTTTTTCCGAATATGAGGGTGATGACAAGGAGAACTATCATCAGCGCATAGAGTTTTTTTGCGTGCTGATAAAAAAAACGGTAATCAAAGAGCGCAAAGAAGAGCATTATGATGATTCCTGTTGACGCCCAGATGATTTGCTTTACATATTCTTTCTTCACGGAAATTCCCGCTGAATTCACGCCCGATGAATATATGAATGATATTCCGAGCGTGATTAACAGCAACACGCAGAGAAAAAGAAAAGCATCGAATACTGAATATGATTTTGACTGCATTTGTTCTACTCCCGTCTGACGTTTGACTGCATAAGATATCTAAAGCCGAGTGTCGATATTGCTTCGTCATAGGTCTGGTTTGCAAAGATTCCCTGCAAAATGATGTTTGTGCAGTATGGCGCCCACCATTCCCAAGTGTTTACGGCTTCAACGAGTGTCACAACGATGACTTGCTCTTCAACAGGTGCGTCAAATGGCGCATAAGCGACCATCCACGAATGCCAATGGTCTTTTCCGTAGCCGTTGACTTCCGCAGTTCCTGTTTTTCCTGCGATTTGGATAAATTTGTTGTGCATTGGGTATTCAGCAGAACCGTCCGTGATTGTGTATCGGAGTGCGTTCTGAACTTCGCGCCATACGGCTTTTTCAACGTTCGACTGATGAAGCACTTCTGGTTGCACTTTTTCGAGAACTTCCGCGTCTGCTCCCGGCGCTCTTACTTCTTTTAGCAAATGCGGTTTGTAAATTGTGCCGCTGTTACAGACCATTGCCATCATATCTGCGATGTGAAGAGGCGTGACAAGCGTGTATCCTTGTCCGATTGACATATTCATTGTGTCGCCATCAACCCATTTTTCGTGGTAGCGTCTCTCTTTCCACTGTGCTGTCGGAACGAAGCCTTCTTTTTGCGATGGCAAATCGATTTGAAGCGATTGACCAAAGCCGAACTCTTTGGCGTAACTTGCAATACTGTCGACGCCGAGATAATCGCGTCCGACAATCCAATAATAAACGTCGCAAGACTGCGCAAGTCCGTTTTTCAAGTCAAGCCAGCCGTGTCCTGGATATTTTTTGTGGCAGTTGAAAACGCGCCCACCATAAACGATGCGTCCTGAGCATTCGATTGTTTTGCTTGACGGGAACACTTTTTCTGCAAGCATTGCTGTCGACATAATCGTTTTGAATGTTGAGGCTGGCGGATATTCTGCGTCAACAACGCGGTTCAAGAACGGCTGATTTTTTTGCTTTGCGATTTTCTGGTATTGTGCCGCTGAATCATCTGAATTGAAGATGTTCGCGTCAAAATATGGATAAGACACCATCGCAAGAATCTCGCCTGATGCTGGTTTTAGCGCTACAACAGCGCCAACGCGTTCTCCCAGTGCCTCTTCTGCGAGTTTTTGGATTCTTGAGTCAATTGTGAGCACGAGGCTTTTTCCGCTTTGTGGTGGTGTGATTTCTGGTTTTGTGGAAATAATGCGTCCTTTTGCGTCGACTGTCCAGCTTTCTTTTCCTGCGACGCCTTGCAAAAGGCTGTCATACTGCTTTTCGATACCGCTTTTTCCGATAATCGAGTTCGCTTTATAGCCCAAGTTCCACATCATGTTCATTTCTTCTTTTGTGATGTCGCCAACATATCCCAAAACGTGTGAGATTGAGCCTGTTTCAACATAATATCTGTTTGGTTTTGACCGCCATGAGACTCCAGGCAAATCGTAACTGTTTTCTGCGATGTTTGCGATTGTCTCAAATGGAATGTTTGCCTTCACTTCAACAGCGGTAAAAGACATTTTTAGCGGTTTGATTTTTTTGTCGATGTCGGTTTTTTTTATTCCCAAGTATGAAGCAAGACGCGCTGTTACTGTGTCGTAACGGTCTGCGGGAATTTTTCCGGGTGTGATGTCGACAGCGAAAGAGTCAATGTTGACAACGAGCGGATAATCGGCGTTTCTGTCAAATATTTCTCCTCGCTGAGCGGGGATTGTGTTTAGTTTGCTGGACATATTTTGAGATTGGCTTCGATACTTTTCGCCTTCAACGACCTGCATTGAAAACAATTTCAAAATGTAAATTACGAAAACTGCAATGATAATGAAAGCAAGAACGAGCATTTTGCCGTTCTTCTCAGCAGAGTTAAGCGATGTGCGTGCGTTTTCGGTATCGAGCATCATAAACTACTCTCTGGAATTAGCATATAACTGAACAAATCCAAGAACTTGAAGATAATAGGCGCCAAAAGTGCATTTGCGGCAAGTTCAAAGTAAAATGCAATTGTTGACGGGTCATATGGCAAAACGATTGACGGATAAAACAGCGATATAAACCATGCCAAAAAGAATTTCGCCGCTGTCATTATGAGCCCCATAATAACAGGAATGAAAAAACCGCTTGCATTGATTGTTTGGCTAAAAAGACCTGTGCAATAGCCGATGATGACTCGAACAAGACAATTCAAGCCAATTGGTGCGCTACTCAAGAAATCAAGGAATATTCCCGACACGAATCCAGATGCTTCGCCAAATCCCTTTCCATTTCGTATTGAAAGATAAAGTACCGCAATAAGGGCAAAATCTGGAACGGCAGGCAATACCAAAACGTTTGATAAAACTGCTGATTCAAAAAGAGAAAAACAAAGTAAAACTATTATGGCAGATAAAAAAGAGCGAATCATTGTACATCAACCTTTGTTACATTCGGTGCAGACTGGTCAACAACTATTACTGTTTCAAGTCGCGCAAAATCAATGATTGGCGCGATTTCAATCGAAAGCGATGAATCATAATCGAGAACTTCGACGTGCGTGACTGTGCCAATAGGAATGTCTCGCATATAATTATCGTTTTCGCCAGAAGTTACGATGACATCTCCATCTTGAATATCGTTTGCGACTTTATTTCTGATATATTGAAGTTGAAGTGTGCCGTCAACTGTTCCAAGTCCCTTAGCAAGTCCGACATCTCTGGTGTTTTGGATACGCGCAGAAATATTGCACTGAGTGGAGTAGAGTGGCATAACCATGCTTGTGGAATAACCAACTGTAACAACTTTTCCGACAACACCAACATTGCCGTTCTGGATTGCAATAACAGGCATATTCTTTCGAATCCCGTTTTTGCTTCCTTTATCAATCGTAAGAGAACTGTATGTGCTGTTCAAATCTCTGGCAATAATTTGCGAAACGATGTTTTTCTGGTCAATGTTGCGTGAAAAATCAAGTTGCTCACGAAGTCTTTCGTTTTCTTCTCGAATTTCAGCATTATTTCTTCGCATGTATTCGTAATCTTTAAGTTTTTCAGAAAGTTCTTCGTACTTTTTTTTCAAACTTGAAAGTTCTCGAACAGAATTAACAGAATCTGCAACTCTATCAGTTACAACGTAAACATATTTGCTCATTGTAGACATAACTGTAAAGCCGATTCTGTTAAAATCAAGCAAAAAGCCTCCAGAATTAATTGCTAGCAAAATTCCAGAGCCAACAGTAAGAAGAACAAGCATAAACTCGGATAAATGCTGCACAAACCAGTTTTTCCTGTGAAAAGCCATAAAAGTGCCTCAAAAATCCTCGTTAGTCGTTGAGATTATCGTAAATTGAACGGTCTGAAGACATATCGCGGAAGAGTTCAAATGCTTGTCCTGCTCCAACAGCGACACACTCAAGTGGCTTTTCAACGAGAATTACAGGAACACCAGTTTCTTTAGAAATGAGCTTTGGAAGTCCTTTAAGCATAGAACCTCCGCCTGTCATAACGATACCGCGTTCAACAATATCTGCTGCGAGTTCTGGAGGGGTAAGACCAAGTGTGCGTTTGATTTCTTCAACGATTTCATTAATTGTATCTTTGAGAGCCTCTCGAACTTCAACGGAATCAACTTCAAGACGGCGAGGAAGACCTGTGATTGCATCGTTTCCTTTGATTTCCATTTTTTCGATTGTTTTGTCTGGAATTGCATTTCCGATTTCAATCTTAAGGCGTTCGGCTGTACGCTGGCCAATAATCAAGTTATGGACTGAGCGAACGTGCTTTATGACTGCTTCGTCAAACTCATCTCCTCCGATGCGGATAGAATTTGTCGTAACCATACCACCAAGAGAGATGACGCTGACTTCTGTTGTTCCTCCACCAATATCACAAATCATGTGACCTGCTGGCTCATAAATTGGAATCTGTGCTCCAATAGCAGCTGCCAAAGACTCTTCTATGACTTCAACTTCCTTTGCGCCAGCTTTCAATGCTGCTTCGATAACAGCTCGACGTTCAACTTCGGTGATGCAAGAAGGAATACCAATTTTCATTCTTGTTGATTTTATAATCTGATGACGAGGCACAATCTTTGAGATGAAGTATTTTATCATCTTTTCAGTGCTATCCATATCAGCGATAACGCCATCTGCAAGCGGACGAATAGCAATAATATTGTCAGGAGTCTTCCAAAGCATTCTTTTTGCTTCAGCGCCAACGGCAACGACATGTTTTGTACCTTTTTCAACGGCAACAACTGACGGCTCGTCAATTACAATCCCCTGTCCACGAACATAGACTAGCGTATTGCAAGTGCCAAGGTCGATTCCAATGTCCGTCGAAAATCTATCCCAGAATCCCATAATAATTCCCCCACAAATTTATTTATAACTGTTCATTTTGTTCAAAGCACCTGCGTGATTCACTTGAATACGCAATGCTTTGCGCCATTCCGAACGGGCTTTTATCAAATCGCCTTCTTTCTCATAAGTTACACCTATACCATAATAGGCGTCGGCAGAATTAGGCTCTTTTTCAAGTATAATCTCGAACTCTTTTCGTGCTTCTTCATATTTTTCGTCATCTATATAAATTTGCCCAAGCAAAGTTCGACTTCGTAAAACTAATTCTTCGTTGCGACTTTCAGAATTTACACGAAAGAGATATTGCATAGCAGCTTTTGGTTGCCCATTTTTGTAATATTGTTCAGCAATTGCCATCAAAAGAATATCTGATTCTCTAACGATAAGCGCTTCTGTAAATGCTGCAATGCTTTCTTGCACTCGGTTAAGAGAAGAATAACTCAAACCAAGATATTCTGGAATATCATCTGCTTCATAACCTGCATTTTTTGCCTTGAGCAAATGCTCAATTGCCAAGTCAGAATAATAATGATATGACGAAAGAATATTTTTATAAAAATACGCTTTTCCAAGCATATATTCAAGTTGCGGAATTATTGGCGCTTTTGCATCTTGCAAAACAACTCTGATATTGTTGATTGATTCGTCAAGAAGTGTTTGTGCTGTTGTTGTGTCTGTTGAAGATACTGCAAGATAAAATGCTGCATAACCATTAAGCATTAATGCTGTTGGTTGAAAACGCTCTGTTTCAAGAACTTTTGACGTGATGTTATATACTTCATTATAATCACGATTATTCCATTGCTCATAAATCGCAGAGAATGGCGTTTGTGACTTTATTTTTGATAAAACAAATCTTCTTAAAAAATAAACTGAAACTGATAATATAGAAACAATAATAGCGAAGATAAAAAACTTGAGCAAAAATCTGTTTTTACGCTTTGTTACCGAGCGTCCTAAAACCATCTTCTTCATTGTCTACATTAACTTAGCAACCATTTGATAAAATAAAAAAAAGGAAACGGAATAAGCCGAGTTCTGTCACGCAAACGCGTATATTCATCTATCCAAGAACAGCGATTACTCGCTGACTTTAGCGATTTACCCGCAGTTTAATGCTCGGAATAACAAACTGCTTCTTAATCTTGCTCCAAATGAGGTTTGCTTTGCTGCGCTGTTACCAGACACACGGTAGGCTCTTACCCTGCCTTTTCACCCTTACCGATTGCTCGGCGGTTATTTTCTGTAGCACTTTCTGTCGGCTAAAAGGTTATGACAAAAATCTTTCGATTAGTTGAAAACTGCTTTTTGCCGCCCGGTTATTATCCGGCATTTCTTCCGAAGGAGCCCGGACTTTCCTCACATTGAAATATTATCATCAATATTCCAACGCGCGAATATCCGTTTCCCTTTAATTCTCTAAATTAATCCTGTTCTCCGTCATAATCTGATGAACTTTCGTCATTATCGTCGTCGCCATCATCTTCATTCTCGGAGTATTCGTCGTCAAGACCTTCTTCGTCATCATCAAAGAATTTAAGGTCTGCAAGACTTCCTGTGTCAGTGAGTGTGAAACTACTCTCGTCTTCTGTCGGCTCTTCGTAATAAAGAATACGACTACAATATGGACAGAACATTACTTTATTACCAGCATGAACTTCATTTGCAAATTGTGCTGGCAAAATCATGTGACAACCGCTACAGACAATTCCCTTTACAGAAACTATACCTTTGCGATTGCGCTTAATTATACGCTGAAATTTCAAAATGATTTCTGGATCAATTTCTGAAGAAAGAGTTTTTTCTTTTTCTTCAAGTTTATCACATTCTGATTTATAACTCTCAAGCTGCTTTTCAATTGAAGAACGACCTTCTGCAATACTGCTCTCTTGATTGTGAATCATTTCTTCTTCAATCTTGAGCTCTGCATCTTTTTCGTCCATCATCTTTTCTTCTTTCAAGAGTTCTGAACGAATTTCTGCTTCTTTTGCTTTTGCGTCTGAAATCTGCTTTTCAAGAGAATCATATTCGCGGTGAGTTGTTATACTGTCCATACCCTTTTCACCGTTTTCACGAATAGCTTCAACTTCTGCAAGTTCTGCTTTGAGATGTGCAACTTTTGCACGTGCTTCTTCAAATTCACTGTTTTTCTTCAAAAACTCTTCCTTAAGTTTTGAAAGAAGCATTTCCTGTTCATCAAGTAAACGCGGCGTATCAGAAATCTTTGTCTCTAAATCGTATTTTTCAGCCAAAATATCCTGAAGGTCTTTAAGTTTGTCAAAAACAACCTTCATTTTTTCATTATCAAAATCTTCAGCCATAAAGAAGAACCCCGTAATTTCGCTTATGTAATGTAATAATATACAGTAAAAAAAGAATAATGTCTAGAAGAAACTAATTTTGTAAAATCTTCTAGACATAAAATGAATTATATTTCGATGTAATCTCGAAGTCCTGAAGCTCTTCGTGGATGTCTTAGACGTCTTAATGCTTTTGCTTCAATCTGTCTAATTCGCTCACGAGTTACATCGAAGTAAAGACCAACTTCTTCAAGTGTCAGCGAATATCCATCATCAAGCCCAAATCGCATTTTGAGAACTTCCTGTTCACGAGGAGGAAGAGTTCCTAAAACTGAACGCAACTGCTCTTGAAGCAGAGTGTAGGCTGTCTGCATTGCTGGATTTTCGACTTCTTTGTCTTCGATAAAATCTCCAAGCAAACTGTCCTCTTCTTCGCCAATTGGTGTTTCAAGTGAAATTGGCTCTCGCGCAACATTTTTGACCTGCTTAACACGACTTACTGGCCAACCAAGTTGCTGAGCAATCTCTTCATCTGTAGGTTCTCGACCAAGTTTCTGCATAAGTTGTCTGCTTTCACGAACAACTTTGTTAATCTGCTCAATCATATGCACAGGAACACGAATGGTTCTTGCTTGGTCAGAAATTGAGCGAGTAATAGCCTGTCGAATCCACCATGTTGCATATGTTGAAAATTTGTATCCCTTTCGATACTCAAATTTCTCAACAGCTTTGATAAGACCTATATTGCCTTCTTGAACCAAATCGAAGAATTGCAATCCACGATTCGTATATTTTTTTGCAATAGAAACAACAAGACGCAAGTTTGCATTGATAAGGCGGTTTTTAGCCTGTTCCATCATTATGCGACCGCGCTGTATTTCTTTTGCCATATCAAGAATTTCAGAAACAGAGTTTTCAAAATCAAACTCAAGTCTGCGAAGCCTTCTCTCAATTTTTTGAATCTGCGTATAAATATCGCGAATTGTATCTGCTGAAAGAGAAAGCTCATTTTCAAGTTTTACAGCCTCTGAGCGGCTACCGAGTTTTCGACCGATATTTCGAAGTTCAGCAGGGTCTGTAATTCGGAGCTCTTTCATCAACTTTTCGCACTTGTGATTATACACATTGATTTTTTGTGTAGCATCCAAGAATTTTGCGCTGAATCGGTCAATTTCTTCTGTTTGAATATTGATATTTTGCAATTCTGGCAAAATCTTTTCACGAAGTTTCATAAGCGCTGCATCATCAAAAATGTTTTGCGATGAATCAGTTTCAAAAAGCTGCTTTTTGAGCTGCATATAAGATTTCATTTCTGCCCAAATAAGTTTCAAATTTGAACCGTAACAACTCTTAAGACGACGCTTTTCAGCCATTTCTTCGTTGATTTCTTTTCTTGCTTTACCAGATTCATGTACATCAATTCTGGTAAATGCTTTTTGACCGATAGCATAGAATTCAGGAATAATCATTCCAGAGTTTTTTATAACATCTTTTATGATGTTTTCTCCGTTTTCCATTTTTTTTGAAAGAATAACTTCCTGTTCTGCTGTCAGCAAGTTTTCTTTTCCAATTTCGCGAAGATAAAGACGTATAGGATCATCAACATTTGAATCCTTGTCGCTAGAAACAAGACGATGCTTTCCGTCTAATTTTTCCTCATCTTCAACAACTTCTGCTTCGTCATCTGGCTCTGCAACATCATCATCTTCTGCATCGTCGTCCAAATCAGGGTCTTCTTCCATAATTTGAATGTTATTTTCAGTGAGCAGTTGAAGAACTTCCTCCATTTTTGGAGAATTGACAAAATCAGGAGTGAGAATTTCCGTAATTTCGTCCCAAGAAAGAACCTGTTTGTTCTTACCTAAATCCAACAGTCTCTCCACAGCTGGATTTGATGTCTCAAGTTCCTGTTCCATTTTTTACCCTTTCATCGCTTCGATCAGTTTATCTATGTCCATTTTCTCTTTTAAGAGATTTTGCAATAATACCTTATCATCATCGGAAGTTGGGCGCATTGCACTAATTTTTCCCCCGATTTCAATTCTCTTTCGCTCAAGACTTCGCTTTTTGAGAAAAACAAAACTATCCTGCACAGCTTTTGCTGCGTTATTCGAGAATTCGCCCTCACTTGTCATTTCGACAATTGGACGCTGTAACTCCTTGTCGCATTGGGAAATTATGTTTTCCAAAGAAAGATTATTATTATTGTTACACTCTTTAAGTACAATGAACAACTTTTTGGCAGTAGAATCCTCGAAATCCTCTGCCGATAACTGTTCTATTATATTTGGAGCTGCTGAAATATCAGAAATTATCGCAAAAAGCGCTCGTAGTTCCTGACCAATCGCCAATTGATTTTCGCCAGAAGAATCTACCTGTGCATTCTTTTGATTCACAGCCTCCGTTCTGTTGTTTTGTTTCCTGTTAAAGAAATCTCGTTTTGCAGCTTCAGGATTGAGATTGAAAACCCTACATAACTGCTCCATGCTGGCAGTTTTTTGCACACTTGACTGCAACGTATCTATATAATTGAAAAATTCTGATGCTGCTCGTGCTTTTCCGTCAGGAGTATCTTTAGAATATTTTTGTGACAATTTTGTCAAAAGATACTCATTATCTAATATAGCGTCTTTTACATCTGCTGTCAATGTTTCAGCACCGTAATTCAGCATAATTTCTGCAGAATCTTTGCCTTGCTTTAATTGAATTATTTTTACAGTCAAATCCTGTCGTCTGCAAAGCATTATTGCTCGCTCTGTTGCAGCCTGTCCTGCGCCATCTGAATCAAAGGACAATAAAACTGTATCAGCAAATCGTTTTACAAGCTGAACCTGCTCTTCTGTTAATGCTGTTCCAAGAGGAGCAACAGCATTTGTAAATCCGCATTGATGATAGGCGATTGCATCCATGTAGCCTTCGCAAAAAATTACTTGTTTTGTTTGCATGATACTTTGTTTTGCCATGTCAAATGCAAACAGAATTTCACCTTTTTTGTACCATGGCAAATCAGGAGAGTTTATATATTTTCTGTCGTTTCCATCATTTTTGGGATGCAAAAGACGACCGCCAAAAGCAACAACGCGACCTTTTCTATCACGAATAGGAAACATAAAGCGGTCTGTATATACAGAAAATTCTGGATACTTTTTGCTGAAAAGACCAGAGTCCGCTAAAAATTCATCGCTAAACCCCTGTTTTTTTAAAAAGCGATGAAGCCATTTTCCGTCAGATGGACTCCAACCAAGATTGAACTTTCTGATTGTGTCCATTGTAAGACCGCGGTCAAGAATATACTTTAATGCAAATTTTCCGCCATCTCGGTTTAGCAAAAGGTAGTTAAAAGTTCCAGCAACTCTTGTATAAAGTTCGATGTACTGTTCTTTTCGAAGATAAGAGGAATCTACAACAGGCGCACTTCCGTTCTCATAAACAATTTCGACATTTGCGCGTTTTGCCAGTTCCTGAAGTGCTTCTGCATATGTCATTTTATTGTATTCCATCAAGAAAGAAACTGCATTTCCTCCAGCATGGCAACCAAAACAATAATACAGTTTTTTTTCTTCATCGACCTTAAAAGACGGTGTGTTTTCATGGTGAAAAGGACAGCATCCCCACCAGTCACTTCCACGTCTGGTGAGATTGCAGTTTTCACCAATAAGTGACACGATATCCGTTCTTGCGAGTATCTCATCTATTGAGGTTTTCGAAATTAAGCCGCCCATTTATCTGCTTGCCGCCTTTTTTGTGTGTGCGGCTTTTATTTGCGCGTGCTCATCGAATGTTTCGCTGAAAGTGTGACTTCCTGCATTTTCATCTGTCAGCCTAAAGTAGTAGTAATTTGTGTTTGCAGGATTTGCCACTGCTTTTAGTGCCACAAGTCCTGGATTTGAAATCGGAGTAGGGGGAATACCTTTCTCTCTGTATGTATTATAAGGACTTTCTCTGTACAAATCTTTGTAATAAATTACATCAGGGTGTGGTAATCCCTCGATTTCAGTGATGATGTACTCAACTGTAGCACAAGATTGCAAACGCATGGATTTTTCAAGGCGATTTATAAATACACTCGCAATCAGAGGCGCTTCATCGGCAACTCTGTATTCTCTTTCTACTATCGATGCCAAAATAACTTTGTCGTATAATTCTTTTCTTTCCAACGATTTTAACTCGTTGATATCTGAAATATGTGAAAAGAAATTGTCTACCATCATTCTTACAACTTTTTCGCTTTCCATGTTACGCACAAAAAAATAAGTGTCTGGAAAAAGAAATCCGTCAAGAGAAGACGAGTCAAATCCATAATCTTCTATAATACTTTTATTTTTTACACAGTCAATAAAATCTTTGCTTTTGCAAATTTCACGACTTTCAACGATAGAGGCAATTTTTGAAAGTGTAAGCCCTTCTGGAATAACAACGGTAATAACGTCTTGATGACCAGTTTGCAATGCTGCCATAATCTCTGGGATTGTCATTGCGTTATTAAGGTTGTAACTACCGCTTTTCAAAGAAAAATCAGAGTCGATACCAAGAAATTTGTGCGAGAATGTTTTGTAACGGGCAACATAATAGAAAAAGCGAGCATTTTTTATAAGTCCTTGTTTTTCAAGGTCAGACAGAGCATTCTTTACAGTCATTTCGCTCTTGTCTAACTGGATGCTCTGGTCCTGTGTGAATTTCGCGACAAGCTGAACATCTTCTGTGACAGCAAAGCGATATTCTGTTTCTGTACTGACGCAAGAGTCGCCATTATACCAGCCTGTAAATACGAATCCTTCAGCAGGTTCCGCTGTTACCTTTGCGAATTCTCCTTTCACATAGGATCCTCCACCAGTCAACGTCCCATTTCCTTCAGTAGTGATTTCAACAGAAAACTCAATTACTTCGTCCCCTGACATGATTTCATCCGGAAGAATGGGGGTTTCATCCTCTTTGTACTGAAGTGTATACTCTGCCTCATCCTCATCCGGCACTTCAGAGGCACTTCCTTGCAACTCATCGCCTGCGATCACTTCGATATTTTTGAAGTTGATAACTTTTTCCGTCGTGTTGCTGTCAAAGTTGTATTCTGTAATCGTATAATTTACTTTACCGTCATCT
>CACYWZ010000023.1 GCA_902778325.1 uncultured Spirochaetaceae bacterium
TCAACAGTTTCAGAATCATCTAATTCAAAAAAATGATTTGCAATTTCGTTTTCGTTCCACGGAACAGCGGCACTTTTTAATTCGCTCCATTTTTCACTCTGGAGGTTTATCAGAAAATTGCCAAGAAAAAACGCAGCAGGCGGAAAAAGAAAAATCACGCAAAAAACAGCAGAAATAATTATTCCGAGCTTTCGTTTTTTCAAAATACTACGCGCAAGAAAGAAAACCGCGAGGGCAAAAAGCAAGAACCACGGAAGAAGAAGTTGAAAAACTGCACCTTTTTCCACATAAATGCTGGTAGTTCCGTCCGCTCCGCCAATTATCGCAATTGCAGCGGCTTGTGTAAGTTGATTCATATTAAAAAAATCTCCCCAATAAAAAATAAGATTTTATCATACTGAACTCATTTCAGTATCTGCGGTTGCTGAGCGAAGTCGAAGCATAGACCCTGAAACAAGTTCAGGGTGACGGGCTTTGTGTTATTTTTCCTCAGTTTGTCATGCTGAAACCACCGCAAAAGCCGCCTTCGTTGCCGTAAGGATTTCAGGCTTTTAAAAAGCGGGCAATCCTTATTGTAAGGAACGATGACTTTTTGGAAAACCGCAAATCCTCAAAATAAGGAAAGCCGACTTTTGCAAGGACGGTTTTCCTTAAAATAATGATTTCAGGCTTTCTGCAAATCTGCACTTCCTTAAAATAAGGAACGCCGTTTTTGGAAATTGCAGCTTTCCTTATGGTAAGGAAAGCCCTAATACACCCATCTGCGGTTGCAAAGCGAAGTCGAAGCATGGACTCCGAAACAAGTTCGCCAATGACGGCACACAGCACAAGAAGCAGTTTTTTTCTGTCGCTCATCACAAGCAGCAATTGTTGCGATTCACGTCAACGACTAAATCAAAAACCTCAAGCTTGTCAAACAATTCTTTTAGCGAGTGCGACAACTTGAACTCAAGTTCTTCTTGATAAAGCGGGAAGACTTGGTAAAAATTGACCGACTTGAAAGGCGAGAGTTTCAAAGGCGCTAAGATATTAAAATCCTTGCTGCACGCGTCTAGCAACACAAACGAATTGAGCTTCGTGTTTTCGGCGACAGGGCTTGAGTCCTCGTTAGCCGAAATCGTGTGTCCAAAGCCAAGCCAGTCGTCAGCGTTGATGGGAAGGCGCGCAATCGCTTTGAGTTGCCGAATTGCCCAATAATACTTTTCGTCGCTCGAAGAAATATCCCAATCGCGTGGCAAGTAAATCACGTATTCTGCACGCGAAAACTTTTCACACCCTTTCGGAGTCTTCATCTTGTACGCACCCGCGCCCATCGTAACGAGTTTGTAACACGGCTCAACGTCAGTCGGAGGCACAACTATGACATCAAGGTGAATGTCTGGCGAAATGATTTCGTGAAGCACGCTGTCGAATGCGCCAAAGTTTTTCTCAACAAAAGATTCGAACTTCTTTAACTCTCTGTCTGAATACGAATACAACGGAATTTTTCCTTTCATAAACTTCTCCTAGATTTATTCATTATTTACTATATCTTAATCTCCCAATGCTTTTTCTATGGCTCTTGTTTAATATTTTCAACTGCCAAATCTTCATGAAAACAGCCAACTGTTTTGATTTCGCCAGATTCTGTCTTGAAAATATAAATCCAGTATCCGCTCCCGCTGTCGTAGTTGTTCGGGTCGCTCACGCTTTCGCCAGAAGCAAGAAAGTCGTTTTTCAAGCCGTACCAGTTTTTGAATTGCTTAGCCGAATACGCGCAGTCACTCACGTCGTCCAAAAAGAACACGCCCTTCTCTTCATCTTTGATGTAGCCGCCGAACGCAATCGGATAAAGATTTTCTGATGTTTTGTTCGTGATTGTTGTTTCGTAATCAACGCCGCTCGGATTTTTGCTTGGGCGATTTGTGATTTCTATTTCCTTTTGCGACAAATCAACTTCGTCAAAAGCGATTTCTTCAAAGCCCAAGCCTTCATTTTCTTCAAACCAGTGCGCGCCGTCGGGGATTTTTTCCACGTTCGAATAAATCTGGCATATTTCGCCAGAAGGATAGCAGACGCAAAAGTTTTTTATCCGCGATTTTTTGATTTCTGCCAGGCTCTGCACTTTTTGCCAATTAGAAAAGCCTTTGCACGAAATATAGATTTTGTAATCCCGCTTCAAGCCAAAAAAATATGCAAGGCTTTTATAAATCCATTCGCGCTCTTTTTTCTGCTGTTTGATGATTTTTAGCTCACTGAATAAAGATATGAGAGCTGCCGCAATAAACAAAAAATAAATCATTTTCTCCTCCTATTGTTTGAGTACTTTTATTAGTAAAATTTTTTCCTATTTTTTTTCAATCCAAAGAAAATCCCTGCTTCCCCCAGATTCATTAAGCAGTTCATGGCAATGCTCAAGAACTATAGGATTGTTATCTGCGGCAAAAATCTCATACCTGTAAAAAAGGCGGGATTCGCTCTGTGTATTTTTTATATCATAAATTTTCAGAATCTTGCACTCTTTTTTGAAATCTGAGGCTGAAAGTGACTTTTCAGAAAATCTTCGCTTATATTCTTCCAGAAAGTTTTCTTCTACAAAACTCTTTGAAGACAGAATATTTTCTTCTTTTCGCGGAAACCAAGAAAAATCAAAAGGGGAATAGTTAATATCCACGAGCGGAGACATGAATTTCGTTACTTCGCTCAGATTTACGATTTCAAGACTGATTTTTTTCATAAAAATACTCTCCTTTTTGTTTTATTACAAAAGCGTAGCTTTCAGCATAAACACAAGAAGCGCAAAATGCCCCGCAATACGAGCGAATATAGCGCAGAGAAGAGAAAAAGCCATCTGTATTTTATCGTATAAAAACCGTTTACAATCCGCTCAAATTTTTTCTTCATAGTTTTCATTGCGTTGCTCCCAAAAGCTCCTGACACGCAAAGTCAAGCTCGTGTTTTAAGTGTTGCAAATCATCTTTGTCCAGCACAAAAAGCAGAGGGTCAACAGAGAACAGAGCATTTATGGCATTGTACGCGTAAAAATAAACAAGGGCTTGATAAAAAATGAACAGCAGTGAATCGCGCGGAATGTTGCTTTTTTCAAAATCTTCTTTGTCAAAATCCAGAGTTTTTTCTTTGAAGCATTTGTACAACTTGTATGCTTTTTTGTATTTTCGTTTTTTGTTAAAAACTGACGGATAAAGTTGAAGACAAAATATTTCAAAAATATCTTTTTTGTATTTTGAATAATCAATCTCTGAAAAAATATCGAAAAGCGTTCCAATTTTGAAAATCTTTTTTGTTTGCCCGCAAATTTCATCGAGCATTCGAAAAGATTCTTCAATATTTTCATTTTTTTGAAAGTTTTGGATTATGCGTTTTTCGATTGTTTTGTGGTGTTTTCCCAAAAGAAACGTGCTGATAAAAAGCAAGTAATTTTGTTTGAAATCTCCTTTTTTTAGTATTTTATATGATTTTCTGCCTTCGTAATACGGCAAACTTTCAAACGTGTCTCCCATAAATCACGATTTTATGAAAAAAATATTTTCTTGTCTATCAAATTACTTTCTGGGTCTTTTTTGAGCAGTTTCAATCACAGGCTTTTGTAAAATTATGTGTTATAATTGTTTCAGAGGTGCTTTGTGAAAAAATATATTTTGCTTTTCTGTTTATGCTTCAGCTCACTTTTTTCTGTTTTTGCAGGACCTTTTGGACTTGAAATGGGAATGAATCTCTCTGAAATAACAAAGGCTTGTGGTGGTAAACATCCTCAGCATATTGATGATGACAGATATTTTATAATGCCTGTGAAATCACACCCTCTTTTTAAAGGTTATACTGTTTGGGTAAATAATAAAGTTGGGCTTTATTGTATTCGTGGTGAAAGCGAAGAGTTTTATTCAAATGATTACGGACTTGAATTGAAAGAGCAAATGGCAAAGATAATTGTTCCGCTTGAAAAGAAATACGGGCATTGCAAAGTAATTGATACACTTGACAATGACGCTCTTTACAAAAACGACAGAAACTGGATGAGAACTCTTGCAAATGGAGCAAGGCGTTATGAAGCTGTGTGGCTTTTTGACGAAGTTGGTGAAGACGGGCTTGTATACCTTGCTGTAGGGGGCAAGGACAAAAGCAACTTATAAAACTAACGAACCGTACATTTGGATAGAGTACAAGTTTGAAAATCATAGTGACGGTTTTGAAGACATAGACGATGTTCTATAAAACTAAATGACGCAAAATATTTTCAGTGCAACAAACAGAAATATAGCTCTTGCTGTTTCAAAAGCAATTCGACAAGGTTCTTGGCTTGATGTGGATTATCACAACAAAAAAGGCGAGAACACGCATTTTCTTTTTGCCGTAAAAGATGTGGACACAAAAACAAAACATCTGAAAGGAGATTGTTTCAATCCAAATTTACAGGGCGTAAAATATCCTCTAGAAAAAGATGTTGTGCTAGATTTCAATCGATTTTTTGCAGCAACAGCTATTCACGATATTTCATATTCTGTACCTCCTAGTTTGATAAAACAACTTGAGATGTGCGACGAAGAGAACGATTTTTTGCACTTTAATGAACTGAATAATAATATTTTTGTGTTTTTGGAACAGTGCATTCAGTTTGACACAGATTTACTTGTCAGCGATTTCAAAATGCTAGAAGGAATTGACGCAGACAGTTTTTCAAAAAGCAAAAAGGTTTCTATAACAAAAGAACAAAGTTTGCTTCTTGCACAAGAATTATGCAACTGGAAAAAGCAGGAGATAAAAAAGCAACAAATTTTTCGATTTACACTGAATGTGCTTTCTATACGTCGCAAAGAGCGAAATTTGCCAATCGTCTATAAAGATGTGCTTTTGAATTTAGCAGATATGACGCTAGAACTTGGAGCAACACTTCAATTTGCAAAATCGTATTTGCTGGACAAAGGAGAGAATTCGCCTCAATTTTTGCAAGATATGACAGCAGAGGCTTTTATAAAAGATTTTGAGGAAAACAAAGATTTTTATATCGATGAAATTGCCAGAAATTTGGGATATGGCGAAACTATAAACACAAATCCTGAATTTATGAAGCTTTCTTCAGATTACAACGTGCATTTTC
This sequence comes from uncultured Spirochaetaceae bacterium, assembly GCA_902778325.1. Lineage (GTDB taxonomy): Bacteria > Spirochaetota > Spirochaetia > Treponematales > Treponemataceae > Treponema_D. The sequence goes on from CACYWZ010000023.1 coordinate 5,096, forward strand.
AGAGAGTTCGCTACGCTGCTTCAGATATGATAAAAAATCACTCTTTAACACCGCCTCTGAAAGCATTTTTAGGAATGAACAACAAAATGCAGGGTGGCAGACGGCGAAATGTGGCAGTTGTAACATATGATAACAAAGTGAATATTGACCAAGTTAGAGTTGTGTTCAATTCTCTCAGAGAAAATATGACTTATGTAGAAGGACCTCCAGGTACAGGCAAAACACAGACAATACTCAATGTGATTTTTTCGCAGTTTTTTGAAAACAGAACGTGCTTGATTTGCTCTAACAATAATCTACCAATTGAAGGCATTATCGAAAAACTCACAAAAGATTTGCCACTTTGCAATGGGCGAAAAGTTCTTTTTCCTTTGCTCAGAATTGGAAATATAAATATACTTCGAGAAAGCCTAAAAAATATACGCTCTCTTTACGAACAAGCTTTGAACGAAAAGCTGCTGAATGACTCTGATTTACAAAAACAAAATGAATTTGTCAAAAAGAACACGCAAGCCCTTTCTGACAAATTACAAAGATATGAGCAGCGACTAGACACAGAAGAAAAGTTGCATTCATTGCAAAATTGGTTTTCAGAGACAGACCAGAAAATGAAACTCTCAAAGTTTATCAAAAATGAAATAGAAACATTGAAATCAGAGCTGATTACACTTCCTATCGTAACTAACGAAGATGTAAAATCACTTTGCATAACTGGGTCTGAGAACGAAAATTTCATAAATTACTTGTATTATCATTCAATAAAGTTACTTCAAAAGCTAAAGCGCTCAGAATATAAGCATTTTGTTGAAATATTAAATGAAAAAAATGAAGATAAAGCTGTTCGAGATTTCAAAAACTATTTGAGCGACGACCAAAACGTAAAGCTACTTTGTGATGTTTTTCCTGTTTGGGTATCGACAAATATTTCTGCTGAGAAAATCGGTAGCACAAAGCCTCATTTTGATTTGTGCATTATGGATGAAAGCGGACAGTGCGATATTGCACGCTCTCTTATCCCTATAATCCGTGCTAACAGGCTTTTGCTCGTAGGCGACACAAATCAACTCCGTCCGATTATTCTGCTCGATGAAAACAAGCACAAGTTATTCCAAAAAGAGTTTCGAATTGAACACCCCGAAACTTACGATTATCTGCATCAGTCAATTTTGAGCCTCATGCAACAGACAGATTCGATTTCTAAAAAGATTTTGCTAAGTTATCATTATCGTTGCGCTTCAAACATAATCAGATTTTCTAACGATTATTACTACGAAAAAAAACTGCATATCGAAAACAAACTAGATGGAAATGTGTCACTTGTATCAGTGAAAAACAGAGAAGGAAGCAGACGCAATTCTTACGAGGAAGAAGCCGAGGCAGTTGTCAAATTCATCAAATCAGGTCGTTTTGAAAACGAAAAAATTGCTGTTATCGCACCTTTTAACAATCAAGTTGCACTAATAAACAAAAAACTCGACGAAAACAAAATAAAAGGCGTTACAGTCGGCACAATCCATAAAGTACAAGGCGCAGAATACGATACTGTAGTTTTGTCAGCAGCGATTGCGGCTTCTTCAAATCAAAAAACATTCAACTGGATAAAAGATAATACAGAACTAATAAACGTAGCAGTTACAAGAGCTAAAAAGACGCTTGCGGTAATTGCAGACGAAAATGCAGTGCAGATGTTGAGCCACAACGAGCCAAATGCAATGCAATCTTTGATTTCGTATGCAAAGAAAATTGGAAAAGATAAGAACATCACGATTATTTCTCCAAAAAAACGCAATCTGTCAAACAATTCAGAGTATGAAAGACAGTTTTTTGCAACTCTTTCTCAAGTGCTTACCACAACAGGCAAACTTTCGATTGAGAGAAATGTTGCAATGAAAAATGTCTTTTCAAACACAGAAAAACTATTTCCAGAATATTACGCATTGAGCGAATTCGATGTCGTACTATACAAGAAAGAAAGCAATTATAAAAAAGCCGTGCTTGTTATAGAGTTGGACGGAGGAGAACATTTTGTGAGCGAAAAGAGTCGTGAAAATGACCACAAAAAAGAATTGCTGTGCAAAAAGGCAGGAATAAAAGTCTTTCGTGTGCCAAATGCATTTGCTTCTCATTATGCGCTTATCAAATCTTATATTGCGAACATTAGCGAAAACGCTGGGCAGATGTCATTGTTTTGATATATAATTTTGCAATATGAAAGCAATAATCATCTTTATGTTCCTCCTTATTTCGAATATCGCCATTGCCTCTGACTTTGGCGCGTATATGGGCGCTCCAAATGAAAGAGTGATGACAATCCTCAGCACAGACAAAAGCAAAAAGAGCGCAATTATAGAGCCAGAGAACTTCACAGCAGAAGAAATAAAAGCGCTGAAAGCAAATAATTGCCAAATATATTCATATATAAATGTAGGCGCTATCGAAAATTGGCGGGATTACTTTGAAGAATACAAAAATATCACAATCAAGCCATACAAAAACTGGAGCGAAGAATACTGGATAAACGCAGGCGAAAAACAATGGCAGGATTTCGTAGTGGACACACTTGCAAAAAACGCATTCGACAAAGGAACAGACGGATTTTTTCTTGATAACTTTGACCTGTACTATTTTTTTGAAAGCGACGAAATATATGACGGACTTGCACTGATTCTTGCAAAACTCCAAAAATATGGAAAGAAAATAATCATAAACGGAGGTGACACATTCGTTGACACAATAATAAGAAACGGAATGTCCAGCCTTATTTACGGAGTATGCCAAGAAAGCGTGTTCACCCGCATTACAAATTACAAGCAAGGAAAGTTTTCAAAGCAAAAAAGCTCAACAACAAAATACTACATAGATTATCTTGAGAAAGCAAAGAAAGCTGGAGTCAAAATCTTTGTCATCGAATATGCAAAATCCCCTTCAATCGCAAATGACATTGCACAAAAATGCAGCAAAAGCGGCTACCACTATTACATCTCTGAATCATTAGAACTCGACGGAAGAGAGACCTTCCTTTATTAGCACAGGAATTTTTCCGTAGAAGAGACCCTTCTACAACGCGTAGAACACACCCTTCGGTAACGCGTAGAAGAGACCTTTATTCTACGCGTTACCGAATACCCTCTTCTACGCGTAGAACATACCCTTCGGATACGAGTAGAATCAAAATCAATTCTACACAAAGAACGCTTTTTTATTTTTAATCAAAGAAAACTTTATCGGCAGCATTATAATAAAAAGAAACATTTTCAAGCACGCACAAAAAAGAAGCACTTCTCACGTGGCACAATAAAAACAAAAAATTTACCAGTCGAAAGCAAAGATTTATGTTGACAAATTGTATTGTATCAAATAAAATATAATCAAGAACAAGGGAAAAGCCTTGTAAGGAGAATTATATGACTATTTATGACTACACAGTTTTGGACAGAAAAGGAAACGAAGTTTCTCTTGACACTTTCAAGGGAAAAGTTCTTCTTATCGTGAACACTGCGACAGGCTGCGGCTTTACTCCTCAGTACAAAGGTCTTGAAGAGATGTATCAGAAATACAAGGACAAGGGCTTTGAGGTGCTCGACTTCCCTTGTGACCAGTTCGGACATCAGGCTCCAGGAGATGACAACGAGATTAACGAGTTCTGCACTGCAAAATATCACACGACTTTCCCAAGATTCAAGAAAATCGAGGTCAACGGCGAGAACGAGATACCGCTTTATACTTACTTGAAGAGTCAGAAAGGCTTTGCGGGTTTCACAGGCGTGAAGGGAGCATTCATGAGCGCTTATGTCGGGAAAATAGACCCGGACTACAAGAACAACGCAAATATCAAGTGGAATTTCACAAAATTCCTTATTGACAAAGAAGGCAATGTTGTTGAAAGATTTGAGTCTACTGTTGAGCCTGAGAAAATCGAAGAAAAAATCAGCGCATTGCTGTAGAATAAAGTCTTAAAAAAGGAGGTCGCAATGTTCGACGTTACAATTATTGGAGCAGGTCCTGCTGGGATTTCATCAGCATTATACGCAAAGCGCGCGGGCTTGAAAGTTCTTGTGCTATACTATGGTGAATCACAGCTTGAAAAGGCTCATAAGATTGATAATTATTACGGTTTTGCAGACGGTATCACCGGAAAAGATTTGTATGCAGCGGGCATCAGTCAGGCACGAAATCTTGAAATCGAGGTGAAAGAAGAGGAAGTTGTTGATATTCAGCCTTCAACGGAAAAAAGCTTTTGTATCACGACTTCTTCGGCAGAATACGAAACAACGTCGATTATTATTGCAACTGGAAACAAGAAGCTCAAGCCGAAAATCAACGGTCTTGAAGAGTTTGAGAGCAAGGGAATCAGTTATTGTGCTGTGTGCGACGGCTTTTTCTACAGAAAAAAGGACGTCGCTGTCATCGGCTCAAAACGCTATGCGTTCACGGAGGCGCTGCACCTTGCTCCAATCGCTTCTAGTGTGACGATTTTGACTGACGGAGAGAGCGCAGATGAGCTTGAGGCTCTCAAAAGCGAAAGCGGCGCTCTTGGCGAGAAAATCACGATTGACACGCGAAAAATCGCTTCGATAACAGGAGCGGAAAAAGTCGAAGGCGTCAGTTTTGAGCAAGGCGACGGCATTAAAGCAAACGGAATCTTTATTGCTGTCGGAGAGGCTGGCGGCGCAGACTTTGCGCGAAAGCTCGGTCTTGAGATGGAAAAAGAGAGCATCAAGACTAACGAGAAAATGGAGACAAACGCGAAAGGAATTTTTGCAGCAGGTAACGTCTCAGGCGGGCTTTTGCAAGTTTGCAAGGCTGTCTATGAAGGCGGTGTTGCAGGACTTTCTGCTGTAAGTTATGTCAGAAGCGTGAAATAGGGCAAAGGAGATTCATAATTGGCAGGCGCAAACGAAAGACAATCTATTATCGTCAGAACTAGTTTCATAGGAATTGCGGTCAATGTTATTCTTGCTGCGACGAAGGCGTTTGTTGGGATTTTTTCCAACTCAATCGCAATCGTTCTTGACGCATTGAACAACTTGAGTGATGCACTTTCCTCGATAATCACGATAATCGGAACGAAACTTTCGTTAAAGCCTGCCACAAAAAAGCACCCATTCGGAAACGGGCGCACTGAATACTTGAGTGCGCTCATAATTTCAATGATTATTCTTTACGCCGGCATTACCTCTTTTGCAGAATCGGTAAAGAAAATCATAACTCCTGAAACACCTGTTTATTCAAGAACGAGTCTTGCGCTCATTATTTTTGCGGTCTTTGTGAAAATTGCGCTCGGTCTTTATGTGAAATCTAGCGGCAAAAAGGTCAATTCATCTTCGCTTTTAGCGTCTGGGCAAGACGCGCTTATGGACAGTATTGTTTCCGCGTCAACTGTTGTCGCGGCTTTTGTGTTTTTGCTAACGGGATTTGCGGTTGAGGCGTATCTTGGCGTTTTGATTTCGCTTTTAATCATAAAAAGCGGCATTGAGTTAATCAAAGAAACTGTAAGTGAAATCTTGGGAGAGCGCATTGACGGCTCTCTTTCGCGAAATATAAAAGAGACTGTGAAGAGCGTTGACAGCGAAATAAAGGGCGCTTACGACTTAATCTTGAACGATTATGGACCTGAGCGTCTTATGGGGTCTGTGCATATCGAAGTGCCAAGCACTTGGAGCGCGCTCAAAATCGACAGTGTTACAAGAAAGATTCGCGACACTGTTTTTGAAAAACACAACATTATTTTGAGCGCTGTCGGAATATACAGCATAAACACCGAGAACGCAGAAGCTGCGAAAATCCGCGAAAACGCAAAGGCAATAGCAGAAGAGTTTCCTGAAATTTTGCAGCTTCACGGCTTTTTTGCTGATATTGAAAACAAAAAAATACGATTCGATGTTGTCGTTTCTTTTTCTTCGTCTGACATGAATAATGTCATAAAGCGATACAAGGAGCGGCTCGAAAACTCTTATCCAGATTTTGATATTCTTGTGCAGCTAGACCACGACATAAGCGACTAGCAAAAACAACTTTTAGGAAAATATATGAACGAAAATAAATATGAATGCTTAAGACTTGAAAATCAACTCTGTTTTCCGCTTTATGCCTCTTCTCGCGAGATACTAAAAAAATACACTCCTCTCTTGAAAGAACTCGACATAACATACACGCAGTATATTGCTCTTATGGTGCTTTGGGAGTGCAAAGAGGTGTCGATAAAAGACTTGTGCAAAAAACTTTATCTTGACACAGGAACGCTCTCTCCGATGCTGAAATCTATGGAAAAGCGCAATCTCTTGAAGCGAAGCCGAAAAGCAGACGATGAGCGTGTTGTTACTGTGAAAATCACGGACGAAGGAATTGCGCTAAGGGAAAAAGCTGTTTCAATTCCGCAAAAAGTGGGCGCTTGTCTTCCGCTCGAAAAAGAAGAGGCTGAAACACTTTATCGTCTTCTATACAAAATCCTCGGCGCACAGTCGCAATAAGATTTATCTAAAAGCACAATAACGTTTCTTGAAGAAATATTGACAGCAGAGAGTTGTAAATCTAGAATAATTGTTATGAAAAAGCTGTATATTGTGGGCTTGGGACCAGGTGGCGCAGAATATCTGACACCGAAGGCGAAAAAAGCCATTGACGAAAGTAGCGTTATTGTTGGATACAAAACATATATCGATTTGATTTTGCCTCTCATAAGTGAAAAGACAATTATTTCAAATGGAATGATGAAAGAGATTGAGCGCTGTCGTGCCGCGATTGAAAAAGCATCGTCGGGAGAAACAGTGAGCCTTGTTTGCTCAGGAGATTCTGGCGTTTTTGGAATGGCAAGCCCCGCAATAGAACTTTTGCAATCATATCCAGACGTGGAAGTCGAAGTCGTTGCGGGAATTACGGCAGCGCAGAGCGGAGGCGCTGTTCTTGGCGCGCCGCTTTCGCACGATTTTGCTGTTATCTCGCTTAGCGACGCACTGACGAAGCAAGATGTGATAGAAAAGCGTCTTCGCCTTGCCGCTCAGGCTGGTTTTTGCATTGCGCTCTACAATCCGCAGAGCAAGAAAAGACCGAATGCGCTAAAAAATGCCTGCGAGATTCTGCTTTCAGAGTTGAGCGAAAACACAGTGTGCGCCTATGTCAGAAACATCGGAAGAGATGGCGAAGAGAAGCATATTCTGACTCTAGGCGAGTTAAAAAACACTACGCTCGATATGTTTTGCACCGCTTTCATCGGAAACGAGGTGACAAAGAAAGTCATTATCGGACAACAAGAGTTCGTCGTGACTCCTCGCGGTTACGAGAAAAAATATGAGCTATAGCGATAAAAATCATTCAAAGAAACTCCTCGTTTTTGCAGGCACAACAGAAGGGAGAGAATTTTTTTTCTCTGCGCTGAAAAAAGGCTTTGACGTTACGGCGAGTGTCGCAACGTCTTATGGCGAAGAAGACTTGAAAAACGCCTCTTTTGGAGAGGAAATCCCAGCAGAGCGCGCAAGGATTCTTACGGGAAGGCTTGATGAAAAAGAGATGAAAGACCTTCTTGAAAAAAATGACTTTTTCGCTGTCATAGACGCGACACATCCATTTGCGCCACTTGCAAGCCAAAACATTCTTTGTGCATGCGAAAGTCTTGATATTCCGTATTACAGGCTAAAGCGGAACGTGTGCTTTTCGTGCAACGACCTTCTTGCAAACAGCCGAGAGTTTTCATCTGTGAAGTCTCTTTGCAATTTTCTTGCAGATACAAAAGAACCGTGTTATTCTGAAGGCAACATCTTTATTTCAACAGGCAGCAAAGAAATCGCTTTTTTTTCAGCGATTCCTAACTTTGCCAGTCGCGTTTGGGTCAGAGTCTTGCCTTCGCTGTCTTCCATCGAAAAATGCAAGAGCATCGGACTTCCATCAAGCCATATAATCGCAATGCAAGGACCTTTTTCACAAGCGCTCAACGAAGCGCTATTTCGAGAGTTTGACATAAAGATTCTTGTTACAAAAGAAAGCGGAGAGCAAGGCGGCTTTTTTGAAAAAATAAAGGCTGCGAAGGCTGTAGGCGCTATAACGCTGATGATTAAACCGCCTGAAGAAAAAGCGGCGCAAACTTATACTGAAAATGAGATTCTGGAAAAATTATAAAACGGAGGCGCGCTATGTCAAACGGCAAGGTAATTCCTGCAAAAAAATGCATTCTTGTTGGAATTGGAATGGGAAATTGGGACACTCTGACTGTCGCTTCTTATCGCCATCTTGAAAAATCACCGCTGTTAATCGGCTCAAAGAGAGTCCTTGACAGCATGCCTGACACAGTTCACGGGCTTTGGAAGCAAAGCATAAACCCTGAGCAAATCCTTGAAATCCTTGAAAAATGGCAAACCTCTGTTGAAGCGAAATCTGCAACGTTTCCTCCTTGCGTTGTTTTCTCTGGCGACACAGGCTTTTATAGTGGCTCAAAAAAACTTTTGCCAATTCTTGAAAAAAACGGATACAACGTTGAAGTTGTTCCAGGAATCACAAGTTCGCAGTATCTTGCAGCAAAAATGCACCAATCGTGGCAAGATTGGTGTTTGAAGAGCGCCCACGGAATTGATTGCGACATCGCAGGCACTGTGAGAAAGGCATTTTCAGTGCAATCTCCTCACGACTACAAGGGCGTTTTCTTTTTGACAGGCGGAAAAATCAGCGCTGATGTCGTAATAAGCCGCCTTTGCATGGAAGAACTTGGCGATTTGCCAGTCGTAATCGGAGAAAAATTGTCGTACAAGGACGAGAAAATCTACAGAGGAAGCGCCGAAGAGTTTTTGGGACAATCATTCAAGTCGCTTTCGGTAGTTCTTGTCGAGCGCGGAACATATCTTGATGAAGCCGACAGAACGCTAAGCGGCATTGATGACACGGCTTTTATAAGAAGCACAGGAGAGAAAGTCGTTCCGATGACAAAAAGCGAAGTCAGAGCCGTTCTCTTGTCAAAGCTAAATCCAAAATACGGCGATGTTGTTTTTGACATCGGAAGCGGAAGCGGAAGCGTGAGCGTTGAGCTTGCCGTTTGCGCATATTGCAAAGTCTTTGCGATTGAAAAAAATCCAGAAGCAGCACAAATCACAAGAAAGAACATCGCAAAGTTTCATTCTAGTGATAAAATCACGCTCATAGAAGGAGAAGCACCGAGCGCACTAAAGGGACTTCCCTGCCCTAACGCTGTTTTTATCGGCGGTTCTGACGGAAACCTTTTTGAAATCATAAAATACATAAGAAAGAAAAACAAAGATTGCAAAATATTGATATCTGCGGTAACAACTGAAACTCTTACAGAGGCAATCTTTGCTGCAAAAAAAATCGGCTGTCGCTACGACATCACCGAAGTTGCAATCGCAAGAAGCCGCGAGGCTGGCTCTCACCACTTGATGACAGCACAAAACCCCGTGTCTCTCATAAGATTATTTTAGCAAGCAGTTGAAAACTGCGACAGGAACAAAAGCCTTTTTATCGCCTCTGGGAGAGCTTCTCTCAGAGGCTTTGTTTCTGTATTGTCAGGTGTAATCGTCACGACCTGCTCCATGCTATCGCTCATCACAGGAGCAGTGTTTGAAAACTTTGAAAGCATTTCTTCTTCGCTATATTGCCTTCGCTCAAAAGGAAGCGCTTTTTTTTCTTCTGGATAAAACTTGCAAGGCTTGAATCTCTTTTTTCCGTCTTTGCCACGGTCTCCACTGTAGCCAAACAAGCGGCAAATGCAGCAGCGACCATTGTAAACAGTGCAATGATAAGGCGAGACTTCATCAAACAAAATGCAACCGTTTTCCGCACCCGTTCGAGCAGGAATAAACGTTCCGTCAATGATTTTCTCAGCTGTTTCCCTCTTGTTGTCCAACATCCAAGAGGCAAGATAAAGCGCCTCGCTTTCAAGAATATCTGGCTCAAAGTTCACGCAACACTTTCCGCAGCCTTCCACACAGTCAAAACCACAAGCATCTCTCCATTCTTTTTGCTCTTGTGCGATTTTCTTGTAGACCAAATCAAGTTTTTCGATGATTTCGCCTTCATAAGTTCCTTCAATTTTTTCACGAATTCCCATCTTCTCATCTATCCTTAAATGTCAAAAAGACATTTTTTCAAATTTAGCGAAATCTTAAAACGGCAAAATTGCATTTTAAGGTTTCGCTAATTTCTAAAAGCGGCAAAATTATTGATAGCAAAATCACTTGTCTTCAGCGTCTTTGTACTCTTCAGGGATTTTCTCGTCAATTCCCGCTCTGTTTCGCCTGTACTGAAAAAGCGAATAACCAGCGTCATTACACCGCTTCATAAGGTCAAGTTCCTTTTCACCAATATTAAGAGAGCGCGCTTTGTCAAAATTGAAAGCGCAAAGGCTCATATTGTTCTCTTCAAAATAAAGCTGCGAAAGCGCTTGATACGCAATGTATTTTTCGCCCTCCGTCGTTGAGCCTTTTAGAGCAGCACAATAACAATCGCGAGCCTTATCCTTGCCGCCTCCAAAAATGCGTGGCGCATAGAAAAACCAGTTGCCAAGACTGACGTTCGCCGTCGGGAGAGTCGCGTCTAGCAAAACAGCCTTTTCGTACATTGTCTTCACTTTCAGGCCATAGAAAAACGTAGCCTTAACAGAGCGCGTCATATAGTAAGAAGTTACATCACCGCAGACATTGTAAAGCCATTTGCTCGCCTCTTCCCCTCGACTGTCTAGGCAATCAAAACACTTTTTCATAAGCGTCTTCATTTCACGTCGAAGAAGGTCTCGGTTTTCATTAGGATTAAGAGCATGCTCATATTTTTCCATAAAGTAAAAACTTTCGAGTATCAATCTCTCCTGCTCAAAATCGACAGCATTTTTCTCAAGTTCCGCAAAGACCTCTTTTTCAATTTCATCAATTCTTTTTAGCGCCTCATCATCTTTTGCGCTCTTTAGTTCTATTCTGACTGTGAGAAAATCCTTGATTTTTTCTTCGGTGAAAAGCGAAATCTGTGCATTGGCAAAAACATTTTCGCAAATAAAAATAATACTGATAAAAAACAAATAAAACGCTATTTTGTGCTTCATAGCGAGAATATACCACAGCAAATAAAGTATGCCTAGTATAAAAAAAGGAGCAAAAAAGTTTTTTTGTTTTTTTTTTCAAAAAAAATATAAAACCCTCTAGACATTTTTTTTCGTCTATGCTATATTCTTATTCGTTAGCGCACAAGTGAGTTGAAAACAAAACAAGTTGCACTAATAACTAACTGGAGCCTTAACTCAGCTGGTACGAGTACCTGGTTTACACCCAGGCTGTCGGCGGTTCGATCCCGTCAGGCTCCATATTAATCGGGATGTAGCGCAGCTGGTAGCGCGTCTGGTTTGGGACCAGGATGTCGCAGGTTCAAATCCTGTCATCCCGACTTCTAGTATTAAGGTCTGCTATAAAAGCAGGCCTTTTTTTTATTTGTTTTGGAGAAAAGTTTATGAGCGAATGGTTTGAAAACAGCGATTTTTGGGTGAATTACGGGCCTATTATGTTCGACAGTCAGCACTGGGCAGAAGCAAAAGGAATTGCAGAGGCATGCATAAATATATCTGGTGCAAAAAAAGGCGACAAAGCGCTTGATGTGTGTTGCGCGCTAGGACGCATTTCTGTGGAACTCGCACTTTTGGGCTTGGACGTTACAGGCGTCGATATCACTCAGCCGTTTTTGGACGCCGCAAAAGAAACAGCTGACGATGAAGGCGTTAACCTCAATCTTATCAATTGCGATATGAGGGCGTTTTCGGGTTATGACAATCAATTTGACTTCGCTGTTAATATTTACAACTCGTTCGGGTATTGCGACAAAATAAGCGATGACACAAAAATCCTCGAAAGCGTCTTTCGCTCACTGAAAAAAGGCGGAACGTTTATTCTTGAGTGCATCAGTCGTGAAATTGCAGTCAAATACTTCACGGAAGGCGAATGGTTTGAGCGTGCAGGAAAAACAGTGCTCACTCATTTTGAAGTTGTCGGAGCATGGGAAGGGCTTTTGTCAAAATGGATTTTGATTGACGACAAAGACGGCTCAAAAATCGAGCATGAGTTTGTGCAACGCCTTTATTCAGCCGCAGAGCTTCGTGACAAACTGATTTCAATAGGTTTTTCAAGCGCGGAAGTGTACGGAGGCTTTGCTCTCACACCTTACGACCAGAGCGCCAAAACAATGGTAATCGTTGCAAAAAAATGAAAATGTGGTTTGCTTAAAATTATTGCAAAACGAATGTAAATCAAATATACTCAAAGACATGAGCAAAAGTTTTTCAAAAGCACTTGACACACTCACCTCGCCTCTCATAATCACAAGCGAACAGCGAACAGCGAACAGCGAACAGCGAACAGCGAACAGCGAACAGCGAAATAGCATAATAGCTAAAGATATCTCAATTCTCAACCAAGACGCCAGTACAAGAGCGCAAACGAAAGCGCATTGTACGGGCGTTTTTTTATATTCACACACATTTTCAAGGAGTTTCTTATGAAAAAAGCAAAAAGCCTTCTTTTTTGCGCCCTTTTTTCGCTTCTTGCGATAACGCAGATTAGCGCAAAGAGCAAAAAAGACGAAAGCACCGTCCACACAGAACGCCAGAAGACAATGACAAGCCGAAGCGAAGTTGTCGCTAACGGACGAGAAGTTCTTTCGGCGAATTCCAACATCGCAATACCGTTTTACGTCGGAGAAAACACGCTGAGCGTCACAGTTCACGCCTCTAGCAACGGCAACAGCGTTCAGTGGTGTATCACAAACGACATATATCTTCGCGATTACAACAGAGGCAAAGAACTTCTTGGCTGGGGCTGGGAAAACAACAGCACAAGTTACGAGTTCACACTGAAAGCAGGCAATGAAACGCCATATCTTTCAGAGGGAGAATATTACATCTACACAAATGACAGCACGCTCGGCATTTTTTCGGCAAGTCGCAGCAACATTACGTATACGATAACGAGAGAATACATCGAAGAAAACTGGATTGACGTCAAAGTCGATTCAAAAGACAACGAACTCACATCACTTTTGACTTCACTTTACGGCGACCACTCGAACTTTGACGCAACATCTTCATTCAAATCTGTTGGAGATGCAGTCAGTGAAGAATCGCTTTCTGAGTTCGAAGTCAAAGGTGGAAAAGACACATACATCGTGAAAGTAAAGACTTACGCAGACACTTATGACGGAAGCGTGAACCTTGTGTTCTTGAAAAAAGGGAAAAACGGCAATCTTGAAGAGACGCAATCGCTCGAAACAAGGGCTTATGACAATATGTTTGGACTTATCGACTTTGACGCAGATGGCGCGAAGGAAATCGTCTCACGCGCATCAGAATATCCAATGCCGACGGGAAGTTATTTCGATTTCATCCGCTTCAATCCAAAGTCGAAAAAGTTTGAGAAGGTGGCGTATTTTTCAGAGAATGAAGGCAAATATCCAAGTTTTTCGGTGAGCAAAAAGCGCGTTCTCACGAAAAACACAAGCCTTGACGGAGAGACAACACAGACGCTTTACGAAAGTTCGAGCGGCAAACTCAAGAAACTTTACACATTCAAATCAAAAACGCAGTGCGAAACGGGCGATACATGGCTCACATTCCAAGAAGGAAACAAAAAGGCGCAAAGCATCGTGATTTCAGACGATACCATGCTGAAAAAGGGAGAACTTCTTGAAAGTTTGAAGGCTCTCAAAGAGAAAATCAAACAGTATTACAAATAATTTTTCAAAATCAGCTTCTTCACTGTTGCGGCGGTCAATTTCGGATTAAAAATTGACTGCTTCACTCTGCAGGAAGCAATTTCGAATTGAAAATTGACTGCCGCAACTTGCAGGAAGCAATTTCGAATCAAAAATTGATTGCCGCAGTGTTGCAGAAGCCAATTTCGAATTAAAAACGCCAATGCAGTGCTGAGACAGCAAAATACAAATTTTATACAGAAGGAAGATATGAAGAAATTACATTTCGCATTAGTTTTAGCAGTGATTGCAATGATGCTTTGCTCCTGCGATATTTTCAACAAAGAGAAGAAAGAGATTGCAAAGTCGCTTGAAGAAAATGCCGTGAACAAAATCGAAAGCGTTATAGAAATGCTTGTAAAGCAGTCTAATCCAAATAATTTTGATTATTTGGATTTTGCCGCCAAAAGAGAAGCAAAAGAGCTTCTCAAAACATATTTGGAGAATAATCCAAAGGACAAGGAAGCGCTCGCATTTCAAGACTTGCTGACTTCCGGCAAAAAAGAGCAAGAAGAGAAACTGAAAGATTTTTTGAGCACTTTTAAAAAGTCCGTTTTTGCTGAATACGCGGATTATTTGACAATGATTGAAATGTTTAATGTGGAAAATGTAAACGCTATAAACGTCGAATATTTTCAAAATAAATACCCAAAGTCAAAGTATCTTGAGCCACTCCGCTTTATTGATGCACTAGTAAGCGGCTTCTGCTTCTGGGACAAAGGAAAACCAGAAAAGTTCATACAAGACTTTCCAGAATCAAAAGGAACTTCCTTTTTGAGGGATATGATGGAATTCGATGAATTAGAAAAGAACATGCCTAAGCTTGAATACGCAGACGGCTATTATACAACCAGTGAAAGTTTGAAAAAACGGATAGACGCTCTTGAGGCAATCCGTTATACACACAGCAAAGATTCTTATTTTTATTCTTTTGTTGAAAGAGCGAAAAAAGAATATGAGAAACAATATGAAAGTGCTCTAAAAGAGGAGGCTAAAAGGAAGGCTCAACAGCGTGAATGGGAAGAGCAAGCGAATGCAATAAACGTTTTCAAGGACGAGTCTTTTGTTTTGGGCTGCTCAGAGAAAAAAATTATCCAGTTCTCTGTTGATGAGCCTGAATATGACTACTTTTCAATCAAGAGCAACGGATACGGCTTGAACATCAACCTTTTCAACGAAGTCGATTACTGGAAATGGGAAGCAGGGAACACTGTCAACGTGTATTACAGGAGCGACAACATGAAAAAAGACCAGTTCGCTCTTTATCTTACACCTGGCAATTATGTTCTTTATATGAAGCCTTATGCACCGGGCTTTTTTGACACAGACTCCAGCCGCGTTTATTTGAAAATTAAGTATTCAGCAAAGAACCACTGGGAAAACATCGAATAGCTTTGCAAGGGCATAAAAAAAGAGAGGCGCTAAAACCTCTCTTTTGCATTTCATAAAAAATGCCCGGAACAAGACTTGAACTTGCACACCCTTGCGGGTTCTAGGACCTGAACCTAGCGTGTCTACCAATTCCACCATCCGGGCTAAATATGCTTTGAATACTAGCAAAAGCGCTTACTTTAGTCAAGTGCGAGTGAAAAAAGGCTATGATTGTCGCAATGTGCTTGCGGTGGTATGGATTAAATCTTTTAGAATGATTTGCAGATTTTTCGGAATAGAGTTCAAATCTTCTTGGAGTGTGTTTTTGAACACAACTTTTGTCGCATCCCGCGTTCTCAGCGACTCTTCTCCTGTCACAAGATATTCAACAGAAACATTCAAAGCCTGCGCAATTTTCACTGCAACATCGGCAGGAGGAATAGACGCTCGCATTCCTAAATAATTATCAAGAGTGCCTTTTATAATTCCTGTTTTTGCAGAAAGTTCTTTTACGGTCAAGCCTTGAAAATCTAACTCACTGCGCAGGTTTTCCTTAAATGATTTCATAGCCAGATTATATATCAATTGAAATATTTTACTCTTGACAAAATACATCAGTCTACATATATTTATTTTGAATATATCAATTGACGTATTCAAACATTCATTTGATTTAAGGTTTAATTTGTCTCAATTTGCATTTCTTTGCGGTGCTGCAAAAGAAGGTTTCCAGCAGAAAAAGTTTTCTCAGATGTACGAAAGGCTCATTACGGACGAGTGGCTAGAGCGTGAAATAACACTGTTTCCAAATGGTGTTGATGAGATTTTGCTTGAATATGCAATTACAAATTGCATTACAGAGCTGAAGGCAAAGCAAATTATTCTTTATATATGCACAACTTCTGAGACTACAAGCGAAGATATCATCAGAAAATCTGTTATCGATAAATACGAAGATATGGCTGACAAAGATGGAATTGATATGCGTGTTGTCTATGACTTCGATGATGAGATGGTGTGCGAAGATGCTTTGGGCTGGGAGAGGATTGGGTGATTTTATGGATATAAAGACATATTCGGTTAACAAAATGCCTTGTTCTGTTCCATGTTCTCTTGACGATATAAAAAGCTATTTTTCACAAGTTCTTTCTGGGAATGAGCAGCATATTATCTCTTTTGTGAATCCTGAAATATTTTTGCAAGCAGAAAAGAATCCGTTTATGATGTGGTATTTGTATCAAACACAATACAATTTCATCGACGGTAATGGGCTTTTACTTGCGATAAATGCTGTTCTTAGAACAAATTACAACGCAAAAGACCGCTACACAGGCACGGACTTTTTCAGCTATTTACCAAATGAACGCAAAATCCATGTTTTTCTTTACGGTGCTAGCGAAGAAAATAATGCAAAGGCTGCTGAAAAGATTCAAGTTGATTATCCAAATATTGTGATTTGTGGCAGGTTAAACGGCTATGAATCTAAGTCTGACGAAGAGATTGTTTCTTTGATAAACGAAGCCCATACAGATATTTTAATAGTGTGTCTTGGTGCGCCTAAACAAGAGTGTTGGATTTTGAAGAACAAAGACAAACTTAACGCAAAGGTTATTTTCGGCAATGGCGGTTCTATTGATTTTTGGAGCGGAAATATAAAACGTGCACCAAATTTTATGATTCGTCATCGCTTGGAGTGGCTTTTTCGGTTGTTTCAGGATTTTTCTTTTAAACGAATAAAGCGGCAACTTGGGCTTGTATCGTTTGCAATGAGAATTATAAGAAAGAATTTTTCGATTGTGCAAATTGTCAAATAATATGAGTGATACACGAAGAATTGCTAGAAACACACTTATGCTCTATTTCCGCCAGATACTCATAATGGCGGTATCGCTCTATACCGTGCGTGTCGTGCTGAATGTACTCGGTGCAGAAGATTATGGGATTTACAATGTCGTGGCGGGCGTGGTTGTATTGTTTTCATTTGTAAATAATGCAATGGCACAAGGTACACAGCGATTTTTGAATTATTCCTTGGGCGAGAATGATTTTTCAAAGACTCAAAAAATATATAGTGCAAGCCTTATAATTCACTTGCTTGTAGCTTTTCTTTTTGTTGTAATCGCAGAAAGCATAGGACTGTGGTTTGTTCAAAGTAAGTTAAATATTCCAATAGAGCGACATGACGCTGTGTTTTTTGTTTATCAGTTTACAGTTCTTACAGCTGTATTTTCAATTTTGCGTATTCCTTACAATGCACTTATTATCGCATATGAGAATATGCAATTTTATGCGGGAATAAGTGTATTTGAAGTTGTCTTGAAGTTGGGAATCGTCTTTTGCATCTCATTTTTCAATGTAGATTCTTTGATTTTGTATTCTTTTTTGATATGTGCAATTTCTGCTATTATTTTACTTGTCTATAAAATATACTGTACTATTGCTTTTCATGCGCATTTTTTATTTCCACATGACAAGAAACTCATACAAGAATTATTGTCTTTTTCAGGTTGGAGTTTACTAGGCGGAACGGCGAGCGTTGCTTGTACGCAGGGATCAAATATTATCATCAATATTTTTACAAATGTTATTATAAATGCTGCGAGCGGTATTAGCAATCAAGTGAATGTTGCAGTTAATAGTTTTATTAGCAATTTTCAGACTGCATTTAATCCTCAAATTGTAAAACTATGGGCAGAAGGAAAAAAAGAAGAATTTTTTCATTTTTTGAAACGAATGATAATTCTTTCTTTCTTTTTACAGATGTTTATTGTTGTGCCACTATTCGTCAATATTGATTTTGTTCTCTCTATGTGGCTAAAAAATCCGCCTGAATACAGTTCTCTGTTTGTGAAACTGCTTTTGATCGATTCCTTGATTGGTGTGATTAATGGACCGCTTTGGATGGCTGTACAGGCTTTTGGTAAAATTAAGAATTACCAAATTATTGTAAGCATCTTGATGCTTTTGAATCTACCTGTTGATGTTATTTTACTTATGCAGGGAAGAAATGTTGCTGTCGTTTTCGTTGTAAAAATCATTTTAGATTTTGTAATAACTATTTTTCGATTTATATATGTGGCGTATTGTATGCAGCTTTCATTAGTAGGGTTTGTATTTAAGAAATTTCTTCCGTGCCTTTTTGGTGGAATCTGTTCTTTTTTAGCTGTATTTGCAATAAAACAATTTGTCTGGGGAAAAAACTTGTCATTTTTTACTTCGTGCATAGTATCAGTTTTATTTACAGGTATTGTCTTTTTTCTTTTAGGCCTAGAAAAATCCGAGCGCATAAAAATAAAAGAAAAATTTTTAGGGAGAAAAAAATGAGTGAAAGAATAAAAAAACTTGATGTGTTAAGGGCTATTGCTATTTTTTTAGTTGTTTTTGGTCACAGTATCATTTTATATTCATCGCAGTGGAATCTCTATGAATCACCATATACAGTTCCTGTATTAGATGGCATAAAAAAGTGGATAAATCTTATACAAATGCCTTTATTTTTCTTTCTTGCAGGTTTCCTGTTTCGTAAAGACTGCCTATGTTTATCTTTTAAAACACTCTTATACAAAAAGACTCTTAGGTTATTGCTTCCATATGCTTGTTGTTCTCTTTTTTGGCTTTTACCCATTCGATTGATTTTAAAATATCCATACTATCAAAATAAGGAAATTGCTTCTATATTGTTCAAAAGTCTACTTCTTGGTAGTGACAATGGGCATCTCTGGTATTTATACAGTTTGTTTTTATGTTTTGTATTTTCTTTTTTGTTGCTAAAAGTGTTTAACATAATTCCCAAAAAATCATTGCGTCTGATATTGCTAATTAGTATTGCTGTGATTATGTTTATTGTTTCTGCGAGATTTGATTTTCTTGGTTTCTGCAAGAATTTTATTTGGTTTTGTCTTGGTCTGATGGTAAGTGAGATTGAAATATAAGAAAGTACTTAAGGGGGAAAAAATTTTTTAATGCTAGCATCTGTTATAGGAATTGTTTGTTCAATTATAGGTATCCTGCTTTTTAATTATTTTTTATCTGCACTGTGTTCTTTAGGCTTATTGTTTGCACTTTTTGTACTTGTTCCTGATAGAAACAATATCGTAACAGATTTTATTAGCAGAAATAGTTTTGGAATCTATTTGTTTCATTCTCCTTTAGTGTATATCAGTTTTACCTTTTGGAGTCATTGTAATCCTTTATTTATAGTGCTGATTAATTTTTTTGCATTTGGCACTTTAGCACTCTTGTTGACGCTTATTATTCGCAGAACAAGACTATCTTTTGTAATAGGAGAATATAGAAAATGAAAAATGCATTGTTAGTTTATGAACCTGTAAAAGGAGAAGGCATAAATATTGGCGACTACATACAGAGCATTGCTGCCAGCCAATTTTTGAAAGAACCGTATGTTTATATAAACCGCGAACATCTCAATGAATATGACGGCGAAAAAGTAAAATTGATTATGAATGGCTGGTATATGCACCGCCCTGAAAATTTTCCGCCATCAGAGAATATTGCCCCCTTACTTGTTGCATTCCACATCAACACGCTTGCAAAGGACAAAATGCTTTCAGAAAAAACTATTCAATGGCTAAAGCTGCATGAACCTATTGGCTGCCGTGACCATTACACAGAGCAACTGCTTAAAGGCAAGGGAGTGAATGCGTATTTTTCTGGTTGTTTGACGTTGACACTTGGCGAAACTTATAAACGAGATAATCTTTCAGGCAATATATATTTTGTTGACCCTGTTGTTTATAGTGGCAGGAGAGATCTGTTATATATTGTAAAGGTTTTCCTATTTTCATTATTTCACTTTAAATGCATTTTTACGATATGCAAAAAAAAGTATAAATATTTTTCTTTGGAAAATATTTATCGCAGTGCAGCATTTATACTGCAATACTCAAAAATTTTTTCAAAAGATGTATTACTTTCTGCTGAATATATACAACAGCAATACAAAGGTAACAAGTCTGAGAATTTTTATTTTGCAGAAGCAGATAAATTATTACGAAAGTATGTTAATGCAAAACTTGTAGTCACTTCTCGTATTCATTGTGCATTGCCATGTACTGGTTTTGAAACTCCTGTTTTGTATATTCATGAAAAGAATTCATCTGAAGTTTCAACATGCCGTTTGGATGGCATCCTTGAATTGTTTAATGTTATTTATACGAATAAAGGGAATTTTGAGAATTCTCAAAATATTGATGTATGTAATCCTGTTATAAAACACTCATATATTGCATTGAAAACAAATTTGATTTCGCGATGCAAAAAATTTATGGAGCCATAAAAAATGATAGCTATTCTCTGTGTAAATATCGATGCAGGTGGCGGAGTTGAATCTGTTTCCAAGCGGTTGGATACTGAATTTAATATTCACGGTATAAAGTCTAAGATTTATTCCTTGCAGACTGGAAAGGCGTAGCGTAAGTCGCCTTGAGTTCAAGGACAATCTTGATATGGCAAAATTCACTGGCAATCAGAAATGGCAGTTGTGGTGTCTGGAAAGATTCTTGAATCAAAACGAGTAGAGAAAAAAATCAAAAATAGAGAGGTGTTATCATGTCTGATTTATTGTTTAAAGATATAAAATTTGGAAAAATCGATGCAAGGCATGAATTACAGGATTTTGGTGATGAACTTTATATGACATCATTTTTGCAATATGATCGATATAGAATTAATGATTTCCTTGATGGAAAACTGTATTATATTTGCGGAAGAAAAGGGACTGGTAAAACCGCTTTTTTGCAGTATCTAAAATGTAAGAAAAACGAGGAGCCTCAGAATCTAATTGTTTTTATTCGTTTTAAGTCAGAATTTGATTCTACTGAAAAAGCAAGTCTTATTCAATCGTCAAATAAAGATGATAATACCATAGAAAATTTACCGACTGATTCAAATATGTCTTATGTTGAAGCATGGTGTGCTTATATAGTTAATTGTATTGTTTCTGAGTACACTAGTGGAGAATATGCTGTTTTTAAGGATGATAGGAATTTTAATATTCTTCAAAAACTTTTGAAGGTTCTATATGCCGATAAAAGAGATAGAATTGTTCCTACATTGAAGCATGGAAGGGCTTTGTTAAGCATTTCTTCAGAAAAAGGGTTTTTAGCAGAAATTGAGGGCGAAATTGGTTTTGACGAAAGAACACATCAAGTAGATTTTACTCGAACTGCAAAAAAGATAATTAGCTTGTTTAAAAGTTTACAATATGATCGGACGCCAGTGTATATTTTTTTTGATGAACTTGAGCTGTCTGTAGTTTCAAAAAAAGAATTCAATAGGGATATAAAAATTGTACGAGACCTGATTCTTGCAGTAGAAAAAATGAATGAAATTTCAAAAGAACGTGGGTTTGAAATAAAGATTATAGCTTCAATTCGTAGTGATGTCGTTGATAATATTAATGCAGCTGGTATGGAAATCAACAAGTGCATTGAGGACAGGGGAATAAAAATTGATTGGTATCACCAAGGTGGAGATTACCATGATAGTCCGCTCTTAAAACTTATAGAGAACAAAATACAGGCCTCTGAACAGGAACTGGGATTTGAGAAAACTGAAAATGTATGGGAAAAGTATTTTCCTTTGAAAATAAATGATGATATTGATATTCAAAAATATATACTTGGTCTTACTTGGCAACGTCCAAGAGATATAATACGAATGATGTCTTTATTACAATCATATACAGGGGAAAGTCTTTCTGTCACAAAGGAAGCTTTTGATAGAATAATGCGCGACTATTCATCAGCTACATGGAATGAAATAGCAGAAGAACTTAAACTTGCATTTCCTGGTTCAAGAGATTTAGAAGCAATAAAACAATTTTTGACAGGAATTGAAGTTCCTTTTACTTTTCAGTATTTACAGAAACTTGTTAATAAAAAAAGTGAAATATATGATTATGTTTCTGATTTTTTCAAAAAGAATAAACTTATAACGTTTCTTGAAAAAATGTATGCATGGGGTGTTATTGGAAATAGTGGACAACGTATGGCTTTTACTTTTATGGGAGATTCAACTCTCGACCCAACTCATGATATGATTATCCATCAGCCTTTGCGAAAATTCTTCAATGTTCGTAGTAGGCGTAAGTAAAATAAAAACTTTTAGCTAGTAAAAGATTGAAATATAAACTCTAACTATTAATAAAGCAATGGTTTACAGATGAAAATCCTTCACATAAACACAAGTGACACAGCAGGCAATGCGGTTGCATAAAGCTATGCTTGCTAATGGAATTGACAGCACATTCTTTTGTTTGAACCGTGCAATAAACGATGATGAGCGAATTTTGTCAGTGGACAAAAAAACGAAAATACTCTGCTTTATAAAAAACATAATTTTGGGAGTTTGAGAATGAAAGTCTGTTTTTTATCAAAAGATTATTCGTACAATGGAGGAGGAGAGCGTATGCTTTGTAATCTTGCAAATGAACTTTCCTGTTCTTACGATATTACGATTGTTTCTTTTGATTCTTCACAAAAAAGCACAATTTATATGCTTGATTCAAAAATTGATTTTATTGAAGCAAAAATTCTACGACGAAAAATAAATTTTTTCACAAAATTTGATTATATCAAATACATAAAAAATCACGCAGATTTTTTTGATTCATTCGATGTAATTATCGGAGTTGGAATTATTTGCAATCTTGTATTGTCTTATTGCAGTCCAAAATTAAAAGCAAAAACAATCGGCTGGGAACATTTTTGCTATGATGGCACTCCGTTTTATCAGAAAATATTAAGAAAGCTTCTTTTCAAAAATTTAAGTCAAGTTGTAATTCTTACAAATAAGGATTTTGAAAAATATAAACAACTAAATCTGAACACAAAAACAATTTACAACTTTACAAATATGGAGTTCAGAAAGACTCCTGAGCTTCATAACAAGCGTTTTTTATTTGTAGGTAGACTGTCTAAGCAAAAGGGATTTTTTGATTTTTGCAAGGTTATAAAGAAATTTTGCAAAATGAATTCTGATTGGAATTTTAGAGTCATAGGAAATGGCGAATACAAAAATGATTTTGAAAAATTTATAAAATCTGAAAATCTTGAAAGCAGAATAAATTGGTCTTTGATTTCTAATGATATTCAAACTGAAATTGAGAATTCCGCTTGCCTTTTGATGACTTCAAACTTTGAGGGACTTCCAATGGTTTTGATAGAAGCCAGTGAATGTGCATTGCCTGCAATTTCTTACGATACTACAACAGGACCGTCGGATATAATTGCAGATTCAAAAAGCGGTTTTATCGTTCCAATTCATGACCAAGAACTTTTTATTGAAAGAATGAAGCAATTTTTGAGTGATTTTGAATTGCAACAAAAATTATCTATTGGTGCAAAAAAAGAGAGCAAAAAATTTTGTAAACAAAATATTCTTAGACAATGGATTGAGATTTTGGAACAATGAGAAAGATTTCTGCAGCTAGTTTGAATTTAAGCAATATTTATTTTTTAATTTCAAAATTTCTAGTATTTTTTATTGTTTTTGATAATGCAAGAATGGGACTTGCAATTCCTCATATAATTGGTTCCATAATTTCTCTCTTTCGAGATAGTTTTCTATTTGCAGGTCTTTTTATTTTATTTTTTACAAAACGAAAAACATCTTTTCCAAAATTCTTATTTTTTCTGTTTTTGTTTTTCCCAATAGCTGTATATATATGTATTGCAAATATAATACTTGGAGATTCTGAGACTTCCATAATTTCTGTTTTCAATGGCATTTATTGGTATTGTCGTCCTATTTTTATTTTCTTAATTTTTTATAATTTAGAAAATGTTACAGGAAAAAATTGTACAGTTTTTGTAAAACTATTTCTTAATGCTGTTGTTGTTTTGTTTTTTTCTTCAGGATTTTTCTATTTTTGTTGTCCCTTTTTATTAAATCATATGTATTTCCAATTTAGAGTTTCTTTAGGAAACCCCTCTATGATAGCAGCGGAATATGTTGCAGCATCTA
This sequence comes from uncultured Spirochaetaceae bacterium, assembly GCA_902778325.1. Taxonomy (GTDB): domain Bacteria; phylum Spirochaetota; class Spirochaetia; order Treponematales; family Treponemataceae; genus Treponema_D. The sequence goes on from CACYWZ010000023.1 coordinate 29,174, forward strand.
TAGTGCTACTATATTTTCACCCATTTACAAAAATCAAGAATTTCTTTTTTTTCTCAATCTATATAATTGCCTCTCTCCTTACAATGTGTGCTACTGCAAATTTTATAATGTTTACAATTCTTGCAATCGGACTTTTTAATAAAAAAAACAGAAAATTTGCATTACCATTTTTTGTAATTCTTGTAATCTGTGTTTTTATATTTTTAACTTTTTTTAATACGAAAGAAACAAAACTTTTGCTGGAGTTTGTTCAAAAAAGAATTACAGAAATCTCTTCTGTAATCGTAAAATACATATTTCATAATTCTAATTCCATAAATTCTGACAGTTTCCGCGGTCGCGAAGCTCAACTTTCACGATTGTTAAATACATTCCCAAAATACGGATTCGTCTTTGGAATTGGCGATATTTCTGGTACAGGCGGAAAATATTCACTTGAAAATATTTATATGGCAACTTTTTCTAATTACGGCTTTACGGGACTTACTTTTTATATCGGATTTTTGATTTTTTTATTTGCAAAATCATTGTTTTATTCTTTTTTTAAAAAGCAAAACGAATTATTTATGTTTGCAATTTTTCTTACGCTGTATGGGCTTACGCTTGATTTAATAAACACTTATTCACTTTCAGGAATTTTTATTTTATCAGGACTTCTTATTTTCAACAAACAACAGAAAGAGATTTTTATTTTATAAAACAAATAAATTTTTCTTTGCTATGCAATTATTTTTCAAAAAGGAGCTACTGTGAACATAATCTATACGACAAAAATCTATCTGCCACACATTGGCGGAGTTGAAATCTACATAAAAAAACTTGCAGATTACTTTTCCGCCAAAGGACACAGCATTACTGTAATAACCGCAGGCGAAGAGATTTCTCATTTGCAAACAGAATACGACGGTAATATAAAAATTCTGCGTATTCCAGCAAAGTCAATCAGTGGAATATATTTCTTGAAACACTTAAAAGATTTGCAGATCATAAAGCAAGAACTAGCTTCAGCCAATATTGTTCATATAAATGATTGTAAGTTTTTATTTAGTTTTTTTGTGCGTCAAAAGCGTATTCCTTCGTGAGGAAGGCTCCGTCGCAGGTGCCGGCCTGGAAATACCGCTCCGGGTCGAGCGCATCGCAGCGGATTTCCGCCGAAGCGCAGAAACGTTTGAACTCCGCCGCGTTCGTCCAGCTGAAATGGGACGCGGTCGCATAGACCTGGTCGAATTCCGTCAGATTGCAAAAGCCGTAGTTCTGACAGAAGCGGTCAAAGTAATGGGCGCTTTTGATGGCCGTGGCAAAGCTTCTGGGATAATGGTAGCCCATATGTACCCGCGCCTGGTTGATGTAGCTGGCGCGCATGAAGGGTTCGGGATCGCACTCCAGCACCAGCACCCGCTGCCCCCGCTCGCCGCAGCGCAGCGCGCTGTACAGCCCGTACAGGCCGGCGCCGATCACGATCTTATCGAAGGTGTGCATGATTTTCCTCGCCCTCCTCCAGCGCTGCGCCAGTGAGCCAAGTGCCCAAAAGATCCGACAGTCGGCTTTCGCTCGTTTTCCCGGCAACCGCCAAACGGCGCAGCAGCTGTTTCACCAAAATATACACGGAGATCTGCATAAAGGGTAAATAAAACAGCACTCCGTTCAGATGATGATGTACATAGGAATGGCTCTTTGCCAGCACGAACCAGCTGGAGGCAGCCAGAGCTCCGGCAAGCAGCATGACCGCATCACGAAAGAGACCGCTGCGGTTTT